>NZ_JBYSZA010000015.1:0-156039 GCF_058786735.1 Pseudomonas sp. FW305-7
GAGCCACCCCCTCACCCCAGCCCTTTCCCCCAGGGGGGAGAGGGGGAAAGGGAGCCGATCGGGGGCCTTTCAATATTGGAGTTCGGCTCGGTGGTGCAGGTCGGCGTAGCTCGCATGAACAACGCGGTCAGTCCCCTCTACCCCTGGGAGAGGGCTAGGGTGAGGGCAACGGTTTGAAGCGAACGCATTACTCGCTGAAACTCATCCCATGCTTTTCCTTGGTGGTTTTCACCGCCTCAAGCACCGCCAGCAAACAATCATCACGATAGCGCTCCAGCGCCGAAATGCTGTGGCGGCCAAGCTGCTCACTGGTGCCATCCACCACATCATCGATCAACTTGTCCGTCAGCTCGGGCGCCGGCAGATACGTCCACGGCAACTGCAAGGCCGGACCGAATTGCGACATGAAGTGGCGCATACCGGCATCACCACCGGCCAGCGTGTAAGTCAGAAACGTGCCCATGAACGACCAGCGCAAACCGGCGCCAAAGCGGATCGCATCGTCGATTTCACCGGTAGTCGCCACGCCGTCGTTGACCAGATGCAGCGCCTCACGCCACAGCGCTTCGAGCAAACGGTCGGCGATGAAACCGGGCACTTCCTTGCGTACGTGCAACGGGCGCATGCCGAGGGATTCGTAGACTTTCATCGCTGCCTGAATAGCTTCCGGCGCGGTGTTCTTGCCACCCACGACTTCGACCAATGGCAGCAGATAAACCGGGTTGAACGGGTGACCGACCACGCAGCGCTCTGGATGCGTCGAACTCTCGTAGAACTCGCTCGGCAGCAGACCCGAAGTGCTCGAACCAATCAGCGCATCGGCCTTGGCCGCCGCGCTGATTTTGCTGTGCAGATCGAGTTTCAGCTCCAGTCGTTCCGGGGCGCTTTCCTGAATGAAATCGGCATCACAGACGCACTCTTCGATGGTCGCGACAAAACGCAGACGATCCTGCGAGGCGCCGGGCGCCAGACCGTTTTTCTCCAGCGCACCCCAGGCATTGGCTACGCGTTTGCGCAGTGCCGCTTCAGCGCCGGGCGCCGGGTCCCAGGCCACCACGTCGAGGCCATGGGCGAGGGCACGGGCCACCCAGCCGCTGCCGATGACACCGCTGCCCAGTGCGGCGAAGGTTTTGATTTCGGTGATAAAGCTCATGGCGAATTCCTGAAAATATTCGGTGATCCCGTGTGAAACCGGTTCTTGTGGCGAGGGGATTTATCCCCGTTGGGTCGCGCAGCGGCCCCAAGAATTTTGCGACTGCTGCGCAGCCGAACGGGGATAAATCCCCTCGCCACAATTCCGGTTCCCAAAGGGAATAGATGTAGGGTTAACCGCGCTGGGTCAGGCCCATTTTCTTGCGACCTTCCGCCGGGGTCAGTACCCGGGCGCCCAAGCGGCTGAGGATCTCGGTGGCGCGTTCGACCAGTTGGCCGTTGGTTGCCAGCACGCCCTTGTCCAGCCACAGGTTGTCTTCCAGCCCGACCCGCACGTTGCCGCCGAGCAGGACTGCTTGCGCGGCCATCGGCATCTGCATGCGGCCAATGCCGAACCCGGCCCACACCGCATCGGCGGGCAGGTTGTCGACCATGGCTTTCATGGTGGTGGTGTCGGCCGGCGCGCCCCACGGGATGCCCAGGCACAACTGGAACAGCGGGTTGTCGAGCAAGCCTTCCTTGATCATCTGCTTGGCGAACCACAGGTGCCCGGTGTCGAAAATCTCCAGCTCGGCCTTCACGCCCAGCTCGGTGATGCGCTTGGCGCCGGCGCGCAATTGCGCCGGGGTGGAGACGTAAATGGTGTCGCCATCGCCGAAATTCAGCGTGCCGCAATCGAGAGTGCAGATTTCCGGCAGCAGTTGTTCAACATGGGCCAGGCGGGTCAGCGGGCCAACTAAGTCGGTGTTCGGACCGAACTCCATCGGGTGCTCGCCAGCACCGATCTCGAGGTCACCGCCCATGCCGGCGGTGAGGTTGACGATGATGTCGACGTCCGCCTCACGGATGCGCTCCATCACCTCGCGGTATAGCGCGACGTCACGGCTGAACTTGCCGGTCTGCGGATCGCGCACATGGCAATGCACAACGGTGGCGCCAGCCTTGGCCGCTTCCACCGCCGCCGCCGCGATTTGTTTCGGGGTGACCGGCACGTGGGGGCTCTTGGCGGTCGTGTCGCCAGCACCGGTGAGTGCGCAGGTGATGATGACGTCGTGGTTCATGGTGCGGTTTCCTTCAGGCGTGATGGGTCTGTCCGCAGCCCATTTCGGGGCTGCGAAGCTTCGTCCGGTTCCCTCTCCTCAGGGAGAGGGTCAGGGTGAGGGGCTTTCCAATCGGGGGATTATTTGCTGGTCAGCTGGAGATTTTCAGCGGCCGGTTTGCCGTCGAATGTGGTTACACCGTCAAGCCAGCGCTGCTTGTCTTCCGGGTGATCCTTGAGCCATTGCCTGGCCGACTCAAAGGCGTCCTTGTGATCAAGCAGCGGCTGCATCATCCGGCTCTCGTCTTCGGCGGTGAACGTCAGGTTGCTCAGCAGGCGGCCGACGTTCGGGCACTGTTCGGCGTATTTCGGCGCAGTGACCGTCCACACCGTGGCCATGCCTTCGTTCGGGCCAAGGGCGTCATCGCTGCCGGTGAGGTAGGTCATTTTTACGTTGACGTTCATCGGGTGCGGCGCCCAGCCGAAGAACACCACGGCCTCCTTGCGGCGCACGGCGCGATCAACGGCGGCGAGCATCCCGGCTTCGCTGGATTCAACCAGCTGGAATTTGCCGAGGCCGAACTGGTTCTTGGCGATCATCGCCTTGATCTGCGTGTTGGCGCCCGAGCCCGGCTCGATACCGTAGATCTTGCCGCCCAGTTCTTTCTCGAATTTGGCGATGTCGGCGAAGGTTTTCAGGCCCTTGTCGGCCAGATAGGTCGGCACGGCGAGGGTGGCGCGGGCGTCTTTCAGGCTCGGTGCTTCGAGGACTTTGACCTGATTGGCGTCGACGAACGGGGTGATGGTCTGGGTCATCAGCGGGTTCCAGTAGCCGAGGAACAGGTCCAGCCGCTGGTCACGGATACCGGCGAAGATGATTTGCTGGGACGCGCTGGTTTGTTTGGTGTTGTAGCCGAGGCCGTCGAGCAGGACCTGGGTCATGGCACTGGTGGCGATCACGTCGGTCCAGTTGACCACGCCCATGCGTACGTTCTGGCAAGACGCGGGTTCGGCCGCCATGACGCTGGCGCTCAAGAAAGCGGTACCGCTGAGTGCAAGAACACAGCTGCTGATCAGTCGTTTCATGTCGGGTTCCTCGGCAGGTCGTTTATTGTGGTTCCCGGCGTCTGATGCGCCGGTGATGCAAAGTTACGCAGCTGTGTGCCTTTGAAAGCGCACTGCGGCGACTGGCATTTGCACTGTAGCGACCTGTGCTCTTGAATGCCGAAGACAACTGGCGTATCAACATTCCACGCTACCCGCCAACCGAGTGCGCCCATGTCCCAGGACTTCTACTTCTTGCTGATGCCGGGGTTCTCCGCCATTGGCTTTATCTCTGCGATTGAACCGCTGCGCGTGGCCAACCGTTTTCGTGGCGAGTTGTACCGCTGGCATGTGCTCAGTGCCGATGGCGGGGCGGTGCTGGCGAGCAATGGCATGTCGGTCAACGCCGATGCGGCGCTGGAACCTTTGAAGAAAGGTGCGACGCTGTTGGTGGTGGCCGGGTTCGAACCGCTGAAGTGCGCCACGCCGACGCTGGAACATTGGCTGCGGCGGCTGGATAACGAAGGCGTCACCCTCGGCGCCATCGATACCGGTAGTTTCGTGCTCGCCGAGGCCGGTTTGCTCGATGGCCATCGCCTGACCCTGCACTGGGAAGCCATCGATGCCTTCAAGGAATCTTATCCACAGCTCAGCGTGACCCAGGAACTGTTCGAGATTGACCGCCGGCGCATCACCTCGGCCGGTGGTACCGCCTCCATCGATTTGATGCTCGACCTGATCGCCCAGGCCCACGGCCCGCAACTGGCGATTCAGGTCAGCGAGCAGTTCGTGCTGGGACGGATCCGCCCGCGCAAGGACCACCAGCGCATGGAAGTCGCCACGCGCTACGGCATCAATAACAAGAAACTGGTGCAGGTGATTGGCGAGATGGAGCAGCACAGCGAACCGCCGCTGACCACGCTGCAACTGGCGGAATCGATCAAAGTGACGCGACGGCAGCTTGAGCGTTTGTTTCGGCTGCATCTGAACGACACACCGAGCAATTTCTATCTGCGGCTAAGGTTGGAAAAGGCCCGGCAGTTGTTGCGCCAGACCGACATGAGTGTGCTGGAAGTCAGCATCGCCTGCGGCTTTGAATCGCCGTCGTACTTCACCCGTAGCTATCGCGCCCGCTTTGCGCGCTGCCCCCGTGAAGACCGCCGCACCGCCCAAGCCTGAACGGCTTCAGTAACGCCATAGAACCCTGTGGGAGCGGGCTTGCCCGCGATAAGGCCAGCACATCCAACATTGTCATTGCCTGACACACCGCCATCGCGGGCAAGCCCGCTCCCACAGGTTCCGTGTGATGTCGGGAATCGGGTTACTTCTTCACCAACGCCGAACACGCCGCCTTGTACGCCTCATGCTGATACTTGTTCAGCGTCCCCGGCAGCTCGAAATTGTGCTTCTTGGCCTGCGCATTGATCGTCTGCGGCGACAACAACGTCACCTCACACCCATCCAGCAACTGAAACACCCCCTCAATCTTGAACGTCGTGGGCCCACCGGCAAATTCACCCTTCTTGCTGCGCTTCTTGATCGCAATCCGATCAATCGAATTCTCGCGCACAAACGAAGCGACCTGCGCCGCAAAGCGTTTGACGTTGGCCGCCTCGTCGTCATCGTCGAGGGCGATTTTCTTGGTGCTGAGGGCGACGTGACTCAGGGTCGAACCGTCGAGAGCGGCCACGGCGATGATCGCTTCGCTGCCTTTGATTTCGATGCCGCAGATGTTCATGGGGAATTCCTTCAAGTGAAGAGGGCAGCTTACAGTTCAAGCTGATTGGCTGTGATGCCGAAGGCTGCTGCAATTTTCTCGCGCGTGGCCTTGCGAGGCTTGGCGACTGTTTCCTGCTGGGCAAACGCCGGTTGCGAAATGCCCATGCGTTTGGCGACTTCTTCCTGTGTCAGATTCAGGTGCTCGCGCCAGGCACGGATCGGTGTCGCCCCGTCGACCATTCGACTGACCACCTCATGCGGGATCAGATCGGGCTGCATTTTCTGTGCGACGTATTGAGCGTAGGGAATTACTACGAAGGCGGGGTTGCCCTCGGCATCGTTGATGATTTGGATGTCAGTAGGTGCGTTCATCGCGTTTTTTGACCTCTTGAATACTGACCACTTTGATTGCGCCATCCCAGTCGAACATGACTCGATAATTGCCGACGCGCAGGCGGTAGGCGTAGTCATGGCCAATCAGTGCTTTGACATTGCCAACATCAGGCATTTCGGCAAGCGCCGTAACGGCATTCCGAACCTGTACCTGATGCACGGAGTGCAATTTCAAGAGTTGCTTAACGGCCTTTCGTGTCCAGTGGATGCTGTTCATGGAAGAATATAAGTCTTTTATAAGATTTGCGAATCTTTACTTATATTTTCAAGGCGACCAATCAAGAACAGTTGTCAGCATATTGCGTGAAGGGCCCGTACATCGGGACGTTCACGCAATAGGTGTAGGCGAAATCGGCATGTCCCGTAAGAAGAGGAGATTCACGCGGCGAAAGCACAAAGCGGTTCCAATTTTCCTCGGAGTTTAAGGACTATTCCTGCCCAATCGACTCCAAAAACTCCGACCGTTCATCACTCATCCGCGCCACGCAGTCATTCTGCGCAATCGTGAACGCCTTGCTCCCCGCCGTCGCCGGGAATGCTTCTACCGCGCAATCCGCATCCCGTGTCTTCAGCCACTGCTGCTGGGCGGTTTTGAGTTTGGCGGTGATATCCGCCAGTTGCGTGGCGTTTTTGCCGTACGCGGTCTGCATGCGCTCGTTGAGGCTGGCGTAGTTGTCCTTGAGCAAATCTTCGGCGGTGGTGCGGCTGTAGGTCGAGCATTCCAGGGTCTGGACGTCGTTTTCCACCGCGTCGCACGGGTTGTTGTCGGTCTCTTCGGCGGCGTGTACGCCGGTCGCAATCAGTGCCAGGGCCAGGAAGATCGATTTCATGTTGTCGCCGCTCTAATCCAGTGGTGTATCCAAGATGCGCCAGATTCTGGCTCAAGCTGGCGGGCTTGAACAGGTAGCTGATCGGAGCGCCTGGCGACCCTTTGTCGCGGATTGACGCTTTCGGCAATTCCCCTGTCGTTTTTGCACCCGGTCGCCCCGGCACCGAGGCATATGCTGGCCCCAAAGCGCCGGCAGACGATTCGGCGCGTGAATCGCCAATAAGGGGACGCCTGATGAGCCCAGCCGAATTACACGCCGACAGCATCGTTATCGACGGTCTGATCATTGCCAAATGGAACCGCGAGCTGTTCGAAGACATGCGCAAGGGCGGTCTGACGGCGGCCAACTGCACCGTGTCGGTGTGGGAAGGCTTTCAGGCGACCGTGAACAACATCGCTGCCAGCCAGAAGCTGATCCGCGAGAACAGCGACCTGGTGATGCCGGTGCGCACCACCGTCGACATCCGTCGCGCCAAGGAGCAGGGCAAGACCGGCATCCTCTTCGGCTTCCAGAACGCCCACGCGTTTGAAGACCAGATCGGCTATGTCGAGGTGTTCAAGCAGCTCGGCGTCGGCATCGTGCAGATGTGCTACAACACCCAGAACCTGGTCGGCACCGGTTGCTACGAGCGTGACGGCGGCCTGTCGGGCTTCGGTCGCGAGATCGTTGCCGAGATGAACCGCGTCGGCGTCATGTGCGACCTGTCCCACGTTGGCTCCAAGACCTCCGAAGAAGTCATCCTCGAATCGAAAAAACCGGTCTGCTACTCCCACTGCCTGCCGTCGGGGCTCAAGGAGCACCCGCGCAACAAGTCCGATGCAGAACTGAAGTTCATTGCTGATCACGGCGGTTTTGTCGGCGTGACCATGTTTGCGCCGTTCCTGGCCAAGGGCATCGATTCGACCATCGACGACTACGCCGAAGCCATCGAATACACCATGAACATCGTCGGCGAAGACGCCATCGGCATCGGCACCGACTTCACCCAGGGCCATGGCCAGGACTTCTTCGAATACCTGACCCACGACAAGGGCTACGCCCGCCGCCTGACCAGCTTCGGCAAGATCATCAACCCGCTGGGCATCCGCACCGTCGGCGAGTTCCCGAACCTGACCGAAACCCTGCTCAAGCGCGGCCACTCCGAGCGCGTCGTGCGCAAGATCATGGGCGAGAACTGGGTCAACGTCTTGAAAGATGTTTGGGGCGAATAAGCCACCGCACTTCTGAATCCTTTCCCCCGGCCGTCCGCGCCGGGGGTAACAAACCAAATTTTCTGGAGTTAAGTTTCCATGGCCAAGATCGCCCCGCAATTGCCAATCGAAGTCGACAGCGAAACCGGTGTCTGGACCTCCGACGCCCTGCCGATGCTCTACGTGCCGCGCCACTTTTTCGTCAACAACCACATGGGCATCGAAGAGGTTTTGGGCGCTGAAGCCTATGCCGAAATCCTCTACAAGGCCGGCTACAAATCCGCCTGGCACTGGTGTGAAAAAGAAGCCGAATGCCACGGCCTGGAAGGCGTCGCGGTGTTCGAGCACTACATGAAGCGCTTGTCGCAACGCGGCTGGGGCCTATTCAAGATTCAGGACATCGACCTCGACAAAGGCACCGCCAGCGTCAAGCTCGAACACTCGGCGTTCGTCTACGTCTACGGCAAGGTCGGGCGCAAGGTCGACTACATGTTCACCGGCTGGTTTGCGGGTGCCATGGATCAGATTCTTGAAGCGCGCGGCAGCAAGATTCGCACGGTTGCCGAGCAAGTCTACGGTGGCTCCGAAGAAGGCCACGACGACGGCCTGTTCACCGTCAAGCCGTTGTAAGTCGAGGAACCCGCCATGGCTTTCGAAGCAATGTTCCAGCCGATCCAGATCGGCAAACTGACCATCCGCAACCGCGTGCTCAGTACCGCGCACGCCGAGGTCTACGCGACCGACGGCGGCATGACCACCGACCGCTACGTCAAATACTACGAAGAGAAAGCCAAGGGCGGCATCGGCCTGGCGATCTGTGGCGGTTCTTCCAGTGTGGCCATCGACAGCCCGCAAGGCTGGTGGAAATCGGTGAACCTGGCGGATGACCGGATCATCCCGCACTTCCAGAATCTGGCCGACGCCATGCACAAGCATGGCGCCAAGATCATGATCCAGATTACTCACATGGGCCGTCGCTCGCGCTGGGACGGCGAGCACTGGCCGACCCTGCTGTCGCCGTCGGGCATCCGTGAACCGGTGCACCGCGCAACCTGCAAAACCATCGAACCGGAAGAAATCTGGCGGGTGATCGGCAACTACGCTACCGCTGCCGCACGGGCCAAGGCCGGTGGTCTCGACGGCGTCGAACTGTCTGCCGTGCACCAGCACATGATCGACCAGTTCTGGAGCCCACGGGTCAACAAACGCACCGACGAATGGGGCGGTAGCTTCGAGAACCGCATGCGTTTTGGCTTGGAAGTGCTCAAGGCTGTGCGCAAGGAAGTCGGCGACGATTTCTGTGTCGGCATCCGCCTGTGCGGTGACGAGTTCCACCCGGACGGTTTGTCCCACGAGGACATGAAACAGATCGCCAAGTATTACGACGACACCGGCATGATCGACTTCATCGGCGTGGTCGGTTCGGGGTGCGACACCCACAACACCCTGGCCAACGTTATCCCCAACATGAGTTATCCACCGGAGCCGTTTCTGCATTTGGCTGCCGGTATCAAAGAGGTTGTGAAGGCCCCGGTTCTGCACGCGCAGAACATCAAGGACCCAAACCAGGCCACGCGCATCCTTGAAGGCGGTTACGTCGACATGGTCGGCATGACCCGCGCGCACATCGCCGACCCGCACTTGATCGCCAAGATCAAGATGGGCCAGGTCGACCAGATCAAACAGTGCGTCGGCGCCAACTACTGCATCGACCGTCAGTACCAAGGGCTGGACGTGCTGTGCATCCAGAACGCCGCGACCTCCCGTGAATACATGGGCGTGCCGCACATCATCGAGAAATCCACTGGTGTGAAACGCAAAGTGGTGATCGTCGGTGCTGGGCCGGCGGGCATGGAAGCGGCGCGTGTGTCGGCCGAGCGTGGCCACGACGTGACCCTGTTCGAGAAAAAAGAATTTATCGGCGGGCAGATCACCACCGCGTCGAAAGCACCGCAACGTGACCAGATCGCCGGTATCACCCGCTGGTTCCAGCTGGAGCTGGCACGGCTGAAAGTCGACCTGCGTCTGGGCACGGCGGCAGATATCGCGACCATCATGGACTTGCGTCCGGACGTGGTGGTGCTGGCGGTGGGCGGTCATCCGTTCCTTGAGCAGAACGAACACTGGGGCGCCGCCGAAGGGCTGGTGGTCAGCAGTTGGGACGTGCTCGACGGCAAGGTCGCGCCGGGCAAGAGCGTCTTGGTCTACGACACCATTTGTGAGTTCACCGGGATGTCGGTTGCCGACTTCCTCGCCGACAAGGGCAGCCAGGTCGAGATCGTCACCGACGACATCAAACCGGGCGTGGCCATCGGCGGTACGTCGTTCCCGACCTACTACCGCAGCATGTACCCGAAAGAAGTGATCATGACCGGCGACATGATGCTGGAGAAGGTCTACCGCGAGGGCGACAAGTTGGTGGCGGTGCTGGAGAACGAATACACCGGCGCCAAAGAGGAGCGGGTGGTCGATCAAGTGGTGGTGGAGAACGGCGTGCGTCCGGACGAAGAGCTGTATTACGGGCTCAAGGACGGTTCGCGCAACAAGGGCCAGATCGACATTGACGCACTGTTCGCGATCAAGCCGCAGCCGTCGCTGAGCACCACGGGTGACGGCTACTTGCTGTTCCGCATCGGTGACTGTGTGGCGCAGCGTAATACCCACGCTGCGATTTATGACGCACTCAGACTGTGTAAAGACTTCTAAAGGCTTGCACATGACCCTGTGGGAGCGGGCTTGCCCGCGATAGCGGAGGGTCAGTCAATGCAACTGTGACTGACAGAATGCAATCGCGGGCAAGCCCGCTCCCACAGTGACCGAGTAAGGCAACTCGACCTGCAAGACCCTGCGGTCTTTGGGAGCTTCACCTATGTTGAACACCCTTCTTCCAATCCTGTTGTTCGCAGCCCTGGCCCTCGCGGTGCTGGGCGCGTTGCGGCGGGTAGCGATGTGGCGTCGGGGCCGGGCCTCGAAGGTCGATCTGATCGGCGGCCTGCTCGCCATGCCCAAGCGCTACATGGTCGATTTGCACCATGTGGTGGCGCGGGACAAATACATCGCCAACACCCACGTCGCCACGGCCGGTGGTGCAGTGGCATCGATTGTGCTGGCGATTCTGGTACACGGTTTCGGCTTGCATAACCGCATCCTTGGCTATGCGTTGCTGCTGATGACGGCGGTGATGTTCGTCGGTGCAATCTTCGTTTACCTGCGTCGACGCAACCCGCCGGCACGGTTGTCGAAAGGCCCGTGGATGCGCCTGCCGAAAAGCTTGTTGGCGTTCTCGGCGTCGTTCTTTCTGGTGACCTTGCCGGTGGCCGGGATCCTCCCGGAGAACTTCGGCGGGTGGCTGCTGGCAGCGATTCTCGGGATTGGCGTGCTGTGGGGCGTGTCGGAACTGTTCTTCGGCATGACCTGGGGCGGGCCGATGAAGCACGCCTTCGCCGGGGCCCTGCACCTGGCCTGGCACCGTCGCGCCGAGCGTTTTGGTGGCGGTCGCTCCACCGGTTTGAAACCGCTGGATCTCAATGATCCAAGCGCGCCGCTGGGCGTGGAAAAACCCAAGGATTTCACCTGGAACCAACTGCTCGGTTTCGACGCCTGCGTGCAGTGCGGCAAGTGCGAAGCCGCGTGCCCGGCGTTCGCCGCCGGCCAGCCGCTGAACCCGAAAAAGCTGATTCAGGACATGGTCGTAGGTCTTGCTGGTGGCACTGACGCGAAATTCGCCGGTAGCCCGTATCCCGGCAAGCCAATTGGTGAGCACAGCGGCAACCCGCATCAACCGATCGTCAACGGTCTGGTCGATGCCGAAACCCTGTGGTCGTGCACCACTTGCCGCGCCTGCGTCGAGGAATGCCCGATGATGATCGAGCACGTCGACGCCATCGTCGACATGCGCCGTCATCTGACTCTGGAAAAAGGCGCGACCCCGAACAAGGGCGCCGAGGTTCTGGAAAACCTCATCGCCACCGACAACCCGGGCGGTTTCGCCCCGGGCGGGCGGATGAACTGGGCGGCGGACTTGAACCTCAATCTGCTCAGCGAGAAGAAGTCCACCGACGTGCTGTTCTGGGTCGGCGACGGCGCCTTCGACATGCGTAACCAGCGCACCTTGCGCGCCTTCGTCAAAGTGCTGAAGGCGGCGAAAATCGACTTTGCCGTACTCGGTCTCGAAGAGCGTGACAGCGGTGACGTGGCCCGTCGGCTGGGCGATGAAGCGACCTTCCAGTTGCTCGCCAAACGCAATATCCAGACCTTGGGCAAATACAGTTTCAACCGCATCGTCACCTGCGATCCGCACAGCTTCCATGTGCTGAAAAACGAATACGGTGCCTTCGACGGCCACTACCTGGTGCAGCACCACAGCACCTACATGGCGGAAATCATCCAGGCTGGCGCGCTCAATCTTGGCCAGCACAAAGGCAACAGCGTGACCTATCACGACCCGTGCTACCTCGGCCGTTACAACGGCGAGTACGAGGCGCCGCGTGAAGTGCTGCGTGCCCTCGGCATCGAGGTCAAAGAGATGCAACGTTCCGGCTTCCGCTCGCGCTGCTGCGGCGGCGGTGGCGGCGCGCCGATTACCGACATTCCGGGCAAGCAGCGGATCCCCGACATGCGCATGGAAGACATCCGCGAGACCGGCGCCGAGCTGGTGGCCGTGGGTTGTCCACAGTGCACGGCGATGCTCGAAGGCGTGGTCGAACCGCGTCCGTTGATCAAGGACATCGCCGAACTGGTGGCCGATGCGCTGCTCGAAGACGCCGCGCCAGGCAAGCCGACTGCACCGGCCAAACGTGAACCTGCGGAGGCCCACTGATGAGCGACATTATCCGCCGCGACCCGCGCGCCGAATGGATTGCCCGTAACCGCCTGCACCCGCTGCACGCGGCGATGCAACCGGCGCAACACAGCTGGATGGGCCCCAACGGCGTCATTCGCAAGAATCTGCATGGCATCGGCTTCATCGGCCCCAACGGCATCAAACGCATCGACCGTAGCGGCGCGCAGCAGGGCGGGGCGGTCAAACGCTCGGCCACGGTTGAAGTGCAATTGCCGCTGCATCAGGTCGCGGCCCCGGCGTTCTACATCAGCGTGGTGCCGGACATGGTTGGCGGCCGCCTGAGCAGCCACGACCGTGACCTGCTGGGCCTCGCGCATCAACTGGCGGGCAAGGACGGCGCAGTGCTGGCGGTGGTTTTTGGCGAGCACAAGGAAAACGCCTTCACCACGGCGGGCGTCGATCGCTTGCTGGTGCTGGAGGGCGATGAGTTCAGCGGTTATGCACCGGAGCAACGAGTGCAAGGTTTGCGCGCTGTGGATAACCAGTTCAATCCACGCCATTGGCTGCTGCCGGACAGTCGCAGTGGCGGCGGCGAGCTCGGCCGCCGTTTTGCCGCAGCACTGGGCGAGCGCCCGGCGACCCGCGTCTGGCAGGTCAAGGATCAGGAATGCATCGGCCGCGCCGGTGCGGGTTTGCAAGACCTTGCCCGTCCGGTCGCACGCTTGATTCTGGCCTCGGCCGAGTGCGCCGAACCGGTCAGCGAAACCCGTCATGAAGTGCTGCCGGTGGAGTTATCCACAAGTGTCGCGCGCAGCCTGTCGCGGATCGAGGATCTCGGTGCGGTCGCAGTGGATCCGGCGGCAATTCCGATGGCCGAAGCTGAATTCATTTTCTCCGGCGGTAACGGCGTCAAGGATTGGCAGCTGTTCCACGAAACAGCGGCAGCACTCGGCGCTACCGAGGGGGCGTCGCGGGTAGCAGTGGACGATGGCTTCATGGCCCGTGATCGGCAGGTCGGCGCGTCCGGCACTTGGGTCACCGCACGGGTTTACGTGGCTGTGGGTATCTCCGGGGCGATCCAGCACCTGCAAGGCATCGGTGCTTGCGACAAAGTGGTGGCGATCAACCTCGACCCGGGTTGCGACATGATCAAACGCGCCGACCTGTCGGTGATCGGCGAGAGCGCGGAGATTCTTCAGGCCTTGATCGCGGCGGTAGCGGCTTACCGCAACGACGCCAAGCGCGATGCGGCTTAAGGAAGCGCTATGAACACGAAAATTATCACTCTGGTTTCAATCGGCGCCCACCCGACTTCCGGTCGACCGCGCCGCGCCGAACAGGATGCCCGCGCCGTGGAACTGGGCCTGCAACTGGCTGGGGATAACCTGCAAGTGCTGCATGCCGGGGATGTCGCGGAACCGGCACTGCGCGCCTATCTGGGCATGGGCCTGGAACAGATGCACGTGCTCGAACAACCCGCTGGCGCCGATGCCTTGCCGGCGTTGACGGCGTATTTGCGCGAGGCCGGTGCGCAGGTGGTGCTGACCGGTAGTCAGGCGGAAACCGGTGAAGGTTCGGGGATGCTGCCGTTTCTGCTGGCCGAAGGGTTGGGCTGGCCATTGGTGGTCGGGCTGGCGCAGGTCGAGTCGATCAACGACGGTTCGGCGTTGGTGCTGCAAGCATTGCCCCGGGGGCAGCGGCGGCGCTTGAAGGTGAAACTGCCGTTTCTGGCGACTGTGGATAACGCTGCGCCGAAGCCTCGGCAAAGCGCTTATGGCCCGGCGCGGCGGGGTGTCTTGCAGGCTGAAGATGTGGAAGTTGTGGATGATGAGTTGCTCGCGGTTGCCACTTTGCAACCGGCCAAACCACGGCCGAAACGCTTGAAGGTGATCAAGGCCAAAAGCGGTGCCGACCGAATGAAAGCCGCGACGGCCAAGGCCAGTGGTGGCGGGGGGCAGGTGCTCAAGGGTGTTACCGCAGAGGCCGGAGCTGAAGCCATCCTCAAACTGCTGATCGAAGAAGGTGTCGTCCGCTGAAAAGCCCCTCACCCTAGCCCTCTCCCGGAGGGAGAGGGGACCTACGATGCGTTACATCGACCTGAAAGATCAGCGCAAACTCAGGCTTGGCCAGGCTAAGGTCACCGTGGTGCTGCAGGTCGATGTATTTGGCCGATACAACTCTGTGGGGCCCCTCTCCCTCCGGGAAAGGGCTGGGCGGTCGGCGTTCCGATGAGGGCAGGCTGTTTACCCACAATCCCTGTTGGCGGATCTGTGGATAACGTGTTCGCCCATCACTGCACCCCACGTCAATCAAGCCTTTCAGCCATCCGATCAAAAAACAACCAGCCTAAGCTGCGGTTTTTTCTGGCTTTTTCCAATGGATAACTCGCCAAGTTGCCCCCAATCTCTGTTGGCGCTTCTGTGGATAAGATGTTCGCTATCCGCTGAGACCCATATAAACCGTGGCTTACGAGGAGTCGATCAAAAAACAATCAAATCGTCTGGTTTTACGCAAAACTCCCGCGTAAACCCCGATTTCACGAAGCCTTCGATGCTTTTCCACAGATAAGCCAAAGTTACCCCCGATCTCTGTTGGCGCTTCTGTGGATAACGTGTTCGCCATCCGCTACAGACCATGTGCAACGTGGCTTACACGCAAGTGATCAAAAAACATCCAATACCTCTCGCAAACCGTCCTTCTGGATAAGTCACGATTTTTCTTCACAAATCAGCCACTTATTTTCGGAGTCATCCACAGTTACCCCCATTTGCTGTGGGTGGCTATGTGGATAACTTGTTCGTCAAACCGTGTAAGCCCCGCCGGCCATAGTCCAAACGGCACTTGATCACATTTCATACAGTTCTAAGGCGTTGCCTTGACTTCGAATCCTCTGCTGTCTTCACTGCAATGGCATAAGGACAGCCGTCACTTATCCACATCTGGTTCTGGGAGAACGCATGATGGATAGCCGCCCACATCGCCCAACCCCCTCGCCACGCAAGCGCACGTTACGTCGTGCGGCCAATCAACACGCGCGTCTATAGCGCGTAAGTCCTGCCCCAACCGCTGTGCTGTCGCCGGGTCCGCCCCGGAGGCCAGGTGCTCGTTCGCCCATTGATTGCAGGCAACCGCAGAGTTGCCCCATCAGCCTGAGAAAGGATCAGTCTCATGACACGCATTGCAACGCCCATCAGCGAGATCAAGGAACATTACGACGTCATCGTCATTGGCTCCGGTTATGGCGGCGGCATTGCTGCCTCGCGCCTGTCCCGGGCCGGCAAACGGGTGTGTTTGCTCGAGCGCGGCCGAGAGATTCAGCCCGGTGAATACCCCAACACCATGATTGCCGCCACCGAAGAATTGCAGGTGCACGATCCCGATGGCCATATCGGCTCGCGCACGGGGTTGTTCGACCTGCACGTCAACGCCCAGCAGAACGTCGTGGTCGGTTGCGGCCTCGGCGGTACGTCGCTGATCAACGCCAACGTTGCCCTCGAGCCGGAGCCCGGTGTGTTCGACGACCCACGCTGGCCGCAGGCCGTGCGTGAGCATCGCGACACGCTGCTCAAGGACGGTTACGCCCGCGCCCGGGAGATGCTCAAACCCAATCCTTACCCGAGCACTGCACCGAACCTGCCCAAGCTCGACGCCAACAAGAAGTCCGCGGATTACCTCAAGCAGGGCGCGCACTTCTACAAGCCGCCGATCAACGTGACCTTCGACAAACTGCCGAACAACCTCAACCACGTCGGTGTTGAGCAACTGCCGTGCAACCAGTGCGGCGACTGCGTGTCGGGCTGTAACAACAAGGCCAAGAACACCACGCTGATGAACTATCTGCCGGACGCCTGGAACCACGGTGCGGAGATTTTCTGCCAGGCCGAAGTGCGGCATCTGGAGCGTGACGGTGACGGCTGGATCGTGCACTTCCAGTATCTGGACAGCGGCCGCGAGAAGTTTTCCGCGCCGACGCTGTTTGTGAAGGCCGACATCGTCGTGGTCTCCGCCGGAACGCTCGGCTCTACCGAAATTCTCCTGCGCTCGCGCGACAAAGGCCTGGTGATGTCCGGCCAGCTCGGCGAGAACATGAGCGGCAATGGCGACATCCTCGGCTTCGGCCACAACTGCGAGCAGACCATCAACGGCATCGGCTTCGGCGCGCACCCTGCCAAGGAACTGCACCCGGTCGGCCCGTGCATCACGTCGGTGATCGACATGCGTACCGAAGGTGACTGGCGCAGCCGCATGGTTATTGAAGAGGGATCGATCCCCGGCGCCCTGGGCCGGCCGATGGTGCCGAGCATGGCCGGGTTCGCCGAGATGATCGGCGTCGCCACCGACGACAGTTTCAGCGGCAAGGTGAGATACAAGGAACGCGAAGCGGAAAGTTTCCTGCGCGGTCCGTATTACGGCGCACTGCACAACATGCAGACCTACCTGATCATGAGCCACGACAGCGGTCAGGGGCGCATGGTGCTGGATAACAAGGATCAGTTGCGCATCGACTGGCCGGGTGTTGGCGAGCAAGAGAACTTCAAACTCGGCAACGAGCGTCTGCACCAGAGCACCAAGGCGCTGGGCGGCGTCTGGGTGGAGAACCCGATCTGGACCAAATTGCTCAAGCACAGCATCGTCTCGGTGCATCCGCTGGGCGGTTGCGTGATGGGCGAAGATGCCGGGCAAGGCGTGGTCAACCACAAGGGCCAGGTGTTCAGCGGCGCGGCCGGCACCGATGTCTACGCCAATCTGTACGTGACCGACGGCGCGGTGATTCCGACGTCGCTGGCGGTCAATCCGCTGCTGACCATTTCCGCCGTGAGCGAACGCAACATGGGCCTGCTCGCCGCCGACCGTGGCTGGCAGATCGACTACACGCTGCCATCGGCACCACGCAAACCGGTGGCGCCGCCAACCCTTGGCGTGCAGTTCACCGAAACCATGAAGGGCTATTTCTCCCGAGCCTTCACTGCTGCGCAAAGCACCGATCTGAAAGTCTATGAAGCCGCCGCCAAACGCGGCGAGGCGGACAACTCGCCGATCGACTTCACCCTGACCATCACCGCCGCCGACATGAACCGGATGATCAAGGAGCCGGAGCACGCCGCAACCATCGTCGGTACGGTCATCGCCCCGGCGCTGTCGCCAGAACCGCTGACCGCCAGCAACGGTGTGTTCAACCTGTTCGAGCAGTTCGAGCAGCAGGTCGATACGCGCCACATGAAATACGACATGAAGCTGACCGCCGAGGACGGCAACGATTACTTTTTCAGCGCCTTCAAAACCGTGCCGGAAGACAACGGCGTGCTGAATATCTGGCACGACACCAGCACGCTGTACGTGACGTTGTATCGCGGGCCGGACAAGAGCGGCGAGGTCATCGGCTCGGGGGTGATGCACATTCATCCGACCGATTTCGCCAAACAGATGACCACCATGAAAGTGCTCAATGCGCGCAACGAGCGTGAGCGCATCGAAGGGCTGGCGCGGTTCGGCAAGTTCTTCGCCGGAATCCTCTGGGAAAGTTACGGCGGGGTGTTTGCCGGCGATATCTACTTCAACCCCGACGCGCCGCCACGGCTGAAACGGCCACTGGATGCGCCAACCCCGGCGGTGCATTTTTTCCCCACCGAGGACGGTGTCGAACTGCGCCTGAGCCGTTATCAGGCCGGCAGCAAAGGCCCGGTGATGCTGGTGCATGGTTTGGGCGTCGGTTCGAATATCTTCTCCACCGACACCATCCAGACCAACCTGCTCGAATACCTGTGCAAGCACGATTACGACGTCTGGCTGCTGGATTTCCGCGTGAGCATTCTGTTGCCGGCGAGCAAGAAGGAATGGAACGGCGACCAGATTGCCCAGTACGACTTCAAGGCTGCCATCGCGCAGATTCAGCAGGAGACTCAGGCCAAAGACGTGCAGTGCGTGGTGCATTGCTACGGCGCAACGACTTTCTTTATGTCGCTGCTCGCCGGTTTGCAGGGCGTGCGTTCGGTGGTCTGCTCGCAGATTGCCGCGGACACCGTGGTCGCCACCGCTACCGGATTAAAGGCTGGATTGCACCTGCCGGGAATGCTCGATGCGATCGGCATCAAGTCGATGACCGCTTACGCCGACAGCAAGGAGAACTGGTTCAACAAACTCTACGACAAGGCCCTCAACGGTTACGCGCGGATCGAAGCGCAGGGTTATTGCACCAACCCGGTGTGCCACCGCATCACCTTCATGTACGCCTCGTTGTATCGCCACGACACCCTCAACGAAACCCTGCACGACAACCTGCACGAGCTGTTCGGCGAGTCGAACATCGAGACCTTCGAGCACCTGGCGCTGATCGTGCGCAAAGGGCATCTGGTGGATTTCAAAGGCAACGATGTGTACATGCCGCACTTTGATCGGCTGACGATGCCGATCTGCTTTATCAGCGGTGCCGACAACCAGTGTTATCTGCCGGAAAGCACCCTCAAGACCTACCAGCGTTTGTGCGACCTGCACGGGCCGGAGCGCTATAGCCGGCAGGTGGTGCCGGGCTACGGCCACATCGACTGCATGTTCGGCAAGAACGCGGTGGTTGATGTCTATCCGATCATCCTTGAACACCTGGAGAAAACTGCCTTGGGCTGACTTGAAACCGAGTCGACTGCATCGCTGGCAAGCCAGCTCCCACATTGGGTGGTGCCAGGCACAGATCCTGTGAACACCTCTAGACCCTGTGGGAGCTGGCTTGCCAGCGATAGCTGAAGGTCAGGCGCTACATCTCTTGGGTCTTTACAAGGAAATGGACGATATGGACAGCTACATCCGCTGGTTTCAACGCTTCATCTGGCTAGGCATCGCGATGAACATGGTGTTCGCGATCCCCGCGCTATTCGCGCCGGGATTGCTGACATCCGTGGTCGGGTTGCCGCCGCAACTCTCCGACCCGTGGCTGGAAAACGCCGGGATGCTGCTGGTCGGCATCAGTGTGTTTTACATGCCGTCGGGCTTCAACGCGCCGCGCTATGTGGTGCATTCCTGGCTGTGCGTACTGACGCGGTTGATCGCGGTGGTGTTCTGGATCTACCTGATCAACACCAGCATTCAGGGTTCGGTGTTCGTGCCGATGCTGATGGGCGATCTGAGCTTTTTCCTGATCCTCGGGATTCTCCTCTACCTCGGCACCACGCCTGAGAACCGGCCATGGGCGCTGCTCGGCGATGGCTGGCGCGAATGGCGCGCGGCGTGGCGGCGGCAATGGCAGAGTCACGCCTTCAAGGTTGGCACGCTGATCGTGGTCGCGGTGCTGGGCTTCATTGGTTATGAAACCTGGTATCAGATGCTCCGCGTCGTCCCTGAACAGGAATATGCCTCCGACGAAGACCACTACAAATACGCCGCCATTGGCCTCGGCATCGAAGCGCGCATCCCGTATTACCTGTTCGCCGTGCTCCCGCAAATGTGCCCGGAAAAGATGCCCAAACCCGGCGGCTGGGAAGTCTTCGGCTTTCTCTTCGAGAACGGCAAGGACCTGCCAATAGGCATGGCCAAGCGGCAGATTGGCTACCCGACCGTCGAGCCGAACTGCGCGTTGTGCCACACCGGTTCCTACCGGGCGAATGCCAGCGACGTCGCCGTAAACGTGCCGAGTGCGCCGGCCAACACCCTGCAACTGCAAGCCTTCCAGTGGTTCGCGTACGATTGCGCCAGCGATCCGAAATTCACCACCGACGCGGTGATGGCGGCGATCAACGCCAGGTTCCAGTTGGGCTTTTTCGAAAAGCTCTACAACCGTTATCTGATCATGCCGATGGCGAAAAGCGCGCTGCTCAAGCAGAAACAGGCGTACGCCTGGCAGAAGCTGCGTCCGCAACAGGGCCCGGGCCGCACCGACACGTTCAACCCGACGAAAATGGTGGTGTTCGGCTTCCCGGATGACTCGACCATCGGCACCGTCGACCTGCCGCAGGTATGGAACCAGAAACCGCGGGAATCGATGTACCTGCACTGGGACGGCAATAACAACAAAATCCATGAACGCAACTACGCCGCCGCGATGGCCGTGGGCGCAACGCCGGAATCGGTGCTGCCGCCCAGCTTCAATCGCGTGACCAACTGGCTGCTCGGGCACAAGGCGCCGGCGTGGCCGTGGGCGCTGGATCAGGCCAAGGTCGCGCAGGGCAAACCGATCTGGGACAACAACTGCGCCGGTTGTCATGACTTCGGTCGCACCGATACCGGACAGGTCACTACCAACATCGACCAACTCGGCACCGATCCGCACCGGCTCGATTCGTTTACCACAGGCTTGGTGGCCGCATTCCACTCCTTCAAAAAACCGCCGTTCGACTTCGGCGCCTACCGCAAGACCCAGAGCTACAGCAACACGCCTACCGACGGCATCTGGCTGCGCGCGCCTTACCTGCATAACGGTTCGGTGCCGACCCTGTGGGACCTGCTGCAACCACCGGAAAAACGTCCGCAGGTGTTCATCACCGGTTCCGACGTGTACGACCCGGTCAATGTCGGCTTCGTCACCAGCGGCGCGCAAGCAAAAGCCTCGGCCGACTTCAAGTACGACACGCGGCTGGAGGGCAACCACAACAGCGGTCACCTGTACGGCACGACGCTGTCGGACGCCGACAAGCGTGCGCTGATCGAATTCATGAAAACCCTGTGAACCCTTTTGGATAGAGGATTACGCCATGTCAGCGGTCGGTCATCTGAAACACGAATACGACAAGGTCAAAGTGCGCATTCACGGCTTGTTCACGCGCATGGAAATGGCCTGGATGAAGCTCATCAGCGAGCTGGAGCCGCAGGAGTTCCAGGCGATCATCAAACTGCTGCAGCGCGGGCACGATCAGGCGCAGTACGTGCTGAAAAACGGCGAGCTGCCGACGGATGAACCGACAGTGCCGTGGGAGTTGTCCCACGGCTTGTCGATCCTGCGCATTGGCAACGCCGCGCCCTTGCCGCAGTCGAGCGATCAACTGCAAACCCGGGTGCTGAAGGACGGCAGTCTGCTTGGTTGTCGCAAGTGGGAACTGCTCGATCTGCTGTGGAGCGAGGCGCTGCTCAAGTGGATCGAAAACCTGCGTCATCACGCGACCTTCGGCACTGATCCGGCGGTGGTGCAGATGGAGCGCGACGTGACCCTGGCGATTGCCGGCGACTGGGGCACCGGGCCGTTCGACAGTCATGCGCCGGCGGTTTCAGTCGCCAACCAGATGCAACTGGCCCAGGCCGATTTCACCATTCATTTGGGCGATGTGTATTACGCCGGCAGTCACTCCCAGGAAGACGTCGACATGGCCGGTTGGCCGATGGGCACCCATGGCTCATTCACGCTCAATTCCAATCACGAGATGTACAGCGGCGCCCACGGTTATTTCAAGGAACTGGCCAAGCGTTTTCCGGGGCAGCAGGGCACCAGTTACTTTGCATTGATCAACGATGACTGGCTGGTGGTCGGGCTGGATTCGGCGTACGCCTCGGATGCGATGAACCTGTACATGGACGGCACCCTCAACGAGCCGCAGATCGAGTGGATGAAAGGCCTGCCGAAACGCAAAAAGATCATGGTGCTCAGCCATCACCAGGGCTTCGATATTTCCGGACACAACAAGACTGCGCTGTATCAACCGGTGTGCGATGCGCTGGGGCGCGAGCCGGATTATTGGTATTGGGGGCATTTGCACAACGGCATCGTCTATGCGGCGCAGGGCGGTTTGCATGCGCGTTGCGCCGGGCACGGGGCGATTCCCTACGGCAATGCCAGCGAGCTGGACGGGCATTCGCGGGTGTTGTGGTCGGAGACGCAGGATGCGAATGACCCGGCGTATCCGCTGCGGGTGCTGAACGGCTACGCGAAAATCAGGTTGGTGGGGGAGGAGATTTTTGAGGAGTTTATTGGTGAGGATGGCAGTGTGAGGTGGTCATCTCACTGACTGATCGTTCCCACGCTCTGCGTGGGAACGCCTCAACGGACGCTCCGCGTTCGGCCTTTTGGGACGCAGAGCGTCCCGGGCTGCATTCCCACGCAGAGCGTGGGAACGATCAGGCAGGAGGGAATCAGCCCTGAACCGGGACACCTTTTAGGTATGGCGCAGGCTCGGCACCGAGGTTGTTCAACAGGCGCTCGCTGTACCAGTCGACAAAGTTGACCACACCAAACTCATAGGTCTTGGAGTACGGCCCAGGCTGGTAGGCCGTGGAGTTGATCCCGCGCTGGTTCTCTTCGGCCAGACGCCGATCCTGGTCGTTGGTCGCGTCCCACACCTGGCGCATACGCTCGACGTCGTAATCGACGCCTTCAACCGCATCCTTGTGCACCAGCCATTTGGTGGTGACCATGGTTTCCTGCGCACTGATCGGCCACACGGTGAAGACGATGATGTGGTCGCCCATGCAGTGGTTCCACGAGTGCGGCAGGTGCAGGATGCGCATCGAACCGAGGTCCGGATTCTTGATCCGGCCCATCAGTTTCGCGCAGCCTTGTTTGCCGTCGAGGGTCATCGACACGGTGCCCTTGAGCAGCGGCATGCGCACGATGCGGTTACGCAGGCCGAAGCTGGCGTGGGCGTAAGGAATTTTCTCGGCTTCCCAGGCGGCGGCGGATGCAGCAACGTGATCCTTGAACGCCTGATCGGCGCGCGGGTCGGTGACGTCGTCCCATTCCAGCAGGGTTTTCAGCAGTTCCGGGTGCGAGGCGTTGCAGTGGTAGCACTCGCGGTTGTTTTCCAGCACCAGTTTCCAGTTGGCCTTCTCCATCAAGGTGGTGGTGATCGCCACCTTGGTGTTCTCCATGTCGTACGGTTCCATGTAGTGGTTGAGCGTCGACAGGAAGTCATCAATGGCCGGCGGATTCTCGGCCAGGCTGATGAAGATGTAGCCGCCGGCCGTTTTCACGTTCACCGGTTTCAGGCCGTACTGCTTCATGTCGAAGTCGGCGCCCATTTCGGTGCCGGCGAACAGCAGACGACCGTCCAGCTCGTAGGTCCACTGGTGGTAATGGCAGACCAGTTTGGCGACTTTGCCTTTTTCACTGGTGCACAGACGCGAGCCACGGTGGCGGCAGACGTTGTGGAACGCATGCACCACGCCTTCGGCGCCACGGATGACGATGATCGGGTTCTTGCCGATCTGCAGGGTCAGGTAGTTGCCCTTGGCCGGGATTTCGCAGGTCATGCCGGCGATCAACCATTCCTTCTGGAAGATCTCCTGCATGTCGATATCGAACAGCCGCTCGTCGCTGTAAAACGGTTGTGGCAGCGAAAAGGTGCGCTCGCGTTCCTGGAGCATTTGTGCGGTGGCCTTGCGTGCGGGTTCCAGCGGATCGCCCAGGCTGATTTTTGCGGTGACGTCCATCGATGTGATCCTCATGGCCATCTGCGTGGCCGGCGAAAGTGGCTAATCAGGTGTGCTGTAAACAGTTGCTACGCAAGGTGTAAAGAATCTGTTTGGGTGTTGAGGCGAGTGTGGGGCCGGCGCTGGGCGGAACCTTATCCATGGGCGACATGGTGCAATCTGTTCCCGACGCGCAACCCCCGGTGGTTGGGGGCTGGTCGCGATAAGTATGTCAATGTCGCGGATAGGTAAACGGGCGGTTCGCGCTATACGCAGAATCGCCGACATGAGGCCGACAGTCGGCCGTGGAGAACAGCATGTCCAACAGCTTCCTGAATCCGGTCACCACCCAGACCTGGGCCAATGGCCGACACATCGTCCGTTGCGTCAAAGTCATCCAGGAAACCTGGGACGTGCGCACCTTCTGCTTTATGGCTGACCAGCCGATCCTGTTCTTCTTCAAGCCCGGCCAGTTCGTCACCCTGGAGCTGGAAATCGAAGGCCAGCCGATCATGCGTTCGTACACGATCTCCAGTTCGCCGTCGGTGCCGTACAGCTTTTCGGTGACGATCAAACGAGTGCCGGGCGGCAAGGTTTCCAACTGGTTGCACGACACGTTGCATGAAGGGCAGGAGCTGGCGGTGCACGGGCCGGTCGGGCTGTTCAATGCCATCGACTTCCCGAGCCCGAAAGTCCTCTACCTCAGCGGCGGCGTGGGAATCACCCCGTGCATGTCGATGGCGCGCTGGTTCTACGACACCAACGCCAACGTCGACATGACCTTTATCCACAGCGCGCGCTCGCCAAAGGACATCATTTACCACCGCGAGCTGGAACACATGGCGTCGCGGATCGATAACTTCAGCCTGCATTTGATCTGTGAAAAGCACGGTCTGGGCGAGCCGTGGGCCGGGTACCGCGGCTATCTGAATCACAAGATGCTCGAACTGATGGTTCCCGATTTCCTTGAGCGCGAAGTGTTCTGCTGCGGCCCGACGCCGTATATGACGGCGGTGAAGCGTTTGCTGGAAAACGCCGGTTACGACATGGCGCGTTATCACGAGGAGTCCTTCGGCGCGACGCCGCCCGAGGCTCGCGCCGATGCGGTGGAGCAAGCCGAACAGGCCGCCGACGCACCGGAAATCGATGCCGCGGATCTGCATCAGGTCGAATTCACCGCGTCCGGCAAAAGTATTCGTGTGGCACCGGGTGAAACGGTGCATGCGGCGGCGGCCAAGCTTGGGCTGATGATTCCGAAGGCTTGCGGGATGGGGATTTGCGGGACGTGCAAGGTGCTCAAACTGGGGGGCGAGGTGGAGATGGAGCACAACGGCGGGATTACCGAGGACGACGAGGCGGAAGGATTTATCTTGTCGTGCTGCAGTGTGCCTAAAGGCGACGTGCGCATCGAATTCTGAGTGGGGCGAATTTTTGCGTTCGACTTGCCCCTCACCCCAGCCCTCTCCCGAGGGAGAGGGAGCCGACCGAGTTGTCTGGCTTTCGACATCGACCTGTACGACCTTATCGACTATGGATTCGGTAAAGCAGATTCAGGTCGGCGTATTCCTGGAGCATCCCTCTCCCTCCGGGAGAGGGCTAGGGTGAGGGGCTTTTCAGTCAACGAACAAATCCGGCATCAACGCCGCATCACTCCCCGGTTCGAACCGGTAATGCTCAAACTCGCTAACGCCGCTCTCCCGCAAAATCTCCTCATCAATCAACAACCGCCCGCTGATCTGCCGCCCGCGACTACTCAAAATCACATGCCCCGCATCAGCCATGATTGCTGGCGTACGCGCGTGCTTGAACGATTCCCGATTGCCCAGCTGAAACTCGATCGCTGCCGTCGCAATCATGGTCTGCGGCCATAGCGAATTGACGCTGATCCCGTAACTGGCAAATTCCTCGCTCATGCCCAGCGTCAGCATGCTCATGCCGTATTTGGTCACCGTGTAAGGGCTGAACTGGGCGAACCATTTACTCGCCAGATTCAACGGCGGCGACAAGTTGAGAATGTGCCCGGCGGATTTCTTCAGATAGGGCAGGGCAGCCTGGCTGCACAACAGCACCGCGCGGGTGTTGATCTGGTGCATCAGGTCGAAACGCTTGAGTTCGATGTGTTGCACGCCAGTCAACTTGATCGCCCCGGCATTGTTCACCAGCGCATCGATCGCGCCGAAATGCTCGTTGGCCTGGGCCAGTGCCTGTCGCACGGCGTCTTCATCACGCACATCCACCTGCAGCGCGAGGGCCTTGCCGCCCGCAGCTTCGACTTCCGCCGCGACGCTGTGAATAGTGCCGGGCAGTTTGGCGTGGGGTTCGGCGCTCTTCGCCGCAATGACGATATTGGCCCCGTCCTTCGCGGCCCGCAGTGCAATCTCACGGCCAATGCCACGGCTGGCGCCGGTGATGAACAGGGTTTTGCCTTGTAACGACATGCCGATGCTCCTGCTTATTGTTATGAGAACGGAGGGCTCGACAAACAATGTAGACCAAGGAGCTGACGCGACTGAAATAGGTGCCCTGATCGTTCCCACGCTCCGCGTGGGAATGCAGCCTTTGACGCTCCGCGTCATGACTGTGCTCGGCGTCGCATCAGTGGTGGGGCTGGAACGCGGAGCGTCCCGGGAGGCATTACCACGCGGAGCGTGGGAACGATCCGAAAGGGGATGGCCAGCTGCTTTAGTACCAGCGTTGAATCTCGATCAATCCCTCTAGTCCTGCATAATTTCGGGCGCTCGAATACCGCCAGTGCTCCGGCAACTCTACATAACCACGCTTTACCGGGTTGTTATGGATGTAATCGAGTTTCTGGCGCATGACTTCTTCGCTGTAGACCATTTCTGCATGAGAGCCTTCCTGCCACATTTGATACACCCG
Organism: Pseudomonas sp. FW305-7; assembly: GCF_058786735.1. NCBI lineage: Bacteria > Pseudomonadati > Pseudomonadota > Gammaproteobacteria > Pseudomonadales > Pseudomonadaceae > Pseudomonas > Pseudomonas sp. FW305-7. The sequence continues at coordinate 26,353 of NZ_JBYSZA010000015.1, forward strand.
ATCTTGCTTGTGTGCCCGCTTGTTGAAACGAAGGCGCTTCAGTGCTCTTTCGGCGCCCTTGCTTTGAAGGTCATCAATAATCTGTCGCGCGGTGAATGATTTGAACTGGCTGAGGCATTTGCTCAGGTCGGGTGCTTGGGCGACAAAGTGAAGATGGTTTTCCAGAATCACGAAGCCGTACAGCCTCAAGTCATGATGAGTCTGTTGATAACGCCAGCAGTTGAGCAGGTGGTCGACGATGTAAGGGCGGATGAACAGGGGTAACCATTCCATGACCGTGCAGGTCAGAAAATGGGGTTTGTCAGTTTCGGTAATGGTGTAGCGGCTGCGGCCCATGGGATTCTTCCTTGAATCTTGCGGTGCATTGGAGATGGAACGCGGAGCGTCCCGGGATGCATTACCACGCGGAGCGTGGCAACGATCAGGGTGGGACGGACAGGGTATTCGCGATAGAGGGGAAGTCTGGTATTGCGGTGGGAAAAGTCATTCCCGAGCCAAGATCGTTCCCACGCTCCGCGTGGGAATGCAGCCATTGACGCTCCGCGTCATCACGATGCCAAGGTGTAACGCTGGCGGGGGAAATGGAACGCGGAGCGTCCCGAGAGGCATTCCCACGCAGAGCGTGGGAACGATCAGTTAGGTGGAGTGAGATCAGGCAGACATGACTTCGCGGATGTCGCGCGCCAGTTCGCGCACGCGCTCTTCTTCGGTGTCCCACGAGCACATGAAGCGCGCGCCGCCCTTGCCGATGAAGGTGTAGAAGCGCCAGTCCTTCGCGGTCAGCGCGGCAATCGCCGGTTCCGACAGTTGCAGAAACACGCCGTTGGCCTGCACCGGGAACATCAGTTCGACGCCCGGAATGTCGCTGACCAGCTCGGCCAGCAATTGCGCGCAGTGGTTGGCGTGGCGGGCGTATTTCAGCCAGGCGTCGTTTTCCAGGATGCCGACCCATGGCGCCGAGAGGAAGCGCATTTTCGACGCCAGTTGCCCGGCCTGTTTGCAGCGGTAGTCGAAGTCTTCGGCCAGTTTGTGGTTGAAGAACAGGATCGCTTCACCCACCGCCATGCCGTTCTTGGTGCCGCCGAAGCACAGCACGTCGACGCCAGCCTTCCAGGTCAGGTCGGCCGGCGAGCAGCCGAGGAACGCGCAGGCGTTGGAGAACCGCGCGCCGTCCATGTGCAGGTGCAGGCCCAGTTCCTTGCAGGTGGCGCTGATGGCGCGGACTTCTTCCGGGGTGTAGACACTGCCGACCTCGGTGGCTTGGGTCAGGGTCACCACGCGTGGTTTCGGGTAGTGAATGTCCTGGCGCTTGAGGGCGACTTCGCGGATCGACTGCGGGGTGATCTTGCCGTTTTCAGTGCCGGCGATCAGCAGTTTCGAACCGTTGGAGAAGAATTCCGGGGCGCCGCATTCGTCGGTTTCGACGTGGGCAGTTTCCGAGCAGATCACGCTGTGGTAACTCTGGCACAGCGACGATAGCGCCAGCGAGTTGGCGGCGGTGCCGTTGAAGGCGAAGAACACTTCGCAGTCGGTTTCGAACAGTTGGCGGAAATGATCGGACGCGCGTGCGGTCCATTCATCATCGCCATAAGCGCGTTGGTGGCCGTGGTTGGCCTGTTCCATGGCAGCCCAGGCTTCAGGGCAGATACCGGAATAGTTGTCGCTGGCGAATTGTTGGCTCTTGTCGGTCATGGCCGGCTTCCGTGATCGAGGCGCTTGTGGCGCCTCGTTGGTCAATGATGGTGCGCACTTTACCGAAGATCTTCCGGGGAGCACACGAGATGTCGCTGGCAGAACATTACATGGACGCTTGCCGATTATGCACCTGAGAAAACGTGACGGCGCCCTGGATCTGCTCAAGTGGCTGGCGCTGCTGAGCATGTTGCTCGATCACCTGCGATATGTCGGGATCAGCGCCGATTGGTTCTACGTGCCGGGGCGGTTGGCGTTTCCGTGGTTCTGTCTGGCGATGGCGGCGAATCTGGCCCGGGCCGGAGCGCGGAAAACCGAATGGCGTTATCTGGGCTGGCTGTTGCTGTTCAGCGCGGTGAGTGAAATTCCTTACCGTTTGTACATTCCCGATCCGGATACGTTGAACGTCATGCCGACATTAGCGTTGGGCTTGTTGGTGGCGCGCGGCTGGCAGGATCCATCGATCATGTCGCGGTTGCTGGGTGTCGCTGCGTTGGTGCTGGCCGCTGTGTTTTCTGAGCGACTGATGTTCGGCTTCTTCGGCGTTCTGCTACCGCTGGCGATGCTGTGGGTGTTTCGTCGTCCGTGGTACTTCAGCTTGCTGTCGGGATTGATATGTCTGGCCGCCAATCAGTGGCAGGTGCTGTACGACTCGGCGAGGTTCGGTAATAGCGTTGCCATTTTTGGCATTGCCACCTGTCTGTTTGCGCCACTGCTCGGAATGTTCCTGTTGCGACATGTGCGACATCTCCAGCCACCCCCAATGCGCCGCTGGGCTTATGCCCTCTATCCCGCGCATTTCTTCCTGCTACTACTTATCCGCCAAGTCGCCGCATAACCCTGTGGGAGCTGGCTTGCCAGCGATAGCGGCAGGTCAGCCGCCATCAATGCCAGATGGGCCACCGCCATCGCTGGCAAGCCCGCTCCCACAGGGATCTCCAGTGTTCAGGAGATCGGGTATGTCCTGTCCATTCCCCGCCATGTCGTAAACGCACCTTTGCGTGGCGTCCGTAGGCATTTGAGCTGTCTGCGCCGGTCATACCATCGGCATCAAAGGGCACTGCCTTGATTGCCAGTGCCTTACCGAGACGAATGGCGCACAGATGCCGCTGGGAGAGACGCGATGTTCAGCAAGCAAGACCAGATCCAGGGTTACGACGATGCACTGCTGGCGGCGATGAATGCCGAGGAGCAACGTCAGGAAGATCACATCGAGCTGATCGCGTCGGAAAACTACACCAGCAAACGCGTGATGGAAGCGCAAGGCAGCGGCCTGACCAACAAATACGCCGAAGGTTATCCGGGCAAGCGCTACTACGGTGGCTGCGAGCATGTGGATAAAGTCGAAGCGCTGGCCATCGAACGTGCCAAGCAACTGTTCGGCGCCGATTATGCCAACGTTCAGCCGCACTCCGGTTCCTCGGCCAACAGCGCCGTGTACCTGGCGCTGATCCAGCCGGGCGACACCATCCTCGGCATGAGCCTGGCCCACGGTGGTCACCTGACCCACGGCGCCAAAGTGTCGTCCTCGGGCAAGCTGTACAACGCGGTGCAGTACGGCATCAACACTGACACCGGGCTGATCGATTACGACGAAGTCGAGCGTCTCGCCGTCGAATCCAAACCGAAAATGATCGTCGCCGGTTTCTCCGCTTACTCCAAGACCCTGGACTTCCCGCGTTTCCGTCAGATCGCTGACAAGGTTGGCGCGCTGCTGTTCGTCGACATGGCCCACGTCGCCGGTCTGGTTGCCGCTGGCCTTTACCCGAATCCGCTGCCGTACGCCGACGTGGTCACCACCACCACGCACAAGACCCTGCGCGGTCCTCGTGGCGGCTTGATCCTGGCCAAGTCCAACGAAGAGATCGAAAAGAAGCTCAACGCTGCCGTGTTCCCCGGCGCCCAGGGTGGCCCGCTGATGCACGTCATCGCCGGTAAAGCCGTGTGCTTCAAGGAAGCGGCGGAGCCGAGCTTCAAGGCCTATCAACAACAAGTGATCGACAACGCTCAGGCCATGGCCGGCGTGTTTATCAAACGTGGCTACGATGTAGTGTCCGGCGGCACCGACAACCACCTGTTCCTGGTCAGCCTGATCCGTCAGGGCCTGACCGGCAAAGATGCCGACGCCGCCCTCGGCCGTGCGCACATCACCGTCAACAAGAACGCCGTGCCGAACGACCCGCAGTCGCCATTCGTGACGTCCGGCCTGCGCATCGGCACCCCGGCGGTGACCACTCGCGGCTTCAAAGTGACCCAGTGCGAGACGCTGGCTGGCTGGATCTGCGACATCCTCGACAACCTCGGCGATGCCGATGTCGAGGCCAATGTTGCCCAGCAGGTTTCGGCCCTGTGCGCAGACTTCCCGGTTTATCGCTGAGCGGTTTTGGAGTAACGACTATGCAACGCTATTCGGGCTTCGGCCTCTTCAAACACTCGCTCAGCCACCACGAAAACTGGCAGCGCATGTGGCGCACGCCAACCCCGAAAAAGGTCTACGACGTGGTCATCGTCGGCGGCGGCGGGCACGGTCTGGCGACGGCTTATTACCTGGCGAAAGAGCACGGCATCACCAACGTCGCCGTGGTCGAGAAAGGCTGGCTGGGCGGCGGTAACACCGCGCGCAACACCACCATCGTGCGCTCCAACTACCTGTGGGACGAGTCGGCGCACCTCTACGAACATGCGATGAAATTGTGGGAAGGCCTGTCGCAGGACTTGAACTACAACGTGATGTTCTCCCAGCGTGGCGTCTACAACCTGTGCCACACCTTGCAGGACATCCGCGATTCCGAGCGTCGGGTCAGTGCCAACCGCCTCAACGGCGTCGACGGCGAACTGCTCAACGCCAAGCAAGTCGCTGACGAAATCCCATACCTCGACTGCTCGAAAAACACCCGTTATCCGGTCATGGGCGCAACCGTTCAGCGTCGCGGCGGCGTCGCCCGTCACGATGCCGTGGCCTGGGGCTTTGCCCGTGCCGCCGACGCCCTCGGCGTGGACTTGATCCAGCAGACCGAAGTGATCGGTTTCCGCAAGGAAAACGGCGTGTGCATCGGTGTTGAAACCAATAAAGGCTTTATCGGCGCCAAACGCGTCGGCGTAGTCACCGCCGGTAACTCCGGGCACATGGCCAAACTCGCCGGTTTCCGTCTGCCGATCGAATCCCACCCGCTGCAAGCGCTGGTGTCCGAGCCGATCAAACCGATTATCGACAGCGTGATCATGTCCAACGCCGTGCACGGTTACATCAGCCAGTCCGACAAGGGCGACCTGGTGATCGGCGCCGGTATCGACGGCTACAACGGCTACGGCCAGCGCGGTTCGTACCCAGTGATCGAGCACACCATTCAGGCCATCGTCGAGATGTTCCCGGTGCTGTCGCGGGTGCGCATGAACCGTCAGTGGGGCGGCATCGTCGACACCACGCCGGACGCCTGCCCGATCATTTCGAAAACGCCGGTACCGAACATGTTCTTCAACTGCGGTTGGGGCACCGGCGGCTTCAAGGCCACACCTGGCTCGGGCAACGTGTTTGCCGCGAGTCTGGCCAAGGGTGAAATGCACCCATTGGCTGCACCTTTCTCCATCGACCGTTTCCACAACGGTGCGTTGATCGATGAACACGGCGCTGCTGCGGTTGCCCACTAACAGGAGAAATCCCCATGTTGCATATCTTCTGTCCTCACTGCGGCGAGTTGCGCTCCGAAGAGGAATTCCACGCATCCGGTCAGGCGCACATCCCGCGTCCTTTGGACCCTGCCAGCTGCACCGACGAGGAGTGGGGCGACTACATGTTCTTCCGCGACAACCCGCGCGGTCTGCACCACGAGCTGTGGGACCACGTTGCCGGTTGCCGTCAGTACTTCAACGTCACCCGCGACACCGTGACCTACGAGATTCTCGAAACCTACAAGATCGGCACCAAGCCGCAATTCACCGACAAGGCTGATTCGGCGAAAACAGCCCCGACGGCGCTGGGAGAGAAGGTATGAGCCAGACCAATCGCCTGTCCAACGGTGGACGGATCGACCGCAATAAAGTGCTGAGCTTCACCTTCAACGGCCAGACCTACAAAGGCTTCGAGGGCGACTCGCTGGCGGCTGCACTGATCGCCAACGGCGTCGACATCATCGGCCGCAGCTTCAAATATTCGCGTCCACGCGGCATCTTCGCGGCTGGCGCCGAAGAGCCGAACGCGGTACTGCAGATCGGCGCTACCGAAGCCACTCAGATCCCTAACGTGCGCGCCACGCAACAGGCGCTGTACCAAGGCCTGGTCGCCACCAGCACCAACGGCTGGCCGAACGTCAACAACGACATGATGGGGATTCTCGGCAAGGTCGGCGGCAAGCTGATGCCGCCAGGTTTCTACTACAAAACCTTCATGTACCCGCAATCGTTCTGGATGACGTACGAGAAGTACATTCGCAAGGCTGCCGGCCTGGGCCGTTCGCCGACCGAAGTCGATCCGGACACCTACGACTACATGAACCAGCATTGCGACGTGCTGATCGTCGGTGCTGGCCCGGCGGGTCTGGCGGCTGCACTGGCCGCTGCGCGCAGCGGTGCTCGCGTCATTCTGGCCGATGAGCAGGAAGAGTTCGGCGGCAGCCTGCTCGACTCCCGCGAAAGCCTCGATGGCAAACCGGCGATGGATTGGGTTGCCAGTGTCATCGCTGAATTGAAGGACACCCCGGACGTGCTGCTGTTGCCGCGCGCCACGGTCAACGGCTACCACGATCACAACTTCCTGACCATCCACGAACGCCTCACCGACCACCTCGGCGACCGCGCACCGATCGGTCAGGTACGTCAGCGCATTCACCGCGTTCGCGCCAAGCGTGTGGTGCTGGCGACCGGCGCTTGCGAGCGTCCGCTGGTCTACGGCAACAACGACGTGCCGGGCAACATGCTCGCCGGTGCGGTGTCGACTTACGTGCGCCGTTACGGCGTGGCACCGGGTAAAAAACTGGTGCTGTCGACCAACAATGATCACGCCTATCGCGTGGCTCTGGATTGGCTCGACGCCAGTCTGCAAGTGGTGGCCATCGCCGACGCCCGCAGCAATCCGCGCGGTGCGCTGGTGGAAGAAGCCCGCGCCAAAGGCATCCGCATTCTCACCGGCAGTGCCGTGATCGAGGCCCGTGGCAGCAAACGCGTGACCGCTGCCCGCGTCGCCGCGATTGATGTCAAAGCACACGCCGTGACCAGCCCAGGCGAATGGCTCGACTGCGACGTGATTGCCAGTTCCGGCGGTTACAGCCCGGTCGTCCACCTGGCGTCGCACCTCGGTGGCAAGCCGACCTGGCGCGAAGACATTCTCGGTTTCGTACCGGGCGAAGCCCCGCAGAAACGCGTGTGCGTCGGTGGCATCAATGGCGTCTACGGTCTCGGCGATTCGCTGGCGGACGGTTTTGAAGGTGGCGTGCGCGCTGCCAGCGAAGCCGGTTTCGCTGCGGTCGAAGGCACCTTGCCGAAAGCCCTGAGCCGTCTCGAAGAACCGACGCTGGCGCTGTTCCAGGTGCCGCACGAGAAGGGTACGGCACGGGCACCGAAGCAATTCGTCGACCTGCAGAACGACGTCACCGCCGCCGCCATCGAACTGGCCACCCGCGAAGGTTTCGAGTCGGTCGAGCACGTCAAACGCTACACCGCACTGGGCTTCGGTACCGATCAGGGCAAGCTCGGCAACGTCAACGGTCTGGCCATCGCCGCGCGTTCGCTGAACGTGACCATCCCGCAGATGGGCACCACGATGTTCCGCCCGAATTACACGCCGGTAACCTTCGGCGCCGTGGCCGGCCGTCACTGTGGGCACATCTTCGAACCGGTTCGCTACACCGCGCTGCATGCCTGGCATGTGAAGAACGGTGCCGAGTTTGAAGACGTCGGTCAGTGGAAGCGTCCTTGGTACTTCCCGAAAAACGGCGAAGACCTGCACGCCGCCGTGAAGCGCGAATGCAAAGCCGTGCGCGACAGCGTCGGCCTGCTCGATGCCTCGACCCTCGGCAAGATCGACATTCAAGGTCCGGACGCCCGCGAGTTCCTCAACCGCGTGTACACCAACGCCTGGACCAAGCTCGATGTGGGCAAGGCCCGCTACGGTTTGATGTGCAAAGAAGACGGCATGGTCTTCGACGACGGTGTGACGGCGTGCCTGGCGGACAACCATTTCGTCATGACCACCACCACCGGCGGCGCGGCCCGCGTGCTGCAATGGCTGGAGCTGTACCACCAGACCGAATGGCCGGACATGAAGGTCTACTTCACTTCTGTCACCGACCACTGGGCGACCATGACCCTGTCCGGGCCGAACAGCCGCAAGCTGCTCAGCGCCGTGACCGACATCGATCTGAGCAACGAAGCGTTCCCGTTCATGACCTGGAAAGAAGGTCTGGTTGGTGGCGTCCCGGCGCGGGTGTTCCGCATCTCGTTTACCGGTGAACTGTCGTACGAAGTCAACGTGCAGGCGGACTATGCGATGGGCGTGCTGGAGAAAATCGTCGAGGCCGGCAAGCAGTACAACCTGACGCCGTACGGCACTGAAACCATGCACGTCCTGCGTGCCGAGAAGGGCTTCATCATCGTCGGCCAGGACACCGACGGCTCGATGACCCCGGACGACCTGAACATGGGCTGGTGCGTGGGTCGTACCAAACCGTTCTCGTGGATCGGCCAGCGCGGCATGAACCGGGAAGACTGCGTGCGTGATCAGCGCAAACAACTGGTGGGCCTCAAGCCGATCGACCCGACCAAATGGCTGCCGGAAGGTGCGCAACTGGTGTTCAACACCAAGCAGGCGATCCCGATGACCATGGTCGGCCACGTGACCTCCAGTTACGCGCACAACTCCCTCGGCTATTCGTTTGCCATGGGCGTGGTCAAGGGCGGTCTGAAGCGCATGGGTGAGCGGGTGTTTGCACCGCTGGCCGATGGCAGCGTGATCGAGGCGGAGATTGTGTCTTCGGTGTTCTTCGATCCGAAGGGTGATCGCCAGAACATCTGACACTGATCGTTCCCACGCTCCGCGTGGGAATGCATCCCGGGACGCTCCGCGTCCCAAGAGCGGACGCCGAGCGTCCATGGCGGCATTCCCACGCAGAGCGTGGGAACGATCAAATCAAACAACAGGTGCTTTATGACCACAGCCAACGTGTACCAACAACGCCCGACCACCGGTGCCCGTGCCGAGTCGTCGCTGCACCATGCCGACCTCGCCAGCCTGGCCGGCAAGGGCCGCAAGAACGCCGGCGTGATCGTGCGTGAGAAAAAACTCCTCGGCCATCTGACGATTCGTGGTGATGGCCACGACGCGGCGTTCGCCGCCGGCGTGCACAAAGCCCTTGGCATCGAGTTGCCCGGTGCTCTGAGCGTCATCGTCAAAGGCGAAACCAGCCTGCAATGGATGGGCCCGGACGAGTGGCTGCTGATCGTGCCAAGCGGTGAAGAATTCGCCGCCGAACAGAAACTGCGCGAAGCGCTGGGCGATCTGCACATCGCGATCGTCAACGTCAGCGGCGGCCAGCAAGTGCTCGAACTGAGCGGGCCGAACGTGCGTCAGGTGCTGATGAAGTCCACCAGTTATGACGTGCACCCGAACAACTTTCCGGTGGGTAAAGCGGTCGGCACGGTGTTCGCCAAGTCGCAGCTGATGATCCGCCACACCGCCGAAGACACCTGGGAACTGCTGATTCGTCGCAGCTTTTCGGATTACTGGTGGTTGTGGTTGCAGGATGCTTCGGCCGAATACGGCCTCAGCGTTCAGGCCTGAAAAAGGATCAAGAGCCACCCCCTCACCCCAGCCCTCTCCCCCAGGGGGGAGAGGGGGAAAGGGAGCAGATTTGTGTGTTTTTCGAGCCTGAGTTCGACCCGATATTTCAGGTCGGTGTAGCTCGAAAGGACCACTCGGTCAGTCCCCTCTCCCTCTGGGAGAGGGCTAGGGTGAGGGAAAAACCTGACACCCCGCACAAGAACAGGAGTCACCGCACCATGAGCCGCGCCCCAGACACATGGATTCTGACCGCCGACTGCCCCAGCGTCCTCGGCACGGTGGACGCGGTCACGCGTTTTCTGTTCGAGCAGGGTTGCTACGTCACCGAGCACCACTCGTTCGATGACCGCCTCTCCGGGCGTTTTTTCATTCGCGTGGAATTCCGTCAACCCGACGGCTTCGACGAGCAATCCTTCCGCGCCGGCCTCGCCGAGCGTGGCCAGGCCTTCGGCATGATCTTCGAACTGACCGCGCCGAACTATCGGCCAAAAGTGGTGATCATGGTTTCCAAGGCCGATCACTGCCTCAACGACTTGCTCTACCGCCAGCGCATCGGCCAGTTGTCGATGGATGTGGCGGCGGTGGTCTCCAACCATCCTGACCTCAAGCCGCTGGCCGACTGGCACCAGATTCCCTACTACCATTTCCCCCTCGACCCCAACGACAAGCCGTCGCAGGAGCGTCAGGTCTGGCAGGTGATTGAAGAGTCCGGCGCCGAACTGGTGATCCTCGCCCGCTACATGCAGGTGCTGTCGCCGGAGCTGTGCCGCAAGCTCGATGGCAAGGCGATCAACATTCATCACTCGCTGCTGCCGGGCTTCAAGGGCGCCAAGCCGTATCACCAGGCCTACAACAAGGGCGTGAAACTGGTGGGGGCGACGGCGCATTACATCAATAACGACCTCGATGAAGGGCCGATCATCGCCCAAGGCGTCGAGGCGGTGGATCACAGTCATTACCCGGAAGATTTGATTGCCAAAGGGCGGGATATCGAGGGCCTGACGTTGGCCCGGGCCGTTGGTTATCACATTGAGCGCAGGGTGTTTCTCAACGCCAATCGCACGGTCGTTCTCTAGATCGCTTTCGCTGGCAAGCCAGCTCCCACAGGGATTTGTGTCGTATACAAAATCTGAATCCAACCCGAATCCTGTGGGAGCTGGCTTGCCAGCGATGAGGCCATAACAGGCAACACAACAATCAGCATCTATACCCGAGCACTCAACGCGCTGCCTGCCTGGGCAACGCGGTTCCATAAAAACAACAGCGAGGTGAAAGCATGTCTGGCAATCGTGGTGTGGTGTATCTCGGCGCTGGCAAGGTCGAAGTACAGAAAATCGACTATCCGAAAATGCAGGACCCGCGCGGTCGCAAGATCGAGCACGGGGTCATTCTCAAAGTGGTTTCCACCAATATCTGCGGCTCCGACCAACACATGGTGCGCGGCCGCACCACCGCTCAGACCGGTCTGGTGCTGGGCCACGAAATCACCGGCGAGGTGATCGAAAAAGGCTCCGACGTCGAAAACCTGAAAATCGGCGACCTGGTTTCCGTACCGTTCAACGTCGCGTGCGGGCGCTGCCGTTCCTGCAAAGAGCAACACACCGGCGTCTGCCTGACCGTCAACCCGGCCCGTGCCGGTGGTGCTTACGGTTACGTCGACATGGGCGACTGGACCGGCGGCCAGGCCGAATACGTGCTGGTGCCGTACGCCGACTTCAACCTGCTGAAACTGCCGGACCGCGACAAGGCCATGGAGAAAATCCGCGACCTGACCTGCCTCTCCGACATTCTTCCGACCGGTTATCACGGCGCCGTCACTGCCGGTGTTGGCCCGGGCAGTACTGTTTACATTGCCGGTGCCGGCCCGGTGGGTCTGGCGGCTGCCGCCTCCGCACGCCTGCTCGGTGCCGCCGTGGTGATCGTCGGCGACGTCAACACCATCCGTCTGGCCCACGCCAAGGCGCAGGGCTTCGAAATCGTCGACCTGTCGAAAGACACGCCGCTGCATGAACAAATCGCCGCCCTGCTGGGTGAGCCGGAAGTCGATTGCGCGGTGGACTGCGTAGGCTTCGAAGCCCGTGGCCACGGCCATGACGGAGTGAAGTCCGAAGCCCCGGCCACCGTACTCAACTCGCTGATGGGCGTGGTGCGCGTGGCGGGCAAGATCGGTATCCCGGGCCTGTACGTCACTGAAGATCCAGGTGCTGTGGACGCCGCCGCGAAAATGGGCAGCCTGAGCATCCGCTTCGGCCTGGGCTGGGCCAAATCCCACAGCTTCCACACCGGGCAAACCCCGGTGATGAAGTACAACCGCCAACTAATGCAGGCGATCATGTGGGATCGCATCAACATTGCTGAAGTGGTGGGTGTGCAGGTGATCAGCCTCGATCAGGCGCCGGAAGGTTACGGCGAGTTCGATGCAGGCGTGCCGAAGAAGTTTGTGATTGATCCGCATAAGTTGTTCAGTGCGGCGTAAGTTATTACCAATAAAAAAGGCAACCTGTCGGGTTGCCTTTTTTATTGCTGAATCAAACGGGTTATTTAAATGCGCATTTGCTGGCGTCACCGTCAGTGGTTGCACAATCATCCCCTTTCCAATTGCTTCCAGTGCCTGTGACCGGTGTGCCGTTCCGGTAACCAGCCGAGGCGCCGAGGTCGTCCTTGCCTTCATATCGGCAAATGACAACTGAATTGGGAGTGCCTTTGTCTTTCAGGCGTGCAGAGGTGAAAGTGAGATCTTCGGCATCCTGAGAGTGGGTCACTGAGAGAGTCGGGCAAGTAGCGGCATAGGCAGTGCTCATCATTGCCAGACTTAGCAAAACGCCGGTGGTCATTTTCAGCTTCATCATTTGTACTCCGTTACATAAAGGGAGCAGAAATGGTCGCTTTGATAATGCTTGCCGCCAACTGTCAGATCTGACAGTTATCTAGTTTGATTTGGAATAAAGGTGCCAGGTGGTCTGCCATAAATGGCTTAAACAGATTGCAGCTCTTTCGCCAACTCCTACACCGATCTATGCAGGAACTGCCGAAGGCTCGGATCGCGATTGGACGATCTTTTAATCTTGGCAATCAGAGAGCTGCCAAAGCACCCTGATAAAGCACCGCTCCAGTCGGTAGTCCGGTCGGCGAACCACCCTTCGGCTCCAGACTCACCGCCAGTGCAATCGGCTTGTCGATCAAGACTTTCTGCGCCTCACTCAACTCAACCTTGCCTTTACCCCCCGCTGGAATCACCCCCAGCGAAATCGGCTTGCCATCCGCCGGAATCGCCCACAGTTCCAGGCTGCGATCGGCATCAACCGCCGCCAATGTCAGCGGCTCGACCTGCAGATAATCTGCATGCGCCTCGACCTTCAGCGCCGGTTGCGCATTGGCGCTCAGCAGGGTGGCGCGGTAGCGGGCGTCGTCCCGGTCGTACAGCGAACCGAGGAAAACCAGCACAACGATTGAGGCGGCGGCAGCCGTGAGTCTCAGCCAATTCCAGAACGGACGTTTTTCCGGCACATGCAGCACTTGCGGCTCGATGCGCGCGGTAATGCCGTGCCACACGCGGTCGGGCACCGGTTGTTCCGGCAAGGATTCGGTGAGGCTCGCCAACGTTTCTTGCCATTGCGCCACTTCCGCCCGCAACGCAGCGTCATCCAGCAACATTTGCTCAAAGCGTCGACGCGCAGCCGTGGACATCAAGCCGATGGCGTAGTCGGCGGCGAGGGCACGGCGCAGGGCAGGGGTCTGGTAGTTCATGATTCAAGGCACCGACGCAGTCGCTCCATGCCCCGGCGGATCCACGATTTGACTGTGCCCAGCGGCGTGGCCAGATGCTCGGCCAGTTCGGTGCAGGACAACCCGTGAAAATACGCCACGCTGATCGACTGGCGCTGCATGCTGTCGAGGCTTTCCAGGCAGCGGTTCAGGGCGTGAGCCTCGCGGGCGCTGCTCAATTGCTCATGCGCCGAAGGGCTCTCATCCGCCAACGCGTCCTGCTCAAGAACGCTCAGCGGCCGGTCGCGGTGTTTGCGTAACTGATCGATCGCCTGATTGCGAGTGATGTTGATCATCCACGTCAGCGGTGCCGACAGATGCGCTTCGTAGCGCGAGGCGTTGTTCCAGATGCGCACAAAGCTTTCCTGCAAGACCTCTTCGGCCAGATCCGCACGCCCCATAAAGCGCAGGGCCACACCGTGCAGGCGCGGGCCGACGCTGCGGTACAGCGTTTCGAAGGCGCGACGATCACCCAGTGAACACTGGGCCAACAGCTGTCGCAACTGATCGGTGTCGGCGATGGAAATGACGTCTCTCCAGGCAAAAGGCAGGCGACGAGGACTGATCTCGGTTTGCTCACAGGCTAGTTCAGCGATAGCGCTTGTGCCATTCATCGCGGCCATTCCGGGGTTTCACGATTTATATACGTGGCTATGCTGAAAATGGATGCGCAGGTTTGGAACATGCCGGCGGAAACCCGGTCAAATCGGCAGTTTCGCCGCCCGTCGAAGGGTGGTTTTTGCAGCGCAAGAGGATGTCTGAATGAAGATTTCACGCGGTATTGCAATGGCTTCGCTGATGACCCTTGCGGCCAGCCCGGTGTTCGCCGGTTTCAGCCTGGACGATGTGACCAAAGCGGCTGCGAGCATGCAGGGTGGCAACTCGGCCACCGCCGCCGCGCCGACCTCGGAAACCGCCGGTTTGCTGCAAGCCGTCACCGGTCTGGGTGTTACCCCTCAGCAAGCGGTCGGCGGCACCAGCGCCATGCTTGGCCTGGCCAAGAACCAATTGAGCAGCACCGATTATTCGCAATTGGCCAAAGAAGTGCCGGGCATCGACAAGCTGTCGGGCGGTAGCGGCAACATGGCGGCGTTGAGCGGCTTGCTGGGTTCGTCGGGCAAATCCGCCGGGCTGGAAAACGCCCTGGGCAACGTCAAGAACACCAATGACCTGAACAATGCGTTCGGCGCATTGGGCATGGACAGCGGCATGGTCGGCCAGTTTGCCCCGGTGCTGCTCAAGTATCTGGGTGATCAAGGCGTCGGCGGCCCGCTGCTGCAAAGCCTGGGCAGCATCTGGGGCGCCGGCACCGGTAGCTGATTCAGTTGCGCTCGCCGCGTAGTTCGGCGATGCGCAGATCTTTCTCGGTCCAGAGCTGGTTGACCCAGCTCTGGACCTTCTCGCGAAACAGCGGATCGTTCTCGTAATCGCCCTGCCACAGCGCCGGGTCGAGTTCGCGGGTCTGGATGTCGATGATCACCCGCGGCACGTTGCCGCTGATCAAGTCCCAGAACCCCGGAATGTTCTCCTGTGGATAAACCACGGTGACGTCGAGAATCGCATCCAGCTGTTCACCCAGCGCCGCCAGGACAAACGCCACGCCGCCGGCCTTGGGTTTGAGCAAATGCTTGAACGGTGATTGCTGCTGTGCGCTTTTCGTAGCGGTGTAGCGGGTGCCTTCCAGATAATTCACCACGGTCACCGGCTGCCGCTTGAACAACTCGCAGGCTTGTCTGGTGATTTCCAGATCCTTGCCCGCCAGCTCCGGGTGCCTGGCCAGAAACGCCTTGGTGTAGCGCTTCATGAACGGGTAATCCAGCGCCCACCACGCCAGCCCAAGGAACGGCACCCAGATCAGCTCTTTCTTGAGGAAGAACTTGAAGAACGGCGTGCGCCGGTTGAGTGTCTGGATCAGCGCCGGAATATCGACCCACGACTGATGATTGCTGACCACCAGATAGGACGTGTCGCCACGCAGGTCTGCGCCGCCGCGAATGTCCCATTGAGTGGGAATGCACAGGCGAAAAATCAGCTTGTCGATTTCGGCCCAGGTCTCGGCGATCCACATCACCGCCCACGACGCGTAATCGCGCCAGCGCCCGGGCGCCACCAGTTTGAGCAGGGCAAACACCAGCAACGGCCCGATCAGGATCAGGGTGTTGAGCAACAGCAGCAGGGTGACGAAACAGCCGGTGAGCAGGCGGCGCATAAGCAACTCTATGAAGTCGGATGAGCGCGCCATGATAAGTGGCTTCGGGCGACAGGCCAAATCGGGGGTGACGAATGTTTCACTTTTGGCTGGGTATGCTTGGGTCAGATATTTCGCTGAATGTGCTGGCCTCATCGCTGGCAAGCCAGCTCCCACAGGTTTATCGGGTGTCCGCAAGAATTACATTCGTTGAAGATCCTTGTGGGAGCTGGCTTGCCAGCGATGCGGGCTCAGCGGCGAACGAATTGCTTGCTGGCTGTCTAAAATCCCACGTCTGCCGCCCTCATTTTCCAAGGAAGCCCCTTACGTGAAATCCCTCCTTGCACTGTTTGCCCTCGTCGCCCTCCCGGTCATGGCCGCCGAGCCGACCCTGTACGGGCGCTACGAATACATCGCGCTGCCGGAAATCGGCGGTGAAGTGCTCAAGGCCAAGATGGACACCGGTGCGCTGACAGCGTCGCTGTCGGCCAAGGACATCGAAACCTTCACCCGTGATGGCGAAGACTGGGTGCGTTTCCGTCTCGGCACCAAGGACGCCAGCAACAAGGTCTACGAGCACAAGGTCGCGCGAATCAGCAAGATCAAGAGCCGTTCGGATGAAGAAGACGAAGGCGAAAGCACCGAAGTCGCGAAACGGCCAGTGGTCGATCTGGAGCTGTGCCTGGGCGACGTCAAGCGTACCGTGGAGGTCAATCTGACCGACCGCAGCAACTTCAACTATCCGCTGCTGATCGGTGCCAAGGCCTTGCGTGAATTTGGCGCGGCGGTGAACCCGGCGCGGCGCTTCACCGCCGACAAACCGGACTGCTAGCGCCAAGTGGTCTCATTGACGTAAAGGCACGCTTGGGGCACCGTTCGCGCACTTAACCCACGGGCTCGGACGCCATGCCTCATATCCTGATTGTCGAAGACGAAGCGGCGATTGCCGACACGCTGATTTTTGCCTTGCAGGGCGAGGGGTTCACCACCACTTGGGTGAGCCTCGGTGAGGCAGCGCTGGCGCACCAGCGCCAGACGCCGGCCGATCTGATCATTCTCGACATCGGCCTGCCGGACATCAGTGGTTTCGAAACCTGCAAGCAGCTACGCCGATTCAGCGAAGTGCCGGTGCTGTTCCTCAGCGCCCGCAACGCCGAGATCGACCGTGTTGTGGGGCTGGAGATCGGCGCCGACGACTACGTGGTCAAGCCGTTCAGCCCTCGAGAAGTCGCGGCACGGGTCCGGGCGATCCTCAAGCGCATGGCGCCGCGCCCGCCAATCGAGGCCTCCTCGGCGCTGTTTCGCATTGATCCCGAGCGCGTGCAGATTGCCTATCGCGGCCAGACCCTGAGCCTGACCCGCCACGAATTCCGCCTGTTGCAATGTCTGCTCGACCAACCCGAACGGGTGTTCAGCCGCGAGCAATTGCTCGATGCGCTGGGTGTCGCCGCCGATGCCGGTTACGAGCGCAGCATCGACAGCCACATTAAAAGCGTGCGGGCCAAACTGCGACTGGTGCGCGCCGACGCCGAGCCGATCCAGACCCATCGCGGCCTCGGTTACAGCTACAGCCCGGGGCACAGCTGATGTCGTTGGGGCTGAGGATTTTTCTGGTGTATGTGCTGTTTGTCGGCCTGACCGGCTATTTCGTGCTCAACACAGTGATGGAAGAAATCCGCCCCGGCGTGCGCCAGTCCACCGAAGAAACCCTGGTCGATACCGCCAACCTGATGGCGGAAATTCTCCGTGACGACTTCAAGGCCGGCACCCTCAGCGAGAACCGCTGGCCCGAGTTACTGCGCGCCTATGGCGAGCGCCAGCCGCAAGCGACGATCTGGGGCTTGCCGAAAAATCAGGTCAACCATCGCATCTACGTCACCGACGCCAAAGGCATCGTGGTGCTCGATTCCAGCGGCGTGGCGGTCGGTCAGGATTACTCGCGCTGGAACGATGTCTATCTGACCCTGCGCGGCGAATACGGTGCGCGTTCCAGTCGCAGCGACCCGGATGACCCGGCCTCGTCGGTGATGCACGTCGGCGCCCCGATCCGCGATAACGGCCAGATCATCGGAGTGGTCACCGTGGCCAAACCCAACAGCTCGTTGCAGCCCTATGTCGATCGCACCGAACGGCGTTTGCTGTTCTACGGTGCGGGCCTGATCGGCCTCGGCCTGTTGTTCGGCGCCTTGCTGTCGTGGTGGCTGAGCCGCGCGCTGCACCGTTTGACGAGGTATGCCGAGGCTGTCAGCGAAGGTCGGCGCGTTGAAGTGCCGCACTATCGCGGCGGTGAGCTGGAGCAACTGGCTACGGCGGTCGAGCAGATGCGCACGCAACTGGAGGGCAAGGCTTACGTCGAGCGCTACGTGCACACCCTGACCCACGAACTGAAAAGTCCGCTGGCGGCGATTCGCGGCGCGGCGGAGTTGCTGCAAGGTGACATGCCTGCGATTCAGCGACTGCGGTTTGTCGGCAACATCGACAGCGAAAGTGCGCGGATGCAGCAGTTGATCGAGCGCTTGCTGAATCTGGCGCAGGTCGAACAGCGGCATGGCCTGGAGGAACGGGTGGCGGTGCCGCTGGCGGTGTTGGTCGATGAGTTGTTGCAGGCGCAGGCGGCGCGGATTGAAGGCAAACAGTTGTGGATAGAACAGACGATTGCGGCGGATGTGTTGCTGATCGGCGAACCGTTTTTGCTGCGTCAGGCGTTGGGCAATCTGCTGGAAAACGCGCTGGATTTCACCCCGCCGCAGGGGTTGTTGCGCTTCAGCGCCGAGCGCGTCGGCGAGCAGATCGAGTTTCGCTTGTTCAATGAAACTGCGCCGATTCCGGATTACGCCTTGCCGCGTTTGACTGAGCGCTTCTACTCATTGCCGCGCCCGGACAGTGGGCGCAAAAGCACGGGATTGGGGCTTAACTTCGTTGAAGAGGTGGTCAAGTTGCATGGTGGGTCGATGAGCATTCGCAATGTTGAAAACGGCGTTGAAGTGGCCCTGCGCTTGCCTTGAAACCGTGTCACGGCCATCGCGGGCAAGCCCGCTCCCACAGGATTTTCTGTCGTAAGCCACGATTGTGTACACCTGAATCATTGTGGGAGCGGGCTTGCCCGCGATGGGGCCCGAACTGTCTCCACACAATCTCCACATTCCCCCATAAAACCCTCAAACAGCCGAATCAGACTCTGCCCATCGAAACAGGGAGAGTCCCATGAACAAGAATCTGACCATTAAGCTCGGGGCCATTGCCCTGTTGATCCTGCTGTTACTCATACCGTTAATGATGATCGACGGCGTAATCGACGATCGCCAGCAATTGCGCGACGGCGTGCTGCAGGACATCGCTCGCAGTGCCAGTTACAACCAGCAAGTGAGCGGGCCGGTGATGGTGGTGCCGTATCGCAAGGTGATTCACAACTGGAAGATCAACGACAAAACCAACAAGCGCTACGACGATCCCCGGGAGGAACGCGGGCGTTTGTACTTTCTGCCGGAGCGCTTCGAACTCGATGGCCAAGTGCAGACCGAGTTGCGCGCCCGGGGTATTTACGAAGCGCGGTTGTTCCACGCCGATAACCGCATCAACGGTCAGTTCTCGCTGCCGGCCCAGTTGGGCATCAAGGAAGACTTCGCCGACTACCAGTTCGACGCGCCGTTTCTCGCGGTCGGCATCAGCGACATTCGCGGCATCGAAAACGCTTTGAAAATGGAACTCGACGGCCAGCGCCTGGACTTTGTCCCGGGCACCCAGGTCGGCTGGCTCGGCGAAGGTGTACGCGTCACGTTGCCGCTGCTCGACACCAGTAAAGCCACCGAATTGGCGTTCGGTTTTGATCTGCGCCTGCAAGGCACCGGT
The DNA here is from genome assembly GCF_058786735.1 of Pseudomonas sp. FW305-7. Taxonomy (NCBI): domain Bacteria; kingdom Pseudomonadati; phylum Pseudomonadota; class Gammaproteobacteria; order Pseudomonadales; family Pseudomonadaceae; genus Pseudomonas; species Pseudomonas sp. FW305-7. The sequence goes on from NZ_JBYSZA010000015.1 coordinate 45,618, forward strand.
TCACTGCAGGTGCTGCCGGTGGGCAAGAGCAGTAGCGTGAGCCTCACCGCCAACTGGCCGCACCCGAGCTTCATCGGCAACTTCCTGCCCGCCAAACGTGAAATCAACGATGCCGGTTTCAGCGCCGACTGGCAGACCACGTTCTTCTCCACCAATTTGCAGGACGCCATGAGCCGTTGCGTGAGCAACAATGACTGCGAGACGTTCAACAGCCGCAGCTTTGGCGTGAGCTTCATCGATCCGGTGGATCAGTATCTGAAGAGTGACCGGGCGATCAAATATGCGCTGCTGTTCATCGTCCTGACATTCGCCGGTTTCTTCTTGTTCGAAGTGCTCAAGAGCCTTGCGGTGCACCCCGTGCAGTACGCGCTGGTCGGCGTGGCGCTGGCGTTCTTTTACCTGTTGCTGCTGTCGCTGTCAGAGCACATCGGGTTTGCCTTGGCGTATCTGTTGTCGGCCAGTGGCTGCGTGTTGTTGATCGGCTTTTACGTTTGCCACGTGCTGCGCAGCGTGCGCCACGGTTTGAGTTTTTCGGCGGGATTGGCGGCGTTGTATGGCCTGCTCTATGGATTATTGAGTGCCGAGGATTACGCGCTGTTGATGGGCTCGCTGTTGTTGTTCGGCTTGCTCGGTGTGTTCATGGTGCTGACGCGCAAACTCGACTGGTACGGGATCGGGCAGAAGCCGGCCAAGCCGTTGGAGTTTGATATTGGGGCGGTGCAATGAGCGGGCTGCGTGAGGATCAGCGAGAGGCCGAGGTGTTGGTGACGTTGATCTTTGCGTCACTGCCGCCGGAACCGAGGTGGTGCAATCGCCGGCAAGCCAGCTCCCACACTGGATTGATGTCTTACGCGTATTTGCGATCCGACAAGGATCCTGTGGGAGCTGGCTTGCCAGCGATGAGGCCGGAACAGGCGCCGCCGATTTAAACCTTGGGCATGGTCGCGATCATGGACGGTCGCTGGCTGACTTCAAAGTACCAGTTGGCCAATTGTGGATTGGCGGTCCGCCAGTCCATTTCAGGGAAGCGCAGGTCAAGGTAGCCCAGTGCACAGGCGACGCTGATCGCGGCGACATCGAAGTGACTGGTCAGCTCGGCGATCGCGTCCGTTTCCAGCAGTGCGAGCGCACGGCGGATCTTCTCGCGCTGGGCGTCGAGCCATTCGTCCCAGTGCTTTTCCGGAGCACGCAGCGCCTGTTCGTAACGCACCATCACCGAAGCGTCCATGATCCCGTCGGCCATCGAGGCCAGGGTCAGGCGCCGCCAGCGGGCCGAGCCGTCGCGGGGGATCAGCGGGTTGCCGACGTGTTGGTGGTCGAGGTAATCGAGGATCACGCGGCTGTCATGGATGACGTTGCCATCGGCCAGGCGCAGGGCCGGGATCTTGCCCAGCGGGTTGTCAGCGTTAAGGGTCGGATCGGGGCTGACCGGGCTGAGCACGCAGTCTTGCAACGCGACGCGATCCTGCTGACCGGTCTCGTGCAGCAACACCATCACTTTGCGAACGAACGGGGACAGCGAGTTGTGGAACAGGGTCATGCTGGGGGCGGACATTGGCAAACCTCGTGGGCATCGAAGAGCAGGAGGTTAGCCTAGCTACAACCACTGTGGCTGGCGAGGAATTGATGGTGTTCGTGAGATCGCCATCGCTGGCAAGCCAGCTCCCACAGTTTTTGCAGCGAACACAAATTTCAGATTCAGCATCAACCCCTGTGGGAGCTGGCTTGCCAGCGATGAGGCCATTACCGACAACAAAGAAACTACCTGCGCTGCAACAATCCCCTGATCGCCAGAAATGCCGGAACACCCAGCCCGATCCAACTCAACGCATCCCAGATCCCATCCCCCAGCAACGCCGCAAACAACCCCGCCGCACTGAGCAGAGCGATCACCAACGGTGTGCTGAACACTTTCCAGAAATTCGACTGACGCGGCTTCATGCAGACGCCTCCGCCGTTTCCAGCGCAGGCTTGGCCGCTTTGCGCCGCACCACCCACAGGTACACGCCACTGCCGAGGACGATGATGGTCAGCACATCCAGCGTCGCCCAGAGAATCTTCATCGGCATGCCGCCGTAGTCGCCGAAGTGCAGCGGCTGCGACATGCCCATGGCGTCCATGTACCACGGGCGTTCGGCCACGGCGGTGACTTGCAGGGTAGTGGCGTCGATCAGCACCGGCGTCAGCAGATGCGAGGTCAGGTGCGTGCCGCCCTTCATGAACACCGAGTAGTGGTGTTCGCTGGAGAACCGTGTGCCGGGAAAGGCAATGAAGTCTGGTTTCATCCCCGGCGCGACTTCGCCGGCGATGTCGAGCAAACGCGTGGCCGGTGCCAGTTGCGTCAGCGGCGGCGCATCGCGGTAGGGCGCAATCAATGTGTTCAGCGCATCGTTGCGCCAGGCGGCGATCAGCAGGTCGGCGCAGGCACTGATCACCCCGGTCACGCCGACCACCAACGCCCAGGTCAGGGTGACGACGCCGATCAGGTTGTGCAGGTCCAGCCAGCGCAGGCGTGTGGATTTGCCCTGACGCACGGTGGCGAAGTTCAGGCGGCGCATGAACGGCAGGTACAGCACCGTCCCCGAGACAATCGCCACGACAAACAGCAGTCCCATGAACGCCAGCAGCAATTTGCCCGGCAATCCGGCGAACATGTCGACATGCAAGCGCAGGATAAACAGCATCAGGCCACCGTTGGCCGCAGGGGTTTCCAGCGCTTCACCGGTGCGTGCATCGAGCATGAAGGTGTGCGAAGAGTTCGGCTCGGTGCCGGCGGTTTTCGCCATGATCGTCAGGACGGCATTCGGCTCATCGTCGTCGAAGCCGAAGTACTGCACGACTTCATCCGGGCGATGTTTTTCCGCGGCCTCAACCAGTTGCGCCAGATTCAGACGCGGCGTGTCCGCCGGCATCTCGCGCACTTCAGGAGCATCGCCGAGCAAGTGCTCGATTTCGTGGTGAAAGATCAGCGGCAGACCGGTCAGTGCCAGCATCAGCAAAAACACGGTGCAAACCAGGCTGGTCCAGGTGTGGACGAACGACCAGCGGCGAATTGTTTTACTTTTCATTTCATGACCTTCAAAAACACCGAAGCCGTCCACGGGGGACGGCCTGGTAACAGGGCCTGTTTCAGCTCAGTCGTTTACCACTTGTAAGTAGCGCTGGCGACCACACTGCGCTGGTCGCCGTAGTAGCAGTAGTAACCGTCGCAGGTGGAGATGTAGTCCTTGTCGAACAGGTTGGTGGCGTTGAGTGCCAGCGACGCGCCTTTGAGGCTGTTGTCCAGACGGCCGAGGTCGTAATGCACAGCCGCGTCGAACACGGTGTAGGCGTCGGCCTTGCCCAACCTGGTGTTGGCCTTGTCGCCGTAGGTGTTGCCGGTGTAGCGCACGCCGCCGCCGATGCCGAAACCGTCGAGCACGCCGCTGTGCCAGGTGTAGTCGGTCCACAGCGAGGCTTGCTGGTTCGGCATCAGTTGCAGGCGATTGCCCTTGTCGACACCTTTCTGCACTTCGGACTTGGCCAGGGTGTAGGCGGCGATGACTTTCAGGTTATCGGTGACATCCGAAACCGCTTCCAGCTCCAGGCCTTTGACTTTCACTTCGCCGGTCTGGCTGGTGATGGTCACGTTGTTGACGATGTTGTTGACCGCGACGTTCTTCTGGGTCAGGTCATACACCGCTGCACTGAGCAGGGTTTTGCTGCCCGGTGGCTGGTACTTGATGCCCAGTTCCCATTGTTTGCCTTCGGTCGGCTTGAACGACTCAGTGACGCTGGCATCGGCGCCGCTGGTTGGCTGGAAGGATTCGGCATACGACAGGTATGGCACGAAGCCCGAGTCGAACACATAGCTGATCGCTGCGTTACCGCTGAACGCCTTGTCACGCTGGGTGTTGGTGGCGTCGCCCTTGTTGAGGAATTTGGTGCTGGTGTGCACCCAGTCTTCACGACCGCCCAGGGTCAGACGCCACTGGTCCAGCGCCATCTGGTCCTGCACGTAGAGGCCGGTCTGGTTGGTTTTCTGGTTGTAGTCGTAGAACGCCGAGGAACGTGGCGGACGCGTAATCGGCTGGCCGTAGATCGGGTTGTTGACGTTGATGTCCGGCGCGCTGCCGAAGATCGAGGTGTAGTTGTCGTTGCTGCGCTGATGGTCGAGACCCAGCAGCAAGGTATGACGGATGTCGCCCGTAGCGAAGTCAGCCTGGAAGTTGTTGTCCACGGCGATCTGGCTGATGTCCTCATCGACATTGGTGGTGCCGCGACCGACATTGCCCTGATCGTCAACGGTGAAGCCGGGAATGGTCGTGTTGTAGCTGTTGACGGTCACGGTCTGGAACGACAGATCGGACTTGGTGTAACGCAGATTCTGTTTGAACTGCCAGACATCATTCAGGCGATGTTCAAAGGCATAACCGAGCGCGTAGTAGGTGCGGTCGTAGAAGTCGTAGTCAGGATCGCCCAGGTTCTTGTGGTGGGAAATCTTGCCGAACGGCATGTCGATCTTGGTGCCCTGGATCGGATAGAACTGACTGGTGACCCCGGTATCGTCGCGGGTGAACTGCGAGAGCAAGGTCAACTTGGTGTCGTCGTCGATGTTCCAGGTCAGGCTCGGTGCAATGTTGTAGCGCTTGTTTTCGATGTGGTCGATCTGCGTGTCGCTGTCGCGCACCACGCCGCTGATGCCATACAGAAATTGCCCGGCGTCATCGATCTTGCCGGTGCTGGCGAAGTTGATCTGGCGGTGGTTGTCGCTGCCGTACTGCAACTGGATTTCGCTGCTGGCTTCGGCGCTTGGACGACGGCTGACCATGTCCAGCAGACCGCCTGGCGGGGTCTGGCCGTAAACCGACGAAGCCGGGCCGCGTAGCAGGGCGAGGCGATCGAGGTTCCAGGTTTCCGGTTTCGGGTTGGCGTAGATGCCTCTTGGCAGCGGCAGGCCGTCGAGGAACTGAGTCGGTTCGAAACCACGCACGCGCAGCCAGTCGATACGGGTGTCGCTGCCGTAGCTGCTGGCGGTGATGCCGGGCATGTAGCGCACGGCGTCATCGAGGCTGTGCACGCTGCGGTCGTCCATCTGCTGGCGCGTGGCCACGGAGATCGAACGCGGCGCTTCGACCAGCGCGGTGTCGGTCTTGCTACCGGCGGCGGTGCGGGTGGCGGTGTAGCCTTCGACCGGGCTCCAAGCGGTTTCCAGATTTTCCACACCGATGACCGATGTTTCCGGTAGCGCCATCACGCCTTCCGGCACGGCGACCAGGGTGTAAGTCCCCGTGCTGGCCTGTTCCAGTTGCAGACCGGTGCCTTGCAGAGCCGCGCGCAGAGCGCCGGCCGCATCGTACTGACCGTTGACCGGTGCCGAGGTCTTGCCAGCCGCCAGCGAAGGATTCAGCGACAGGGCGAGGCCGCCCTGGCTGGCGATCTGGTTGAGGGTGGTGGCCAAGGGCGCCGCCGGCAGGTTGTAGGCGCGAACGCTGGACGCTTGTTCAACGGCGAGCAACGGGCTGCTGATCAGCGGAGTGCTGAAAGCGATGGCGACGGCCAGCAGACTGGGGCGCAACAAGGTGTCTAGCGAACGGGACATACGGCGGCTCCTGAATGGAAATATTTCTCAATTGCCTGTGTGCCGGATGAAAACCAAAAAGTGATAGGGCTGGATGGAAATAATTTCGATTAACTTGCAGTGGTGCTGCTGATAGACATGGCGAGCCTGGTTTTGTGGAGCTGCTGGCGGCCTCATCGCTGGCAAGCCAGCTCCCACAGGGGAGTGCTGTAAACATCAACTTTGTGGGCAGCACTGAAACCTGTGGGAGCTGGCTTGCCAGCGATGGCGACCGCTCAGCCACCCGATCATTCAGGCTTGGAATCAGCCTTGGCCACCGTCACCCAATACGGTGTGTGCTGCTCGATCTGCACTGGCAGGGTTGGCAGCAGGGCGCTCAAGGCTTTGTCGGTGTCATGCAGCGGGAAGCTGCCGGTGATGCGCAAGTCAGCCACTTCCGGCGCAACGCCCAGATGCCCACGACGATAACGACCCAGCTCATGCACCAGATCGCTCAGTCGTGCGTTATCCACCACCAGCATGCCGCGCGTCCAGGCATCGGCGCCGGGCGTGAGGGCGACAATCGCGCCCAGCCCATCACCGCGCAGCAATACTTGCTGGCCTTCGCGCAAAATCTGTTCTTCGGGATTCGCTTGCGTGTGTGCCGCCACCGCTGATTGCAGCACGCTCAGACGCGTACCTTGGTCCTCGCGTTTGACCAGGAACCGCGTGCCCAATGCACGCATGCTGCCTTCGCGGGTTTCGACGATAAATGGCCGTGCATCGCCATGGCCGGTTTCGACGAGGATTTCGCCTTCCTGCAAGACGATCAGGCGCTGCTTCTCATCGAAGCGCACATCCACGGCGCTGTGAGTATTGAGGTTGAGCACGGTGCCGTCGGCCAGGCGTACGGTGCGTTGTTCGCCGGTAGCGGTGCGCTGATCGGCCAGCCAATAGTCCAGCGGCAAGTAATGCTCGGCGGCGAACACCCCCAGACCGATCACCACGACAACACTGGCCAGACTGCTGCCCAGTTTGCGCACGCGCCGGCGGATGCCTTCGCGCGATTGCAGTAGTGCACTGCGGGCCGGGCCCTTGGCCACGCTGAAGCGTTGGTCGAGCATGCCCAATTGACGCCATGCGCGGGCGTGTTCTTCATTTGCCGCGTGCCATTTGGCGAATTCCTCGCGCTCCAGCGGGCTGCTCGAATCGAGCGTCAACTGCCAGGCAATCGCCGCATCCAGTACATGCGCCGGCACCGGTCTGGAACTGGCAGGGCTCACGTCGGCTCACCGTACAGCGCGATGTAGCACTGACGAATCCCCTGAGCCAGATACTGGCGCACGCGCGGCACTGAAACGCCAAGTTTCTCGGCGATCTCGGCATGGCTGAGGCCATCGAGGCGGTTATAAAGGAAGGCGGCGCGGGCCTTGGTCGACAGTTTGCCGAGCAGACGGTCGATGGCTTTGAGGTCCTCAAGGATCATTTGCTGTTCTTCCACCGACGGTTGTTCGCCCTCGGGGATCAGCATCAACTCAGTGAGGTAAGCCTGCTCCAGCGCGGCGCGGCGGAAGTAGTCAAACAACAGACCCTTGGCAATCGCCACGAGAAAGGCTCGGGGCTCGCGCGGTGTCAGCAGTTCATCGCGCCCGAGCAGGCGCACGAAGGTGTCCTGGCTCAGGTCTTCGGCCCGCTGCGGACAGGCCACGTTGCGCCGTAGCCACGCCAGCAGCCAACCGCGATGGTCGCGATACATCGCACCGACGAGCTGACTGTGAGGGCTTGGGACTGACGACACCGGACATCACCGATTGGGAAATATTAACTAACGCGAATTGTTCGCGATTCTGGCAGAGGTGGGAATGGTTAGCAATTGGCCACTGGTCAGGTGGAGTGTCAGGGGCGCGCCCTCACCCTAGCCCTCCCGAAACGTCGGACCGCCCAGGGGGAGAGGGGACCGAGTGGGGGATATTTAAGAGATACAGCGACTTGAGCGATCTTCAGTGAATCCACAATCCATTCGAATTTATGCTTCACCCATCCATAATCGCCGCAGTCTTTCAGGTCGATGTTTAGCGCAAGACACCTCGGTCGGCCCCCTCTCCCTCGGGGAGAGGGCTGGGGTGAGGGGCTTTTGATTTAGAACGAATGGGTTTGTTGTCGGCGCTTCCATTGGCTCAAGCGCTGCTGCAAATTCAGCGGACTATGAATCTGCTGCCCCCGCGCCCGACTGAACAGAATCAACGCCAATTCCGCCGTGGCCAGCGCATCGGCACTGGCGTTATGCCGTTCGAAAACTTCCAGGCGAAACCAGTCGATCCACTCATCCAGCCCGGCCTCGCGAATATTCGCCTGCGGGCACACCAGCGGCGCAATATCCGCGACATCCAGAAACACCTGCTGCAACTTGTGCCCCAGATGCTCCTTCAGCGCGCGCCCGAGCATGTGCTGATCGAACGGCGCATGAAACGCCAGCACCGGGCTGTCGCCGATAAACTCCATGAGGTCCACTAACGCTTCGGCCGGGTCGCTGCCGGCGGCAAGTTCATTCGGCCCCAGGCCATGGATCAACACACTGGGGCTGAGCTTCAGTTCACGACATTGCAAGGTCCGTTCGAACTGCTGACTGAAATCGATCGCAGCGTCCTCGATCACCACGGCGCCGATCGACAACACGCGATCCTTGTTCAGGTTCAGCCCGGTGGTTTCTAGATCCAGCACCACCCAGCGCTGTTCGCGCAGGCTGCAATCGCTCAACGCGCTGATCGCCGGCAACCGCGCCAGGCGGTGTTGCAGCTCGGCCGGCACCACCGGGCTGGCCGTACGCAGCCACGAGAACAAGCTCATAGCTGATACCGCAAGGTCAGGCTGCTTTGCAGGCGTTGAGCCTGACGCAGGGATTCGCGCAGGATGCGTCGGTCGAGGTGGTTGAGGCTGTCGGGATCGACACGGTTGGAGTAGGGCAGATTCTCCCGGGTCTGCAGCTGATGTTGCTGCATGCGCGTTTGCTGAATGAAGTGGTAAGCCTCCTCATACGCGGCGCCGTCGAGTGGTTCAATGACCTCTTTATCGACCAGTTGGCGAAAGCGTTCGAGGGTGTTGTTGGCGTCGATGCCGTTGGCCAGCGCCAGCAGGCGTGCGCCATCGACGAATGGGGTCAGGCCCTGGACTTTAAGATCCAGCGTAGCTTTCTCGCCGTTCTTGCGCGCCAGTACAAACTCGCGGAAACGCCCGACCGGCGGGCGATTGCGCAGGGCGTTGTCGGCCATCATGCGCTGGAACAGACGGTTGTCGCCGACCTGCTCGAGTATCCCCCGACGCAGTTGTGCGCAACCGCTTTCATCGCCCCAGACCACCCGCAGATCAAAATAGATGCTCGAGCCCAACAGATTCTCCGGAGTCGCCTCGCGGATAAACGCCGCAAAACGCCGCGCCCATTCCGCGCGCGACAAACACAGCTCGGGGTTGCCGGCCATGATGTTGCCCTTGCACAGAGTAAAGCCGCATTGCGCCAGGCTCTGGTTGATCTGCTGCGCGATCGGCAGCAGCTTGCCGCGAATTTCCGCCGCGTGCGCCGCATCGCGAGCGTCGAACAGAATGCCGTTGTCCTGATCGGTGTGCAGCGTTTGCTCGCGCCGGCCTTCACTGCCGAAACACAGCCAACTGAACGGCACACCGGGGTCGCCTTTTTCGGCGAGGGTCAGTTCGATCACCCGGCACACGGTGTGGTCGTTGAGCAGGGTGATGATGTGGGTGATCTGGGTTGAAGAGGCGCCGTGGGCGAGCATGCGCTCGACCAGTTGGCCGATCTCACCACGCAACGTCACCAGTTGTTCGACGCGCTGGGCACTGCGGATGGTCCGGGCCAGGTGCACCAGATCGACGCGTTGCAGGGAAAACAGATCACGCTCGGACACCACGCCGCACAGGCGCTGATCCTTGACCAGGCAGACGTGAGCGATGTGCCGCTCGGTCATGGCAATCGCCGCGTCGAATGCACTGTGATCCGGCGACAGATAAAACGGCGCGCGGGTCATGTGATGTTCGATGGCTTCGCTGAGATCGCCGACGCCTTCAGCCACTACGTGGCGCAGGTCGCGCAAAGTGAAAATCCCCAGTGGCGCCTTGTGTTCATCCACCGCGACGATGCTGCCGACCTGTTGCTCATGCATCAACTTCACCGCGTCACGCAATGGCGTTTCAGGGCTGCACGTCACTGGATGGCGCATGGCCAATTCGCCGAGTCGGGTGTTCAGCGAATACTGGGTGCCGAGGGTTTCCACGGCTTTCTGCTGGACTTGCTGGTTGACCTGATCAAGCAGGCTGCTGACCCCGCGCAAGGCAAAGTCGCGAAAGGCGTTGGACAGCGCGAACAGTTTGATGAATGCCGGTTTGTTCAGTTGCAGGCAGAAGGTGTCTTCGCCGGCCAGATGCTCGGTGCGCGTCGCCCGCTCGCCGAGCAGCGCGGCGAGGGGAAAGCATTCGCCGGTGGTGATTTCAAAAGTGGTTTCGGTGCCGGGCTTGGTGATGTGCTGACGTTCACCCACCACGCGGCCCTGTTTGACGATGTAGAAGTGTTCGACCGGGCCATCGGTGGGTTTGATGATGCTCTCGCCCTGAGCGTAAAAGCGCAGTTGGCATTGCTCCACCAGATACGCAAGGTGGGCGTGTTCCATCTGATTGAAGGGCGGGAAGCGCTGAAGGAATTGCAGGGTGCCCTGAATGTTCTGCAACACCGCGGTTTTCCCTGCCTGGGTGAAGGCGTCCGCTTTACTCATAACCATTACCGCAGTCTTTTTCGAATTGTTGTTGTCGGATCGTTGCAGCCATGGTCGGCCCCTGCGCGCGGGGTGCCCATTGGACGTAAGTCTAGGTTTGCCATGCCGTTGGGCACATTTGGGAAGTGCCCTACAAAATCAGTCGGGAATTCAACCGTCCGGCTATTGGAAAAAAATCCGACGAAGTGCACATTGAAGCTCTGCATGGCGATGTCTGACGACTGTGCAGGTGATTGATTTGGAAACATAGAGAACGCCATGTCCGACCACGATATTTTGAGCGACGCCGAGCGGGAAGCGCTCAGCGCTGTGATGCTCGAACCCGACCTGCCGCCGCAGCGTGTGCTGATCGTCGATGACGACAAGGACGCTCGGGAGCTGCTCGCGGAGATATTGGCGTTGGACGGTATTCGCTGCATGACCGCCGCCAGCGGCGAAACGGCGCTGAAGATGCTCGAGGAAAAACCTTCGATCGGGCTGGTGATCACTGATTTGCGCATGGGCAATGTCGATGGCCTTGAGCTGATTCGACAGGTGCGCGAATCGGTGCGGGCGGCGCTGCCGATCATCATTGTGTCCGGCGATGCCGATGTGAAAGACGCGATTGCGGCGATGCATTTGAGCGTGGTGGATTTTCTGCTCAAGCCGATTGATACGGGCAAGTTGCTCGGGTTGGTCAAACATGAGTTGGGCATAGAGCCATAGCGCCTGATTTGCCGATCGTTCCCACGCTCTGCGTGGGAATGCCTCAATGGACGCTCTGCGTCCGCTGTTGGGACGCGGAGCGTCCCGGGCTGCATTCCCACGCGGAGCGTGGGAACGATCAACAATCACCTGTAGGAGCTGCCGAAGGCTGCGATCTTTTGATTCTGCTTTCACAAAAAAAAGCCCTGATCCAAAGATCAGGGCTTTTTCATATCCAGCGTCTACGTAGAATTACAGGCCGTTGGCAGCCTTAAACTCGCGACGACGACGGTGCAGCACCGGCTCGGTGTAACCGTTCGGCTGCTTGGTCCCTTCGATCACCAGTTCGACTGCCGCCTGGAAGGCGATGTTGCTGTCGAAGTTCGGCGCCAGCGGACGGTACAGCGGGTCGTTGGCGTTCTGACGGTCCACTACCGGCGCCATGCGCTTGAGGCTTTCCATCACTTGCGCTTCGGTGACCACACCGTGGCGCAGCCAGTTGGCGATGTGCTGGCTGGAGATACGCAGCGTGGCACGGTCTTCCATCAGGCCGACGTCATTGATGTCCGGTACTTTCGAGCAGCCAACGCCCTGGTCGATCCAGCGCACCACATAGCCAAGAATGCCCTGGGAATTGTTGTCCAGTTCGTTCTTGATCTGCTCTGGCGTCCAGTTCGGGTTGACCGCCAGCGGGATGGTCAGAATGTCGTCAACCGAAGCGCGGGCACGTTTGGCCAGCTCGGCCTGACGGGCGAACACGTCGACCTTGTGGTAGTGCAGCGCGTGCAGCGCAGCAGCCGTCGGCGATGGCACCCAGGCGGTGTTGGCACCGGCCAGTGGGTGGGCGATTTTCTGTTCGAGCATCGCTGCCATCAGGTCGGGCATCGCCCACATGCCTTTACCGATTTGCGCGCGACCTTGCAGGCCGGTGCTCAGACCGATATCGACGTTCCAGTTCTCGTAGGCGCCGATCCACTTCTCGGCCTTCATGTCGGCCTTGCGCACCATCGGGCCGGCTTCCATGGAGGTGTGAATTTCGTCGCCGGTGCGGTCGAGGAAACCGGTGTTGATGAACACCACGCGCTCGCTGGCCGCCTTGATGCAGGCCTTGAGGTTGACCGTGGTGCGGCGCTCCTCGTCCATGATCCCGACTTTCAGCGTATTGCGTTTCAGGCCCAGCACATCTTCGATGCGGCCGAACAGCTCGTTGGTGAACGCCGCTTCTTCCGGGCCGTGCATCTTCGGTTTAACGATGTAGACGGAACCGGTGCGGGTGTTCTTGCGCGAGGTGTTGCCGTTGAGGTTGTGCATTGCCGCGAGGCAAGTCACCAGACCGTCGAGGATACCTTCCGGTACTTCGTTGCCGTCTTTGTCGAGGATCGCGTCGATGGTCATCAGATGACCAACGTTGCGCACGAACAACAGCGAGCGGCCATGCAGGGTCACTTCGCCGCCATTGGGCGTGGTGTAGCTGCGATCCGGGTTCATGGTGCGGGTGAACGTCTGGCCACCCTTGGACACGGATTCCGCCAGGTCGCCCTTCATCAGGCCGAGCCAGTTGCGGTAGATCACCACTTTGTCGTCGGCATCGACGGCAGCCACGGAGTCTTCGCAGTCCATGATGGTAGTCAGGGCCGCTTCCATCAGGACGTCTTTGACGCCGGCGGCGTCGGTCTGGCCGACCGGGGTGCTGGCGTCGATCTGGATTTCGAAATGCAGACCGTTGTGCTTCAGCAGGATGGCGATCGGGGCATTGGCATCGCCCTGGAAACCGATCAATTGAGCGTCGTCACGCAGGCCGGTGTTGCTGCCGCCCTTGAGGGTGACCAGCAGTTTGCCGTCAGCGATTTTGTAGGCGGTCGAGTCGACGTGGGAGCCGGCGGCCAATGGCGCGGCCTCGTCGAGGAAGGCCCGGGCGAAGGCGATGACTTTGTCGCCACGCACCTTGTTGTAGCCTTTGTCTTTTTCCGCGCCACCGTCTTCGCTGATCGCGTCGGTGCCGTAGAGGGCGTCGTACAGCGAACCCCAGCGGGCGTTCGAGGCATTGAGAGCGAAGCGGGCGTTCATCACCGGCACAACGAGTTGCGGGCCGGCGGTACGGGCGATTTCATCATCGACGTTTTGCGTCGTTGCCTGGAAATCAGCCGCTTCTGGCAGCAGATAACCGATTTCTCGCAGGAAGGTTTTGTAGGCCGCGGCGTCATGGGCCTGGCCGACGCGTTCCTGATGCCAGGCATCAATGCGCGCCTGGAAGTCATCGCGTTTGGCGAGTAGGGCTTTGTTCTTCGGTGCCAGGTCGTGAATGACCTTGTCGGCACCTTCCCAGAATTTTTCGGCGGTGAGGCCGGTACCGGGAATGGCTTCGTTGTTCACGAAGTCGAACAGGACTTTGGCGACCTGCAGGCCACCGACTTGAACGTGTTCAGTCATTGCTTGCCTCACTCTGCTCAGCTATTTCGCTTTTCAGCTCTTCAATTTGACAATGAAGCCTCTGGCCATTTAAACCACAAACCTTCCGACCAGTACATGCCATTGCTGGCGGCTGGGCTGGGACCAATCAACGGCTTGGGGCCTTGCTGACGGGGCTTTCAGGGTTGCGAACATGCCTTGGGCAGACATCGATCCAGCGTTATGTAGTGCGTGCCGAGGCATACTACATGATGAGTTGCGCTTGTGAAAATCAGACTAATAACGTCGTTCTGCGACCTCATGTCGCATTGCGGTCACATCGCGGAACGGGATGTTCTCAAAAAACCATTGGATTGTTCCAGCTAAATATCAAAAGTTGTACACATAAATACTGTCTGCCTGCTATGGCGCAGTTCAGCTGTACAGAATTCTGTGGCGAGGGGATTTATCCCCGATCGGTTGCGCAGCAGCCGTAAACCCTGTCAGCCCGGATTACCGGTCAGCGCGCAGGGGGCGGCTTCGCCACCCATCGGGGATAAATCCCCTCGCCACAGGTTGCTTGCAAAACCCAGCCCACGTCATCCGCACAAAATGCCGCCCGGGCTGAATCAAACCCCTTGCCTATACTTGCCTTTCTATAACAAAAGTCATGACAAGAGGGCTGCGCCATGGACCATCTCGTACTCACCGTTTTCGCCCCGGACAAGCCCGGGCAGGTCGAGCGCATCGCCCAATGCATCGCCGAGCATGGCGGTAACTGGCTGGAAAGCCGGATGTCGCGGATGGCCGGGCAGTTCGCCGGGATTTTGCGGGTGGGCGTACCGGCAGAGGCTTACGACGAATTAGTCGATGCCTTACAAGCGCTGTCGGCTCATGGCATTCGCGTGCTGATCGCCGAAAGCGGCATCGAACAATCCTGCACCTGGAAACCGATTGCGATGGAACTGGTGGGCAATGATCGTCCAGGGATTGTGCGCGATATCACTCGTCTGCTGAGCGAACAGGGCGTGAACCTCGAACGGCTGGTGACCGAAGTGCGGCCGGCACCGATGAGTAGCGAACCGTTGTTCCACGCAGAAGCTGTTCTCGCCGTGCCGCTGACCTTGTCCCTCGACGTCTTGCAGTCGCGCCTGGAAACCCTGGCCGACGATCTGATGGTCGAACTGGTGTTACGCACAGACGTTTAAGGTCCACTCGGGTTATCCAGTTTTAACGTGCACCCGCCTGTGGATAACCTGTAGAGACCAAGCTCCAGGCCACGCCGGACGTGGCTTCGCGTGAGTTGATCAAAAAACCGCCAGCATTCAACAACTTGCACACAAACGGCGGGGATCACGCTGTGGATAACCTTGGGAAGGAACGATGCAGGCCACGAGAGCCGTGGCCTGCGGAGGTTTGTGCATTTTTTGATCAGCTGCGCCGGCGCAGACTGATCACGGCATCGACGCTGTAAACGGCCAGACCGGCCCAGATGAAGATAAACGCGATAAGCGTGCTGGACGACAAGTGCTCACCAAACAGCAGTACCGCTTGCAACAACACCAGCGTTGGCGCGAGGTATTGCAGGAAGCCGATGGTGGTGTAGGGCAGGTGTCGCGTGGCGGCGTTGAAGCACACTAACGGGATCAACGTCACCGGTCCGGCCGCGACCAGCCACCAGGCTTGCGACGTGGTCCAGAACTCGGGTTGAGCGCTGGTCGCGGTCTGATTGAACAGCAACCACGCGAAGGCAATCGGTACCAGCATCCAGGTTTCCACCACCAGCCCCGGCAAGGCCTTGACCGGTGCCTGTTTGCGGATCAGCCCGTAGAAGCCGAACGTCAACGCCAGCACCAGCGACACCCACGGCAGACTGCCGACCTGCCACACCTGTTGCGCCACACCGACCGCCGCCAGACCGACCGCGAGCCACTGCATACGGCGCAGACGTTCGCCAAGAATCAACATCCCCAGCAGCACATTCACCAGCGGGTTGATGTAGTAACCGAGGCTCGCTTCGAGCATGCGTCCGTTGTTCACCGACCACACATAGGTCAGCCAATTGGCGGCGATCAGCGTGCCGCTCAAGGCCAGAATTGCCAGACGCTTGGGGTTATCCAGTAATTCGCGCAGCCATCCCGGGTGTTTCCACACCATCAGCAGCAGCGCGCCAAACAGCGCTGACCACAACACCCGATGGATGATGATCTCGACGGCCGGCACTTCGGCGATGGCTTTGAAATAGATCGGGAACAGGCCCCAGATGATGTAGGCACTCAGGCCCAGAATGTACCCGCGACGCGGGTTGGCGGCTTGCATGCAGAATCCTTGCTCAGGCAGCTGACAGAGCAGGGATTGTAAGGAAGTTTGTCAACGAATGTCGGAGCAGAATGGTCAGAAATGTGTGAACACAAAAAAACCTGTAGGAGTGAGCCTGCTCGCGATGGCGGTGTGTCAGACAACAGAAATGTTGAATGTACCGGCGTCATCGCGAGCAGGCTCACTCCTATAGGGGGAAATTGTCAGAAGAGTTTCAGCGGTTCTTCGTTGAGCGCCGAAAGCTGCTCACGCAACGCCAACACCTGATCGCCCCAATATCGCTCCGTACCAAACCACGGAAAGCTGTGCGGGAACGCCGGATCGTCCCAGCGCCGCGCCAGCCAGGCGCTGTAGTGCATCAGGCGTAGTGCACGCAGCGGCTCGATCAACGCCAGTTCGCGTGGATCGAAATCGTGAAATTCGTTGTAGCCGTCCATCAACTCCGACAACTGCCCCAGACATTCCTGACGATCACCGGCGAGCATCATCCAGATGTCCTGTACCGCCGGGCCCATGCGGCAGTCGTCGAGGTCGACGATGTGGAACATCTCGTCGCGGCACATCATGTTGCCGGGATGGCAGTCGCCGTGCATGCGGATGTTCTGGTGCGGCGTGTTGGCGTAGGCTTCCTCCACACGTTTGAGCAGGTCGCGGGCGACGGACTCGTAGGCCGGCAGCAGGCTTTTCGGAATGAAGTTGCCTTCGAGCAAAGTATTCAGCGAGGCGTGGCCGAAGTTCTGCACGGCGAGGGCTTCACGGTGTTCGAACGGCTTGGTGGCGCCGACCGCGTGAATCCGCCCGAGCAACTGACCGAGGCGATACAACTGATCAAGATTGCCCGGCTCCGGCGCCCGCCCGCCACGACGGGGGAACAGGGTGAAACGGAAACCGGCGTGTTCGTGCAGGGTTTCACCGTTGTGGATCAGCGGCGCGACCACCGGAATTTCGACGTCGGCCAGTTCGAAGGTGAACTGGTGTTCTTCGAGGATGGCTTCGTTGGTCCAGCGCTGCGGGCGGTAGAACTTGGCGATCAGCGGTTCGGAGTCTTCGATGCCGACCTGATAGACGCGGTTTTCATAGCTGTTGAGCGCCAGAATGCGCGCATCGCTGAGAAACCCGATGCTTTCAACGGCATCAAGGACGAGGTCGGGTGTGAGGGTTTCAAACGGGTGGGCCATGCTGACTCCTGCGCGCAGCAGGCTGCCGCGTCCGGCCCAGCATGGTAGCGCAGATGGCAGTTGGAAAGGTGGTTGGTGTCTGTGCTGACGCCATCGCTGGCAAGCCAGCTCCCACATTTGGAATGCGATCCCCTGTGGGAGCTGGCTTGCCAGCGATGAGGCCCGATCAGGCGCCGACTACTCCGCCATCCTCACGGGTAATCGCCATCACCGAAGATCGCGGTTTGCCATTCGGCAGATGCTCGGGGAATGTCGATCCACCGTTCTCCCCCGGATGCTGAATCCCGACAAACAGAGTTTTCTGATCCGGCGAGAAGCTGATCCCCGTCACCTCACAGCCAATCGGCCCGACCATGAATCGGCGGATCTCACCGGTCTTGGGGTCAGCGCAAAGCATCTGGTTATTGCCCATCCCGGCAAAGTCCCCGGCGTTGCTCGAATCGCCATCAGTGAGAATCCACAAGCGTCCGGCCTTGTCGAAACCCAAACCATCCGGGCTGTTGAACATGTTCTGCGGGGTGATGTTCTTCGAGCCGCCCTTCGGCGTCCCGGCGTGAACGCCCGGGTTACCGGCAACCACGAACAGGTCCCAGGCAAACGTCTTCGAAGCATGATCATCGCGGTCGGTGCGCCAGCGCAGAATTTGCCCGTAGACGTTCTTCTCACGCGGGTTCGGCCCGCCCACCGGTTGACCGTCCTCGCCACGCTTGGCGTTGTTGGTCAGGGTGCAATAAACCTGGCCGTCCTTCGGGCTGACCACAATCCACTCCGGGCGGTCCATGCGCGTGGCGCCGACGACGCTGGCGGCGAGGCGCGCGTGAATCAGCACTTCGGCCTGATCGGCAAAACCGCTGCTGGCGTCGATGCCGTTCTTGCCGTGGGTCAATTCGATCCACTGGCCCTGACCTTTCGGGTGATCGGGGTTGCTGTCGCCGTTATCGAACTTGGCCACGTACAGGGTGCCGTGATCGAGGATGTCGCGGTTGGCCTTGGCGTTGCGGTGATTGATGCGGTCGCGACTAACGAATTTGTAGATGAACTCGCCACGCTCGTCATCGCCCATGTACACCACGGCGCGACCGTCGTCGGTCTCGGCCAGGGCGGCGTTTTCATGCTTGAAGCGGCCCAGCGCCGTGCGTTTGACCGGGGTCGATTGCGGATCGAACGGATCGATCTCGACCACCCAGCCGTGACGGTTGAGTTCGTTGGGGTTCTTCGCCATGTCGAAACGCGGGTCGTACGGGTGCCAGTTGATCTCGCGACTGGCGACCGACACGCCATAACGTTTCTGCGCCGGGTCGAATTGCTGCTGGGCGTTGCTGCTGCCGAAGCAGTCGGTGAAGTTTTCTTCGCAGGTCAGGTAAGTGCCCCACGGGGTTTTACCGTTGGCGCAGTTCTGGAAGGTGCCGAGGACTTTCTTGCCGTGCTTGTCGGCAGCGGTTTTCATCAAGTCGTGGCCGGCCGCCGGGCCGCTGATGCGCAACGGCGAGTTGCCGTGGATGCGGCGGTTGTAGCGCGAACCCTGGACGAACTGCCATTGACCGTTCTTGCGCTGCACCTCGATCACCGACACGCCTTCGCAGGCCAGCGCCTTGCGCACGTCTTCGGCCGATTGCGGCATGCCGCCGTGCGGGTAGAGGTAGCGGTAGTTGGTGTATTCGTTGTTAATCGCCATCAAGGCGCGGTTTCGATCATCCGGGAATTCGAACAGGCTCATGCCGTCATTGTTGTCGCCGAACTGCACTTCCTGTGCGGCGGCGGTGCCATTGCCGCTAGGGTCGAAGGCCGGGCCGTTCTTGTGCAGCGGCTGGCCCCAACTGATCAGTACCGAAGACTTGTAGCCTTTGGGCAGCGTGATGACATCGGTGGTCGCAGCGGGAATGCTCTCGAACCCGAGCAGGCGGCTGTTGCCGGCGCTGACGCCGGTGGCCAGTGCGCTGCGGCTCAACAGACTGCCGCCGAGGAACATCGCTGCACCGCACAGCGCACCCGCGCCGATGAAACCGCGACGGCTGAGGCCGACCATCTTTTCCAGGTCAGTCGATTGGTTTTCTTCTAATAGGCTCACATCAGGCTCCCTGCTTGGTTTTGGCAGACACCTTAATGAGCGTCGATGACGCTTTCGTTGCAGGGCTTGATTAGAGCGGCGTACCGATCAGCACATTGGACGGCGAAAACTGCACCTGCACCGATTGCCCTACGGACAACTTGCGTGTGCGCAAGTCCAGCGGTTCGGCCAGCGCGCAGAGGGTGTGGCCGTTTGGCAGGGAGACGCGGACTTCGCTGGGGCCGTCTTCGGCGTCGAGAATCGCTTCGAGGGTGCCCTTGAGAAGATTGTGTCCAGACGTTGCGGGTTGATCACTGGCGAGCAATTCGAGCCACCCGGCCTTGATCAGGGCGACCACTTCGGTGCCGGTTTGCAGCTCCAGATGCACGGTGCTGTCGTGGGTGATCTGCGCATCGAGGCACAGGCCTTCGGCCAGCTCGAGACGGATCAGGTCGTTGCGCCCATGAGCTTCGATTGCCACGACTTTGCCGTGTAACTGGTTACGCGCGCTGGTGCGCAGCATCAGGCGCCCGAGCAAATCCAGATCGCTGGCATCTTCCGCCGCTTCGAGTACCTGCGCTTGCAAGGCTTGCAGCTTTTGGTAAAGACGCAGCACTCGTTCGCCCTCATCCGACAACTTCGCGCCACCGCCGCCCTTGCCACCGACCGCGCGTTCAACCAGAGGTTTTTGCGCCAGGTTGTTCAGCTCATCGATGGCGTCCCACGCCGCTTTGTAGCTCAGGCCTGCACTTTTCGCCGCGCGGGTGATCGAGCCTTGTTCGGCGATGTGTTGCAGCAAAGCGATGCGCTGCGGACGGCGGACGATGTGCTGGGACAACAGAGAAGGCATGGACATGGATGGGTGCTTTTGTGCTGTGGCGGTGGGAAGTGAAGTTGGCGGCTTGCGACGCGAGAGTCAAGCCGAGCCGAGATCCCTTGTAGGATTGAGTCTGCTCGCGATGGCGTTGTCATTGCCAACATCTATGCTGACCTTTCCACCGCTATCGCGAGCAGGCTCACTCCTACAGGGGGATTGTGTTTGGCTTCAGCTTCCGGGTTTTGGGGTCCGGGCCAAGCAGTAGACATCGACCCGAGCGGCGCCTGCATCCCTCAACAGTCGCGCCAGTGCCTGGGCAGTGGCGCCAGTGGTCAGTACGTCATCGATCAACGCGAAGTGCCGACCTTTCACATCCGCGTCGGGCGCGAGTGCGAAGGCGTGACGCAAATTGCGCTTGCGCGCCTTGGCGTCGAGGTCCTGCTGGGCGCTAGTGTCGTGAATCCGCCGAAGCACCTGTTCTTCAAATGGCAGATCGAGCTGTTTGCTCAACCATCGCCCCAACATCGCGGCTTGATTGAACCCGCGTTGACGCAGGCGTTTGCTCGCCAGTGGTACCGGCACCAACACGTCGGGCCTGGGCAAACCCTCATCGAAGCAATGTTGCAGGTATTGCCAGAGAACGTCGGCGAGCAGGTGGCCAAACGGCCATTTCGCGTTGTGTTTAAAACGCGTAATCAGACTGTCTACCGGGAAGCCGTAAAGCCATGGCACGACGACCTGTTCGAATGCCGGCGGCTCTAGCTGGCACTCGCCGCAGGTCAGGCCGGCTGCGGACAGCGGCAGGGCGCAGGTCTGGCAGTGGTCACCGAGCCAAGGCAATTCGGTTTCGCAGGCATCGCAGATTGGCATTTCTGCTTCTGCGGGCTCATCGCACAACAAACAGATCTGTATGTTTTTTAAACAGATGTAAACCTGTCCTTCGTATCGTGGTTGACAGCTCATGACTCTTCCTTAAATATGCCGAACATCCGTGTAGCGCCTGTGGGTATTCCGTTTCCCCGGCGCCAGCCAAGCATAACCAAGGAACTACCCATGAGCGCGAGCACCACCGCCACCCTGCGTCACGACTGGTCACTGGCCGAAGTCAAAGCACTGTTCGTACAGCCATTCAACGACTTGCTGTTCCAGGCGCAAACGGTGCACCGCGCGCATTTCGACGCCAACCGCGTTCAGGTGTCGACCCTGTTGTCGATCAAGACCGGCGCCTGCCCGGAAGACTGCAAATACTGTCCACAGTCCGGTCACTACAACACCGGTCTGGAAAAAGAAAAGTTGATGGAAGTGCAGAAGGTCCTCGAAGAGGCTGCTCGCGCCAAGGCCATTGGTTCGACCCGTTTCTGCATGGGCGCAGCGTGGAAACATCCTTCGGCCAAAGACATGCCGTACGTGCTGAAAATGGTCGAGGGTGTAAAAGCCATGGGCCTGGAAACCTGCATGACCCTAGGTCGTCTCGATCAGGAGCAGACCGAAGCCTTGGCCAAGGCCGGGCTCGATTACTACAACCACAACCTCGACACGTCGCCGGAGTTCTACGGCAGCATCATTACCACCCGTACTTACAGCGAGCGCCTGCAGACGCTGGCTTACGTGCGTGAGTCGGGGATGAAGATCTGCTCCGGCGGCATTCTCGGCATGGGTGAGTCGCTGGACGACCGCGCCAACCTGTTGATCCAGTTGGCCAACCTGCCGGAGCACCCGGAGTCGGTGCCAATCAACATGCTGGTGAAAGTCGCCGGTACGCCGCTGGAAAACGCTGAAGACATCGACCCGTTCGATTTCATCCGCATGCTCGCCGTGGCGCGCATCCTCATGCCGCAATCCCATGTACGCCTTTCCGCCGGCCGCGAAGCGATGAACGAGCAGATGCAGGCATTGGCGTTCTTTGCCGGCGCCAACTCGATTTTCTACGGTGACAAGTTGCTGACCACCGCCAACCCGCAGGCCGACAAGGACATGCAGTTGTTCGCGCGCCTGGGCATTCAACCGGAAGCCCGCGAAGAGCACGCCGATGAAGTGCACCAGGCTGCGATCGAGCAGGCGCTGGTGGAGCAGAAGAGCAGCGAGCAGTTCTATAACGCGGCGGTGTAAAAACCTCTTCGGATTCCCCTGAAGAAATGCAAAACCCCTGTGGGAGCGAGCCTGCTCGCGAAGCGGTGCCTCAGTCGACGTTGATGTTGGATGTAAAGGCCTCTTCGCGAGCAGGCTCGCTCCCACAGGGATCTGTGTCACATGAAAGTCGAGGCCTGCATGTCTTTCGATCTCGCCGCACGCCTTGCTGCCCGTCGTGCCGAAAACCTCTACCGCCAGCGCCCACTGCTTGAAAGCCCGCAAGGGCCCGAAGTGGTGGTCGACGGCCAGCCGTTGCTGGCGTTCTGCAACAACGACTATCTGGGCCTGGCCAATCACCCGCAAGTGATCGAAGCCTGGCGCGCCGGTGCCGAGCGCTGGGGCGTGGGCGGTGGCGCTTCGCATCTGGTGATTGGCCACAGTGGCCCGCATCACGCACTGGAAGAAGCGCTGGCCGATCTCACCGGGCGCCCGCGTGCGCTGCTGTTTACCACCGGCTACATGGCCAACCTCGGCGCGGTCACGGCGCTGGTCGGGCAGGGCGATACGGTGCTGGAAGACCGTCTCAATCACGCCTCTTTGCTGGATGCTGGCTTGTTGTCCGGCGCCAGATTCAATCGCTATCTGCATAACGATGCGGTGAGTCTGGCCAAGCGTCTTGAGAAAGCCACCGGCAATACGCTGGTGGTCACCGATGGCGTGTTCAGCATGGACGGCGATCTTGCCGACCTGCCGGCACTGGCCCTTGAGGCCAAGGCCAAAGGCGCGTGGCTGATGGTCGACGATGCCCACGGCTTCGGCCCGCTGGGCGCCAATGGCGGCGGGATTGTCGAGCATTTCGGTTTGAGCCTGGAGGATGTGCCGGTATTGGTCGGTACCCTCGGCAAGGCGTTCGGCACGGCAGGCGCGTTTGTTGCTGGCAGTGAAGAACTGATTGAAAGCCTGATCCAGTTCGCCCGCCCGTACATTTACACCACCAGCCAACCACCGGCGCTCGCCTGCGCGACACTGAAAAGTCTGGAACTGCTGCGCAGCGAACACTGGCGTCGCGAACATTTGCAGACGCTGATCCGCCAGTTCCGCCATGGCGCCGAACAGATTGGTCTGGAACTGATGGAAAGCTTCACGCCGATCCAGCCAATCATGATCGGTGATGCGGGGCGCGCGGTGCGTTTGTCGCAGATGCTGCGTGAACGCGGGCTGATGGTCACGGCGATTCGTCCGCCCACCGTGCCTGCTGGCAGTGCGCGCTTGCGGGTGACCCTGACCGCCGCCCACAGCGAGGCGCAGGTGCAGCTATTGTTAGAAGGACTGGCCGATTGCTTTGCCCAACTGTCGTCGGAGCCAAGCCATGCGTAATCGCCTGATCCTGCTGCCCGGCTGGGGCCTCGGCGTTTCGCCGATGGAACCCTTGGCCGCCGCATTGCAAGGGCTCGACGAGCACCTGAACGTCGATATCGAGCCGTTGCCTGAGCTGGACTCCAGCGACGTGCAGGACTGGCTCGATGTACTTGATGAGCGCATTCCCCAAGATGTCTGGCTCGGTGGCTGGTCGCTCGGTGGCATGCTCGCCTCCGAGTTGGCGGCGCGCCGTGGCGAACGTTGCTGCGGTTTGCTGACACTGGCGAGCAACCCTTCTTTTGTCGCCCACGAACAATGGCCGAGTGCGATGCCCGGCGAGACGTTCGATGGCTTTCTCGCCGGTTGCAATGCTGATCCGCGGCTTACCCTCAAGCGATTTTCCCTGCTGTGTGCCCAAGGCGCCGAGGACCCGCGCGGATTGTCGCGACTGCTGCTTGGCGCTGCGCCGAGCGTTGCGCCGGCCGCGTTGATGGCCGGGCTGGAATTGCTCGCGCAACTGGACACCCGTAAAGCCTTGCAGGCGTTTCGCGGCCCGCAGTTACATCTGTTCGCCGGGCAGGACAGCCTGGTGCCTGCGGAGGCGGCGGGCGAATTGTTCGCGCTGTTGCCGGATATCGAGATTGGTCTGATCGAACAGGCCAGCCATGCGTTTCTTCTGGAGGACCCCCATGGAGTGGCGGGTGCGATCCAGGCTTTTCTACATGAGTGCGGTGATGACTGATTTGTCCCTTGTTGCGCTGCCCGGCGGCTTGCCTGACAAGCGTCAGGTGGCGGCCTCTTTCTCCCGCGCGGCGGCCAGTTATGACAGCGTCGCCGAGTTGCAACGTGATGTCGGTACACAATTGCTGCAACGCTTGCCGGCAGGTTTTTCGCCATCGCGGTGGATGGATCTGGGGTGCGGCACCGGTTACTTCACCCGTGCGTTGGCCGAGCGATTCACCGGGCGGCCGGGGCTGGCGCTGGATATCGCCGAGGGCATGCTTGAACACGCCCGTCCGTTGGGTGGCGCCGAACATTTCATTGCCGGTGATGCGGAGCGTCTGCCATTGCAGGATGGCACCTGCGATTTGATCTTCTCCAGCCTGGCGGTGCAGTGGTGTGCGGAGTTTGATTCGGTGCTCAGTGAGGCGTTTCGCGTACTGAAACCGGGGGGGATTTTCGCGTTTGCTAGTCTTTGTGTCGGAACGTTGTACGAATTGCGTGATAGCTGGCGTCAGGTCGATGGCCTGGTGCACGTCAACCGTTTCCGCGAGTTCGCCCGCTATGAGCAGTTGTGTGCGGCCAGTGGATTGCGCACGGTGAGTCTGGAGAATCAGGCGCATGTGCTGCATTACCCGGATGTGCGCAGTCTGACCCATGAGTTGAAAGCGCTGGGTGCGCACAATCTCAATCCCGGGCGACCGGGTGGGTTGACCGGGCGGGCGCGGATACTTGGCCTGGTCGAGGCATACGAGCGGTTCCGTGAGGCGTCGGGTTTGCCGGCGACTTATCAGGTGGTCTACGCCGTGTTGGAGAAACCTTTATGAGCGCCGCCTATTTCATCACTGGAACTGACACCGACGTCGGCAAGACCACGGTTGCCGCCGGGTTGCTGCATGCGGCGCGCTCAGCGGGGTTGAGCACGGCGGCGGGCAAGCCTGTGGCTTCTGGTTGTGAGGTGACGCCCAAGGGATTACGCAATTCCGATGCGCTGGCGCTGTTGGCGGAGTGTTCTTTGCCGCTGAGTTATCAACAGGTCAATCCCGTGGCCTTCGAGCCGGCGATTGCGCCGCATCTGGCTGCGCGCGAAGCCGGCGTGGCGTTGACGGTGCAATCGTTGCTGGCACCGATGCGCGAGATTCTCGCGATGAATGCCGATTTCACTCTGATCGAAGGCGCGGGTGGCTGGCGGGTGCCGTTGGCGGATCAGGACAATCTGTCGGATCTGGCCATCGCGCTGAAGCTGCCGGTGATTCTGGTGGTGGGTGTGCGGCTGGGGTGTATCAGCCATGCGTTGCTGACGGCTGAGGCGATCGCGCGTGATGGCCTGCAACTGGCGGGGTGGGTGGCCAACATCATCGATCCGAAAACGTCGCGGCTGGAAGAGAATCTGGCGACGCTGGCCGAGCGGATTCCGGCGCCGTGCCTGGGGCGCGTGCCGAAACTCAAGGCATTGAGTGCCGAGGCGGTGGCCGAGCATTTGCAATTGGATCTGCTTGACTAGTTTTTTACCCATGAAGCCTGCCTATGGGCAGGCACTGTGCCATTAGTGTTTTTGACGGGTGTTTTTCTGACGCGTCTGGTTCAATGCACGCATTGATCCTTCCCAAGGATGAGAACTCCCATGGAAATCTCCGGTAACACAGCTTTTTATGCTGGTTTGAGCACTATTCAGACCGGGCAGAACCGTGTCGATCAGGCAGCCAGTCAGATCGCTAACAACACCATTGAACGCTCGGTCAGCAGTCAGTCTTCCGAGGCTCAGATCGATCGCCTGCGTGGCGTCGATCGCAGTCAGCAAATGGACTTGGGCAGCGACGTGGTCGAGATGGCCCAGGGCAAGTTTCAAGTGGAACTGGGCGCGAAAGTCGTCAAGGCATCCGATGAAGTGCTCGGTACGATCATCGACACCTTCGCCTGACATTTCTCGCTTTGTGCATGCCGAACGCCGCGCCTTGTCGCGGCGTTTTTCGTTGTAAGTCTTTCTTCCTCAACTAATCTTTTTTTATCGCCCGTGGCTCCTGCGAGCGCATGGCGGTTTGCTGTGTCCGGCGTTTGAAAGTTGTGAAGACGAACGGCAAAAGATCGACGCTTGACAAGATTTCGGCGTAAACGTATGTTTCAAACAACTGTTTGACCGTCACAACAAATCAACACGGTCGTTCATTCCCGGTTACATCAGCAGAGGTTTATCGCTATGCCTGACTACAAGGCCCCCTTGCGTGATATTCGCTTCGTTCGTGACGAACTGCTCGGCTACGAAGCGCACTATCAGAGCCTTCCGGCTTGCGCAGACGCAACTCCGGACATGGTTGACGCCATTCTCGAAGAAGGCGCCAAGTTTTGTGAGCAGGTACTGGCACCGCTGAACCGCGTAGGCGACCTCGAAGGTTGCACCTGGAGCGAGTCCGGCGTGAAAACCCCGACTGGCTTTAAAGAGGCTTACAAGCAATTCGTCGAAGGCGGCTGGCCAAGCCTGGCGCACGACGTCGAGCACGGTGGTCAGGGCTTGCCTGAGTCGCTGGGTCTGGCAGTCAGCGAAATGGTTGGCGAAGCCAACTGGTCGTGGGGCATGTACCCAGGCCTGTCGCACGGCGCGATGAACACCATTTCCGAGCACGGCACCCCTGAGCAGCAAGAAGCCTATCTGACCAAACTGGTCTCCGGCGAATGGACCGGCACCATGTGCCTGACCGAACCGCACTGCGGCACCGACCTGGGCATGCTGCGCACCAAGGCCGAACCTCAGGCCGACGGTTCCTACAAAGTCTCCGGCACCAAGATCTTCATCTCGGCCGGTGAACACGACATGGCCGACAACATCGTCCACATCGTGCTGGCTCGCCTGCCGGATGCACCGGCTGGTACCAAAGGCATTTCCCTGTTCATCGTTCCAAAGTTCCTGCCGAACGCTGATGGCACCGTCGGTGCACGCAACGCTGTGACCTGCGGTTCGCTCGAACACAAGATGGGCATCCACGGCAACGCCACTTGCGTGATGAACTTCGACGGCGCCACCGGTTATCTGATCGGCCCGGCGAACAAAGGCCTGAACTGCATGTTCACCTTTATGAACACCGCGCGTCTGGGTACCGCCCTGCAAGGTCTGGCCCACGCCGAAATCGGCTTCCAGGGCGGCCTGAAATACGCTCGCGATCGTCTGCAAATGCGCTCCCTGACTGGCCCGAAAGCGCCGGACAAAGCCGCTGACCCGATCATCGTGCACCCAGACGTACGCCGCATGCTGTTGACCATGAAGGCATTCGCCGAAGGCAACCGTGCGATGGTGTACTTCACCGCCAAACAGGTCGACATCGTCAAGTACGGCGTGGATGAAGAAGAGAAGAAGAAAGCCGACGCACTGCTGGCGTTCATGACGCCGATCGCTAAAGCCTTCATGACCGAAGTCGGCTTCGAAGCCGCCAACCACGGCGTGCAGATCTACGGCGGCCACGGTTTCATCGCCGAGTGGGGCATGGAGCAGAACGTTCGCGACAGCCGCATTTCGATGCTGTACGAAGGCACCACCGGCATCCAGGCACTCGACTTGCTGGGCCGTAAAGTGCTGATGACCCAAGGCGAGGCTCTGAAAGGCTTCACCAAGATCGTCCACAAGTTCTGCCAGAACAACGAAGGCAACGAAGCCGTCAAAGAGTTCGTCGCACCGCTGGCGGCAATCAACAAGGAGTGGGGCGAGCTGACCATGAAGGTCGGTATGGCCGCCATGAAAGATCGCGAAGAAGTCGGCGCGGCCTCCGTGGACTACCTGATGTACTCCGGTTATGCCTGCCTGGCTTACTTCTGGGCCGACATGGCACGTCTGGCTGCCGAAAAACTGGCAGAAGGCACTGGCGACGCAGCGTTCTACACCGCCAAGCTGCAAACCGCGCGCTTCTACTTCCAGCGCATCCTGCCACGTACCCGCACCCACGTGGCCACCATGCTGTCGGGCGCCAACAACCTGATGGACATGAAAGAAGAAGACTTCGCACTGGGCTACTAAGCCTTAACGCGGTCTTTTGAAAAACCGCTGCTCCTTCGGGGGCAGCGGTTTTTTTTTGTGCTGGAGTCTGTCCCCAACACTGGGGGTGATTCCCCAGCAGAAACGGTAGCCGCCAGTGTCTGGCCCACGGATTTATTGATTCAAAATGTTTCTTTGCGGGGTGGCCAATTAATTGCACTGCGCTGACTAACCGGCGCCCATGAGAAATCCTGTGCTGTTTCACGACGCCTCTCGCCCGGCGAACTCACGACAACAACCGTCAGGGTGAAGCACATGAACATCTGTCGACTTGCCTGGTTAACCCTCGCACTCACTGCCTGCGGCGCTATGGCCGCGACACCCGCAGAAGTGGATCCGCCGGTACCCGAAGTCCCCAGCCTGCAATCATTGCGTGGCATGGTGCCGCCCGATCCCTCCGGAACCGAAGGCGGGCGCAAGGTTGACCTGATGACCGACTATGTACTCAACCGCTCCGCCGCGATCCTGCTTGGCAAAGCGCTGTTCTGGGACATGGAAGTCGGCAGTGATGGCGCCACCGCGTGTGCATCCTGCCATTACCACGCTGGCGTCGATCACCGCATCACCAACCAGCTCAATCCCGGCCAGGCGCACACCAACGCCAACGTCGCGTCGATCTTCAATAAACCGTTTGTGGCGTCCGACATTCCCGGTGACGTGGCGTCCTACGCGACCCTGTCCGGCGGCAAGGGCGGGCCGAACTACACGCTGAAAAAAACCGACTTCCCGACCCATGTGCTGAGCAATCCGCTGGAGCGCAACTCACCGATCGTTTATTCGACCGACGACGTGGTCGGCTCACAAGGTGTGTTCGACGCCAATTTCGTCAAACCCAATCAACCGCGCTTCGACAAATGCACCCAGCAGCCGGACGGTATCTTTCAGGTCGGCGGCATCAACGTGCGCCGCAGTACCGGGCGTAATGCGCCGTCGGTGATCAACGCCGCGTTCAACGTGCGCAACTTTTGGGACGGTCGGGCCAACAACGTGTTCAACGGTTTCTCGCCATTTGGCAATCGTGACCCGGACGCAGGGATATACGTGACCAGCGAGCGCAGCACTGTTGCGACGAAAGTCAGACTGGCGCTCAACGATGCCTCCGCCGCCTCGCAAGCAGTGGGGCCACCCGGCAGTGCGGTAGAAATGTCCTGTGGCGGCCGCACCTTTGCTGACATTGGCCGGCGCATGCTCGATCAGTTGATGCTTAAACAGCAGCGGATTTCCTCCAGCGACTCCGTACTCGCTTCGGTGTCCGGCGCGCGGCGCCCGACCTATCGCGAATTGATCAAGAACGCCTTCCAGCCACGCCTGTGGAACGCCACGCAAAATGTGCTGGTGGGCGGCGCGCCTTACACACAGATGGAAGCCAACTTCCCGCTGTTCTTCGGCTTGGCGATTCAGCTGTACGAATCGACGTTGATCTCTGATCAGGCACCGATCGATGCGTACCTGCAAGGCGACTCAACCGCGATGAACGCGCAGCAGGTCGAAGGCATGAACCTGTTTCTTGGCAAGGGCAAATGCGTCAACTGCCACGGTGGGCCAGAACTGACCAACGCCGCCAGTCGTCTGCTGATGCATCCGCGTGAGCGCATCGAACGGATGGTCATGGCCGACAATCTGACGACCCTTTATGACAACGGTTTCTACAACACCGGCGTGCGGCCGACCTCTGAAGATCTGGCCCTGGGTGGCGTCGATGCCTGGGGCAATCCATGGTCATTCAGCCGTCAATACAACAAGGTGCTGCAGGGCGGCAACATTCCTGATCCGCTGGATGTCGACGTTTGCACTTTTGAAGCGCCGCTCAGCGCTGCCATCCCGTGCGATGCCACGCTCAAGCCCAACGTCGGGTTCCGCGATTCGGTTGACGGCGCTTTCAAGACCCCGACCTTGCGCAACATTGCATTGACCGGCCCGTATTTCCACAACGGCAGCCGCGCGACGCTCAAGCAAGTCATGGAGTTTTACAACCGTGGTGGTGACCGCCGTGGTGAGGACTCGAACAACACCAGCGGTTTCGAGCATCCGTCGGCGAATCAACACAACACCTCGAACCTCGATCCGGACATGACCAGCCTCAACCTGACTCCGGACGAGATCGATGCACTGGTGAAATTCATGGAAGTCGGCCTGACCGACCCGCGTGTAGCGTGGGAACGGGCGCCGTTCGATCACCCGTCGCTGGTGATCCCGCAGGGCCACGTCGGCGATGAAAACGCCGTGACCCAACGTCCGGCGAGTCCGAAGGTCACCACCCGCCAGGCGACGGACGCGTTACTCAATCTCAAGCCGTATGGCGCGGAAGGTCGACGTCCGGAAGAAGGCCCGTTGCTGCCTTTCTACAACGATCTTTGAAGGCCAATTGCACGGCTGGCCATCAGCAATGGTGGCCAGCACGTCAATCAGGGGTAAAAAACTTACTGATTCGCTCAGAAACTCAGGTTTTCTGCCGTTAAAGAGACTGCATGTGATCTGGATCACATTGTGTGTGCTTAACTGGCCACATTGCAGGCACAATGCCATCTCTTTGATATGACGGGTCGGAGCTTTACCCTTGCCGCGTTCTTCCGCTGTACGTTTCAGCCATTTCCTACCTTCACTGCTGTTATTGCTCGCGGGGTTGGCGGCTGCGTACGTCAAAGACCTCAACGTGTTCTTCACGTCTCTGTTTAACGTACTGCCGACACTGGTGCTGCTGTTGGGTGGTGCTTACTGCGCGGTTTACCGACGTCAGCGCGAACTGTTTCTGATGCTCACGGTGTACATCGCCTACTTTTTGCTCGACACCCAGACCGATTATTACCGCGACAACGGCAAGGTGCGCGAAGACGCCGCCGTGGTTTTTCATCTGGTCTGCCTGCTGCTGCCACTGCTGTTTGGCCTGTTCGCCGCGTGGCAGGAACGCACGCACCTGTTTCAGGACATGGTCGCGCGGTTCGCCGTGCTGCTCGCCTTCGGCAGCGTCGCGCTGGGGCTTGAGCAAAGTTACCCACAGGCGCTGCTGATGTGGCTTTCGGAGATTCGCTGGCCAGCGCTGCACGGCGCGTGGATGAGTCTGATCCAGCTGTCCTATCCGGTGTTCATCTCGGCGTTCCTGCTGCTGGCCTGGCAATACTGGCGCCATCCGCGTCCGCTGCACGCGGCGCAATTGGTCGGGTTGCTCGGCGTGTTCTGGATGCTGCCGAAAACCTTCATCCTGCCGTTCACTCTGAACATCATGTGCAGCCAGGTCATGTTGATGATCGCCGCCGCCGTGGCGCACGAGGCTTATCAAATGGCCTTCCGCGACGAACTCACCGGTCTGCCGGGGCGTCGCGCACTCAACGAACGCATGCAGCGCTTGGGGCGCAATTATGTGCTGGCGATGAGCGACGTTGACCACTTCAAGAAATTCAACGACACCCATGGCCACGACGTCGGTGACCAGGTATTGCGTCTGGTGGCGAGCAAACTGTCGAAAATCAGCGGTGGCGGTAGGGCGTATCGCTATGGCGGTGAGGAATTCGCCTTGGTGTTCGCGGGCAAAACACTTGAAGAGTGTATGCCGCACCTGGAAGTGATCCGTGAGTCGATTGCGTCCTACAACATTCAACTGCGCAATCAGGAAAACCGCCCGCAGGATGACCAGCAAGGTCGTCAGCGCCGTGCCGGCTCCGGCGCCTCCAGCGTTTCGGTCACGGTGAGCATCGGCGTCGCCGAACGCGTGGAGCAGCGCAACCCGGAACAAGTGCTGAAATCCGCCGACGAGGCGCTCTACGCCGCTAAAGGCGCGGGGCGCAACTGCGTGATGGCGTACGGGCAAAACCGTCGCGGCGCGGTGCGCATGGACAGCGCTGCGGGTTGAGTGATGACGGCGCATTCAGCGTCTGCACAGTGATTGTCGGGTGTGGTGGCCGGCAGTAGGTTCAAGCAACCTGCTGACGGAGAAGCCACCATGCCTGAGTACAAAGCTCCCCTGCGCGACATGCGCTTTCTGATCGACCACGTATTCGACTTCCACGCCAATTACGCCGCCCTCGGCGCCCATGACGCCAGCCCGGACATGATCAACGCGATCCTCGAAGAGGGCGCGAAGTTCTGTGAGAACGTTCTCGCGCCGCTCAATCGCAGCGGTGACGAAGAGGGCTGCCATTTCGACAACGGCGTGGTGACAACGCCTACAGGCTTCAAGCAAGCCTTCGCACAATATGTCGAGGGCGGCTGGCACGGGCTGGCGGCGGATCCGACCTACGGCGGCCAGGGCTTGCCGAGTTCGCTGGGGCTGGTGATCAGTGAGATGGTCGGTTCCAGCAACACTTCCTGGGGCATGTACCCAGGGCTGACCCACGGCGCGATGTCGGCGATCCATGCCCACGGTACCGCCGAGCAGAAAGACACCTATCTGAGCAAACTCACCGCCGGCCAATGGACAGGCACCATGTGCCTGACCGAAGCTCATTGCGGGACCGATCTGGGCATCATCAAGACCCGCGCCGCGCCTCAGGCTGACGGCAGCTACGCGGTCACCGGCAGCAAGATTTTCATCTCCGCCGGTGAGCACGACATGAGCGACAACATCATCCATCTGGTGTTGGCCAAATTGCCCGACGCGCCCGCCGGGACCAAAGGGATTTCGCTGTTTATCGTGCCGAAATTTCTGCCCGATGCAGCGGGTGAAGCAGGGACGCGCAACGGCGTTTCCTGCGGTTCGATCGAACACAAAATGGGCATCAAGGCCTCGGCCACGTGCGTGCTGAACTTCGACGGTGCCAAAGGTTTTCTGATCGGCGAGCCGAACAAGGGCCTCAACTGCATGTTCACCATGATGAACCACGCGCGGCTCGGCACAGGCATGCAGGGCTTGTGTCTGGGTGAGGCGAGCTTCCAGGGCGCAATCAAATACGCCAATGATCGCTTGCAGATGCGTGCCCTGACCGGTGTCAAAGCCCCGGATAAACCGGCCGATCCGATCATCGTTCACCCGGACGTGCGGCGCATGTTGCTGACCATGAAAGCCTTCAACGAAGGCAACCGCGCGCTGACGTACTTCACCGCGCAAATGCTCGATGTCGCGCACATGAGCAGCGACGCCGAAGCGCGTCAGGAGGCCGAAGACCTGTTGGCCTTCCTCACGCCGATCTGTAAAGCGTTCATGACCGACACCGGCCTGGAAGTGACTAACCACGGCATGCAGGTGTTTGGCGGCCACGGCTTCATTCGCGAGTGGGGCATGGAACAACTGGTTCGCGATTGTCGGATCGCACCGATTTATGAGGGCACCAACGGCATTCAGGCGCTCGACCTGCTCGGGCGCAAAGTGCTCGGCAGTCAGGGCAAATTGCTGCGTGGTTTCACCAAAATCGTCCACAAGTTCTGCGTGACCAACGCCGAGCATGCGCAATTGGGCAGTTTCGTCGCGCAGCTCAATGAGCTGAACCAGCAATGGGGCGACCTGACCCTGAAGGTCGGCATGGCAGCGATGAAGAACCCGGACGAAGTCGGCGCGGCGTCGGTGGATTATCTGATGTACAGCGGCTACATCATCCTCGGCTATCTGTGGTTGCGCATGGCGCTGGTGGCGCAGGCGCAACTAGAGGCGGGCGAGGGTGAGGCGGATTATTTGCGAGGCAAATTGGCGACGTGCGAGTTCTACTTCAAGCGTTTGTTACCGCGTACGGCTGCACATCGGGCGGCGATTGAGGCGGGGAGTGAGTGTTTGATGAAATTGCCTGCCGAACTGTTTGCACTCTGACCCGCTTTCTGTGGCGAGGGAGCGTGCTCCCGCTCGGGTGCGTAGCAGCCGCTGATAGTGAGCGCTGCGCACTCAAGCGGGAGCAAGCTCCCTCGCCACAGGTTTCTCTACATCCTTTGATTATCGTTTCAGGCTGGTGACTAAAAATAACAAATCAGTCACCGGTTGACCCTATGTGTCGCAAAAGTTGTTGGGGTACACTCCGGCCTAACGAAAACACCCTTCCACGAATCACCTGTTCAGATTTTGCGAGGTTTGCCATGGCTGACTACAAAGCGCCGCTGCGCGATATGCGCTTCGTCCTCAATGAAGTATTCGAAGTCGCCAAACTCTGGGCCGAGTTGCCGGCGCTGGCCGAGACTGTCGACGCCGAGACCGTTGAAGCGATTCTCGAAGAGGCCGGCAAGGTCACCAGCAAAAGCATCGCGCCACTGAGCCGTGCCGCTGACGAAGAAGGTTGCCACTGGGCGGACGGCGCGGTCACCACGCCGGCCGGTTTCCCACAGGCTTATCAGACTTATGCCGAAGGTGGCTGGGTTGGCGTCGGTGGCGATCCGGCCTACGGCGGCATGGGCATGCCCAAAGCCGTTTCGGCCCAGGTTGAAGAAATGGTCAACTCCGCCAGCCTGTCCTTCGGTCTGTATCCGATGCTGACTGCCGGCGCTTGCCTGTCGATCAACGCCCACGCCAGCGAAGAACTGAAAGCCGCGTATCTGCCGAACATGTATGCCGGCATCTGGGCCGGTTCCATGTGCCTGACCGAGCCGCACGCCGGCACTGACCTGGGGATCATCCGCACCAAGGCCGAGCCTCAGGCCGACGGTTCCTACAAGGTCAGCGGCACCAAGATCTTCATCACCGGTGGTGAACACGACCTTACCGAAAACATCATTCACCTGGTGCTGGCCAAGTTGCCGGACGCTCCGGCGGGCCCGAAAGGCATCTCGCTGTTTCTGGTACCGAAGTTCATGGTCAATGCCGATGGCAGCCTCGGCGCGCGCAACCCGGCCAACTGCGGTTCGATCGAACACAAGATGGGCATCCAGGCGTCCGCTACCTGCGTGATGAACTTCGACGAAGCCGTGGGTTATCTGGTCGGCGAGCCGAACAAAGGCTTGGCGGCGATGTTCACCATGATGAACTACGAGCGTCTGGGCGTCGGTATCCAGGGCCTCGCCACTGGCGAGCGCTCCTACCAGAACGCCGTCGAATACGCCCGCGACCGTCTGCAGAGCCGTTCGCCAACGGGCGCGCAGAACAAAGACAAAGTCGCCGACCCGATCATCGTCCACCCGGACGTGCGTCGCATGTTGCTGACCATGAAGGCCTCGAACGAAGGTGGTCGTGCGTTCTCCACCTACGTGGCAATGCAACTCGACACCGCCAAGTTCAGCGAAGACGCGGCGACTCGCAAGCGTGCTGAAGATCTGGTTGCCCTGCTGACGCCGGTAGCCAAGGCGTTCCTGACCGATCTGGGTCTGGAAACCACGGTGCATGGCCAACAGATTTTCGGCGGCCACGGCTACATCCGCGAGTGGGGTCAGGAGCAACTGGTGCGTGACGTGCGCATCACCCAGATCTACGAAGGCACCAACGGCATTCAGGCGCTGGACCTGGTCGGGCGCAAGATCGTCGGCAGCGGCGGCGCGTTCTACAAGCTGTTCGCCGACGAGATCCGCCACTTCACCGCGACGGCCAGTGCCGACCTGGGCGAATTCACCAAGCCATTGAATGACGCTGTCGACACCCTCGACGAGTTGACGTCATGGCTGCTGGATCGGGCGAAAAACAACCCGAACGAAATCGGCGCGGCCTCGGTCGAATATCTGCAAGCGTTCGGATACACGGCGTACGCCTACATGTGGGCACTGATGGCCAAGGCGTCGTTGGGCAAGGAAGCGCAGGATGATTTCTACGCCAGCAAGCTCGGTACTGCACGCTTCTACTTCGCCCGCCTGTTGCCGCGTATTCACTCGCTGAGCGCGTCGGTGAAGGCCGGCAGCGAGTCGCTGTTCCTGTTGGATGCAGCGCAATTCTGACGATGTAACGTCATGTAAGCATTCTCTTACGTGACGTGCTGCTGTTCTCCCATATGCGCGGATTGGATCCAGAGCTAATCTACATTTCATGGACGTCGCGCAGGAAGCGCAAAGCAACAACACGGACACGTAGGATTCTGCCAGGGTGGCGGAGTGAAATGGATGTCAGGGAAACAGTCTGCAAAGCCCCGCTTCGGCGGGGTTTTCTTTTGCCTGCAGAAAAGTAAGTCAGGCCAAGGGATCGAGCGGCGGCTTTGCTTCACGCTCCATCACTTCCTCCAGCAGCGTGCGCAACAGCGCCAAAGAGGCTTGTTGGCGCTGCACGTCACGACAGACCAAGCCAACCTTTAACGGC
Organism: Pseudomonas sp. FW305-7; assembly: GCF_058786735.1. Taxonomy (NCBI): domain Bacteria; kingdom Pseudomonadati; phylum Pseudomonadota; class Gammaproteobacteria; order Pseudomonadales; family Pseudomonadaceae; genus Pseudomonas; species Pseudomonas sp. FW305-7. The sequence continues at coordinate 81,666 of NZ_JBYSZA010000015.1, forward strand.
ACCCGTGGCTCGCTCAGCGGTTTCCACAGCAGATCCTGATCGTCGTACTCCTTCTGCGAACGCCCGGGCAGCACCGTCGCCAGTTTGGTGTGCGGCAGACTGTCGAGAATCCCCAGCATATTGTTCAACTCGGCTTGCACTTGCGGGCGACGACCGAGGCTGGTCAGTTGCGCCTGCCAGATCTGGCGGATCTGAAATTCCTCGCCCAACAGCAGCATGGGCAATTCCGCGGCCTGGCGAATCGAGACTTTCTTGAATTCACGCAATGGGTGATCCGCCGGGATGACCAGCGTCAGTTCATCTTCGTAGAGCATCACGCCCTGCAACCCGGGCTGACGGGGCGGCAAGTAGCTGATGCCGATGTCCAATGAACCGTTGAGCAATCGTCGTTCGATTTCCAGCCCCGTCAGTTCGTAGATCTGCACCACCAGATGCGGTTGTGCCTTGCGCACGCGCTCTAGCATTTGCGGCACCAGACTGGTGTGCACGGTCTGCAACACACCGATTGCCAGCGTGCGCAGTGCCTGGCCCTTGAAGTTGCCCAACGCCTCGCGCGCGCGTTGTAAACCGTCGAGCAGTGGCAGCGCATGGTTGTACAGCGTGTGCGCGGCAAGCGTCGGCAGCAGGCGTTTGCTGCTGCGTTCAAAGAGAGTGACGTCGAGGTTCTGTTCGAGCTGACGGATCTGTTGGGAAAGCGCGGGTTGCGAGATCGACAGGCGTTCGGCGGCTCTGCCGACATGCCCTTCTTCGTAGACCGCGACGAAATAACGCAGTTGTTTAAAATCCATAAGTAACGCTTATCGAAAATGCTGAGAAATCGAAATGGCCCAAGGCCGTCAGTGAGCCTAGTCTAACCGCATTCACAAGGCTTACAGGGCCAGAAAGCGCGATGATCAGCGTCAGCTTCAAGAGTGTTTGCATAGGCAGTTCAAAAAACCTCCAGCGAGGTTTTGTTCAATGAATCTGTTCAGTTTGCGGCGCCAGACGCCGAGCCTTGATGACCTCACTTTCGAGGCCAACCCTTCAAACATCAGCGAAAACCTCAGCGCTGAGCGGCTGATGCCCAGCGTCGAAAGGCCACAACAGGTGTTCGTTCGCGGCCAAGGCTCGTGGCTGTGGGACAGCAACGACCGCGCTCACCTCGATTTCTCCCAGGCCGGCGGTGCCAACAGCCTCGGCCACAGTCCTTCGGCACTGGTCAAAGCCATCGCCAGCCAGGCCCAGGCGCTGATCAACCCCGGTTTCAATCTGCACAATCGCGGCATGCTCAGCCTCGCCGAGCGCCTGTGCGCCAGCACTTCCAGTGATCAGGCTTACCTGCTCAACAGCGGCAGCGAGGCTTGCGAGGCCGCGATCAAACTGGCACGCAAGTGGGGCCAGCTGCATCGCGGCGGCGCCTCGCGGATTATCGTTGCCAAGCAGGGTTGTCATGGCCGCAGTCTGGCGACGATATCGGCGTCGGACAGTTGTAATCTGCACAACCGTTTCGCACCTTTGCTGCCGGGCTTCGATCTGGTGCCGTTCAACGATTTGCCAGCGCTGCACGCGGCGGTCGATGCACAGACCGTGGCGATCATGCTTGAGCCGATCCAGAGCGACGCTGGTGTCATTCCTGCAACCGAGCATTACCTCAAAGGCGTCGAACGTCTGTGCCGTGAGCTGGGCATTCTGCTGATTCTCGACGAAGTGCAGACCGGCATCGGTCGCTGTGGCACCTTGCTCGCCGAACAATCCTACGGCGTGCGCGCCGATATCGTTGTGCTTGGCAAAGGCCTTGGCGGCGGCGTGCCGCTGGCGGCGCTGCTGGCGCGGGGCAAGGCATGCTGTTTCGACGCGGGCGAACTCGGCGGTACGCATCACGGCAATGCGCTGATGACCGCGGCCGGTCTGGTCGTCCTCGACAGCGTGCAAGACCGCAGCTTTCTCGAACAGGTCAAAGAAAACGGCCAACATCTGCGCGAAGGTTTAGCCCGACTGGCTCAGCGTTACGGTCACGGCGAGCTGCGTGGTCAAGGCCTGTTCTATGGACTGACCCTGTCAGACGATTGCGCCGATGCCGTCATCCACGCTGCATTGCATGAAGGCCTGCTGCTCAACGCTCCGCAAGCCAACTGCCTGCGCTTCACCCCGGCCCTGACCGTCAGCAAAACCAACATCGACGAAATGCTCCTGCGCCTGGGCCGGGCGTTCTCGCGAGTGCGCACCGCACAACTGCAATGCCGCAAAGGGATTGCCGTCTGAACTGAACCGTCCTACCCGAATTGAAGAACCGTCTCGCGGTATAACGCACGCCCCACGCCTGATTCTTTTGGCGTGGGGCGTTTTTTTTGGCAATGGATACTGGCGAACAAATGGCGATTGCACTGAACCCTGACGAACGGCGCAGGTCGATTAGCTTGTATGGCTCAAATGAGCCAACCCCCATACAGGAGCTGCCCCATGGATTTCATTCGCATCATCATCGCTATTCTGTTGCCACCACTGGGTGTGTTTCTGCAGGTCGGGTTTGGCGGGGCGTTCTGGTTGAACATTCTGCTGACGTTGTGCGGGTATATCCCGGGGATCGTGCATGCGGTGTACATCATTGCCAAACGCTGAGTACTTCGCTGCCGGATAGATCGCTATCGCTGCAAGCCAGCTCCCACAGTGGTGTCGGTCGTACACACATTTTGTGTACACCTAAAAACCTGTGGGAGCTGGCTTGCCAGCGATTGGGGCGACACGGATGCCGATTTTCAATCCCCCAAACCCATCACCCGCCGATAGAACTTCCACTCCTGCTCCAACGCATGCGCCTGATTCACTGCGCGGCGGAAGCCGTGGCGTTCATCGGCGTAGTAATGCGCCTCGACCGGGATGTTGTTCTGTTCCAATGCCGTGACCATGTCCCGCGTCTGTTGCGGCACGACGACGGCATCCAGTTCGCCCTGAAAGAAAATCACTGGCACGCGAATGTTGTTCGCGTGCAGCAGGGGTGTGCGGGCGGCGTAGCGTTCGGCGTCCTGCTCGGGATCGCCGATCAGCCAGTCCAGGTAATCGCCTTCAAACTTGTGTGTCGCCCGGGCGAGCGCGACCGGATCGCTGACCCCGTAAAGACTGGCGCCGGCGCGAAACACCTGTTGGAACGCCAAAGCGCATAGCGTCGTATAACCGCCGGCGCTGCCGCCACGGATGAACGCCTTATCGCCGTCGATCATGTCGCGTTCGGCCAGATACGCCACCACCGCGCAAGCATCCTCGACGTCTACCTCACCCCAACTCAAGTGCAATGCCTGCCGATATTCCCGGCCATAACCACTGCTGCCGCGATAGTTGAGGTCAGCGACGGCGAAGCCGCGCTGCGTCCAGTACTGGATGCGTGGGTCGAGTATCGGGTAGCACGCTGACGTCGGGCCACCGTGGATGAACACCACCAGCGGCGGTTTCGCCTCATCGTTCATGGCTGGATAGAAGAACCCATGCGCTTCGCCCGAACCGCTCGGGTAACGCAGGGTTTGTGGACGGCTGATACGTTCGGCGGGCAACGGTGCAACCCCGCCGGCCAGCACTTTGACTGCGTGGGTCGTTCGATCAATGGCGATCACTGCCGAAGGACTGATCGGCGAGGCCGCAATGCAATAGATGAAATGCTGATCCAGCGCCAGATGACGAAAGCGGCTGTAGTCGCCGGTGAAGTCTTCGCCATCCAGCGCGAGGCGACCGAAACCGCCCTCGCTCCAACTGGCAAGGTAGGACTCGCCAACCGGTAACCAGGTGCACCCTCCGAGTTGCCAAGGTGCCGGTGCATGGTCGGCCTCGGCACTTGGCAAAAGCTGCAGGCCGTCAGATGTCTCAACCCACGGTTGCCAGAATCCGCCACGATCGGTCAGGCAATACAAACGGCCTTCAGCATCGAAACGCGGCTGTTGAATGGATTCCTCAAGCCGTTCGCCCGCCACGCAACGGGGCGCCGAAAAATCACCTTCAGCCACCATCAAGCGGGTCGATGTCCACGGCTGATGCGGGCGACTCCACTCGATCCACGCTAGACGCTGACCATCCGGACTTATCGTCGGTGCGGCGTAAAAATCCGCACCTTCGGCCAGCAGATGACGTTTGCCATCCGCCAGATCAATCGCCACCAGCCGATGCGTGTCGTGCTGTTCTTCAACCGCCAAAACCTGCCCATCGGCGAAATGCAGATCACCGTAACGGCACTCACCCGATGTCAGCGCTTCAGGATCGCCATTCAGCGCCTGCCGATACAACTGCTGATCCGCCTCAGCGACGAAAACCACACCGTCAGGCGTCAGACAAAACGCGCCACCGCCATATTCGTACACCCGACTACGCACGCTGAAACCAGCAGGCGTCAGACATTTTGCCGCGCCGTCACGCCAATGCCAGATCCGGCACGCCGCATCTTCGGGGCGATATTCATTCCAGAACAAGCCGTTGGCGCCGAGTTGCAGTTCGGCGAAATCCATGCCGGCGGCGACGGCTTGCGAGGCGCTGAAAGGCTCAGCCCTTGGCGATGAGGCGCGAGTTTCGTTCATTGCGGAAGGCCAGTTGTTCAATGGTTTGAGTGGCGGTCTCGGCTTCTTCGCGGGCCTTGAGGATCACACCGTGATGTTCGGACTTGCTGCATACCGGGTCGGCATTGCTCGCATCACCGGTAAGCATGAAGGCCTGGCAGCGGCAGCCGCCGAAGTCCTTTTCTTTCTCATCACACGAACGGCACGGCTCGGGCATCCAGTCGTAACCGCGAAAGCGGTTGAAGCCGAACGAGTCGTACCAGATGTGCTGCATGCTGTGATCGCGCACGTTGGGAAATTGTACCGGCAGCTGTCGGGCGCCATGACAGGGCAGGGCGGTGCCGTCCGGCGTGACCGTCAGAAAAATGCTGCCCCAGCCGTTCATACAGGCTTTCGGGCGTTCTTCGTAATAGTCCGGGGTGACGAAAATCAGCTTGCACGGATGCCCTTCGGCTTCCAGTTTCGCCCGGTATTCGTTGGTGATGCGTTCGGCGCGCACCAGTTGTTCCTTGGTCGGCAACAGGCCGACACGATTGAGCTGCGCCCAACCGTAAAACTGGCAGGTGGCGAGCTCGACGAAGTCGGCCTCAAGCGCGATGCACAGTTCGATGATGCGGTCGATCTTGTCGATGTTGTGCCGATGGGTGACGAAGTTCAGCACCATCGGATAGCCGTGGGCCTTCACCGCACGGGCCATCTCCAGCTTCTGCGCGAAGGCCTTTTTCGAGCCAGCGAGCAGGTTGTTCACTTGCTCGTCGCTGGCCTGGAAACTGATCTGAATGTGATCGAGGCCGGCCTTTTTGAAGTCGCTGATTTTCTGCTCGGTCAGACCGATGCCGGAAGTGATCAGGTTGGTGTAGAAGCCCAACTGCCGCGCTTCATGAATCAGCTCGGCGAGGTCCTGACGCACCAGTGGCTCACCGCCGGAAAAGCCCAACTGCGCCGCACCCATCTCCCGCGCCTCGCGGAATACCTTGATCCACTGCTCGGTTGTCAGCTCTTTGCCCTGCTCGGCGAAATCCAGTGGATTTGAGCAGTACGGACATTGCAACGGACAGCGGTAGGTCAGCTCGGCGAGCAGCCACAGCGGCAGGCCGATTTCCGGTTTGGCCGGGACTTGCACCGATGACTCAGGCAAGTTCGATCCAGTGCTGCGCACGGGCAACCTCCATGAATTGCTCGATGTCGTCACCGAGCTCGGGCACGCCGGGGAACTGTTCGTCGAGTTTGGCGATGATTGCCGCGACGTCGCGTTCACCGTCGATCAAGCCGCCAATCAGCGCGGCGCTTTCATTGAGCTTGATCATGCCTTCCGGATAAAGCAGCACATGGCCTTTCTGTGCCGGTTCGTACTGGAAGCGGTAACCGGGACGCCAGGTCGGGGTCTTGCTGCGGTCGAAACTCATAAGGCGATTCCTTTGTGCCAGACCCGTTGATCGGTGACGCTGTGATACGGCGGGCGGTTCAGTTCGTAGGCCATGCTCATTGCATCGAGCATGCTCCAAAGAATGTCCAGTTTGAACTGGAGAATTTCCAGCATGCGCTCCTGGCCTTCGCGCGTCTTGTAGTGCTCAAGCGTGATCGCCAGACCATGCTCGACATCACGGCGCGCCTGACCGAGGCGGGTGCGGAAATACTCATACCCGGCCGGGTCGATCCACGGGTAATGCTGCGGCCAGCTGTCGAGGCGCGATTGGTGGATCTGCGGCGCGAACAGTTCGGTCAACGAACTGCTGGCGGCTTCCTGCCAACTGGCGCGGCGGGCGAAGTTGACGTAGGCATCGACGGCGAAACGCACGCCGGGCAGCACCAGCTCCTGGGAGCGCAGTTGATCCGGATCGAGGCCAACGGCCTGGCCGAGGCGTAGCCAGGCTTCGATGCCGCCGTCTTCACCGGGAGCGCCGTCGTGGTCGAGCAGTCGCTGAATCCACTCGCGCCGGATCTCGCGATCCGGGCAATTGGCGAGAATGGCTGCGTCTTTCAGGGGGATGTTCACCTGATAGTAGAAGCGGTTGGCGACCCAGCCCTGAATCTGCTCGCGGGTGGCGCGGCCCTGATACATCGCCACGTGATACGGGTGATGGATGTGGTAATAGGCGCCTTTGGCGCGCAGGGCCGCTTCGAATTCGGCGGGGGACATTGGTTGGTCGGTCATTGCGGTTCTCCGGGGAACAACCGTTGGAATCTCTGGTGTCTATTCGGACGTCATCGCTGGCAAGCCAGCTCCCACAGGTTTTGTGTGTGCCACAGATCCAATGTGGGAGCTGGCTTGCCAGCGATGGGGCCCTCAGTTACAGCACGATACTCATGCCGTCATACGCCACTTCAACATTACGCCGCGCCAGCTCCGCACGCTCCGGCGAATCCTCATCGAGAACCGGATTGGTGTTGTTGATGTGGATAAGCACCTTGCGCTGCTCGGGAAGCTGTTCCAGCACTTCGAGCATGCCGCCAGGGCCGTTCTGCGCCAGATGGCCCATCTCGCGACCGGTACGGGTGCCGACGCCACGGCGCTGCATCTCATCGTCATCCCACATCGTGCCGTCCACCAGCAGACAATCACTGCCAGCCATGATGTCCAGCAACGGCGCGTCGACCTTGCCCAGACCCGGTGCGTAGAACAGTTTGCCGCCGGTCTGCAGGTCTTCGACGATCAGGCCGATGTTGTCGCCCGGATGCGGGTCGAAACGGTGCGGCGAGTAGGGCGGTGCAGCGCTGCGCAACGGCAGCGGCGTGAAACGCAGGTTCGGGCACGCCGCCACGGTGAAACTCTGATCGAGTTCGATGCGGTTCCAGTTCAACCCGCCGTTCCAGTGGGTGAGCATCTTGAACAGGGGGAAACCGGTGCTCAGGTCTTCGTGAACCATGTCCGTGCACCAGACCTGATGCGGGCAGCCTTCGCGCAGACTGAGCAGGCCGGTGGTGTGGTCGATCTGGCTGTCCATCAGAATGATCGCGCTGATACCGGTGTCGCGCAGGGCTCGGCCCGGTTGCATCGGGGCGAAGCTTTGCAGTTGCGCGCGGATGTCCGGCGAGGCGTTGCACAGCACCCAGTTCACACCGTCATCGGAAATCGCGATGGACGATTGGGTGCGGGCCTTGGCATTCAGGCTGCCGTCGCGAAAACCTGCGCAGTTGACGCAGTTGCAATTCCACTGCGGAAAACCGCCACCGGCGGCCGAACCCAGAATCTGGACGAACATGAACGCTCCAATCTTTCAACGCTGAAAATAAAACGCCCCGGCGAGCCGAGGCGTTGCACTGCAGTTCTACGTAAGCAGAACTCAGCGGCTGGCGAAGTACATGGTGACTTCGAAGCCGATACGCAGGTCGGTGTAAGCAGGTTTTGTCCAGGACATAAGGTGTCTCCTTCTAGTGGGTGGGATAGCGCTGTCCATAGTTATAGTCCACGGCAGCGCAGGGATGTTCCAAATAGTTAGGCGGCTATGTTACTCAAAATTTCACCGGGAATGCCTGTGAATATTCGAGAAAGCTCCTTGCAGCGTTGGTAACGATCATTTTGCTGCTTGCCAGGGTGCGCCCGGCATCGAGTCGCTGGCGAGGCAGAGCCAGCCGCCTTCGGCGCGATTTAATCGTTGCGCGGCTGCCAGCAATGCCCGGCGATCCAGTTGGCCGATCGCGGCGATCAATTGGGGCAGGTAATCCGACGAGTGGCCGGCAAGTTTTGCCTGCCAGAGCAGTTCGGCGGCGTCTTTGCCGGTCAGATTGCTCTCGTCGAATTGCTCCGCGAGTGACTGACGTAGTTGGTTGAAACCGTGGTCATCGAGGTTTTCGATCAGCGCATGAACACTGTCGAGGAACTGCTGGATATGACCGAGCAACTGAACCGGTGCAGTGTTCGGCGACTGCACGCCAAACAGCAATCCGCTTTGGCCGTGAATCTGCCGCAGGGCGCTGAATACCGCATAACCCAACTGCAATTCGACCCGCAGGCACTGATAGAACGGCGTCTGGCACAGCTGTGCGAGCAGGCGCCACGCCGCTTCGTCGGCAATTTCGCGACTGGCTGTCGGACAGAACAGCAGCAGGGCGTGTTCACTGGAGCCTGTTTCGATGTAGCTCCACAGGTGTTGAGCATTGATCGCAGGTGTTGCCGGCAATTGATTGTCCGGTGTGCCGGGGATGCGGCTCAGGGCCAGCCCCATCGCCGATTGAGTCTGCGCGCTGAGGCCCAGTGCCAGCCCGTCCCAGCGCGAAGTTGTCCACAGGTGGTTGGCGTCGCCCGACTCGGCGACCGCTGGTAGGCAACGTTGCGGCAACTCCTTGAGCAATTGGCGGATCGCTATCAACGGCGCTTCTGGCGCTGCGCTCGGAGAATCGGCATCAACCTGTGTCAGAACTTTCAGCGCATGCTCCAGAACACCGGGCATCGGCTCTTGCAGGCCGGTCAGTTTCAGCAGCCATTGAGTGCCGGTGGCACTGAAGGACAACTCGACCCCGGCCTGACGCGCGTCTTCCTGGGTTTCCCGCAGGCTGCGTTGTAGCTTGCCTTGCAGATCGGCACTGGCGGCGGCTTGCAGTTGCCAGCGCAGATAAATCGCGCCCTGATCACTGGTGTCCGGCAGCGCCTGGCTGAACTGCATCGGTGAACGCTCACGCCGGCCGCGCGAACGATCCTGGGCGAACGTGCGCAAGCCACGGTGGGCGCTGGTCTGGCCGCGAATCAAACCGGCGTTCGCCAGCGGTTCGCTGGAGCGCAGGAAAGGGTTGGCTGCCGGCAGATGCCAGTGGCTGCTGAAGTTATCCACAACGCCGATTTCGCGCAGTAGCTGTTTGAGTGCAGCGACAGCGTTTTCGGACAGTTCGCCGTCAAGCTGTTCACTGTCGAGGCGCGCCAGTTGCAGAGCGGTGCTGATCTGTTGCTGACGAGCAAGCAGCTTGGCGTATTCCTCGCGCAGCGCTGTCCAGTCCTGCTGCGCAGCAAAGAAGCTAAGCCAATCCAGCAGTTGTTCGCGAATCGCACTCATGGCTTCGCGGGGGGCAGTGAATTGCAAGTGCAGCAATGCTTGTCCGGCAAAGTGATACAGCGGTGCGGCTTTTAAGTCATCTGCGAGGTTTTGTTGCTGCAGATGGGCGAGCAAGCCGCCAGGTTTGGCGTTGTTCAACCAATGGCAAAGAAACCCCAAGGCTTCGGCGGACAAGACAGGCAACGAGTCGAAGGCAAACAGCAGATGACAACGCCGCTCGCCGGCCTGTTGATAACTTTTCACCGCCAGCGGCACCGTCGCTGCCTGGGCAACGTTATCCCCAACCGGCAGCGTCGCCGCGAATTGCTCCGCCAGGGCGCGCAATGCCTCAATGCTCTGCGGGCCGACCAGGCTCAAGGTCATTTGCCCGGTGCGATAAAACTGCTGATGGAAGTCTTGCAGTGCTTGCTGAAACGCTGGCTGCTCGACTTGCAGTGTGTCGCGGTTCCCCGCATGAAAACCGCGTAACGGATGGTTCGCAGGTAAACCCTCATACAACGCAAACGCCTGCTGCGCCTCAGGATCCTGCGACCAAGCGACAAACTCCGCGTCCAGCACTTCGCGTTCGCGCGATTGATCGTCCGGATTCATACGCGGATGGGCGAGCATGTCTGACAGACGCTCCAGTCCGCCGCTGAACGAGTGGGTTGGCAACTCAAAGAAAAAGTCGGTCGTGCGCTCGCGAGTGCTGGCATTTACCTGACCACCATGACTTTGCACGTAGGCCATCAACCCTTCACTTGCAGGAAAAAGGTCGGTGCCAAGAAACAACAAGTGCTCAAGAAAATGCGCCAGCCCCGGCCACGCCAGCGGCGCGTCGTGACTACCGGCAGCCACGCGCAACGCGGCGGCGCTGCGCTTCAAGCCGGGCACATGACGCAGGGTCACGCGCAAGCCATTGGCCAGGGTTTCAGTGTGGGGGCGGGGGTGAGTCGGCGCAGGCATGGGCACTTCCAGAACAGTGAAGTGCCAATGCTAGCGGATTAGCGCTTGTTCAGCGCGCCGTATAGCTCAGGGCGACGGTCACTGAGGTAGCGATTGGCGGCGCGGGAGTCGATCATCAACTGGCGATCCAGCTCACCGACGATCAGGGCTTCATCGAGACCGGCCTGAGCGATACGGCTGCCGTCCGGTGCGGCGATGCTGCTTTGCCCGCAATAGTGGATGTCGCCTTCATGGCCACAGTAGTTCGCGTAGGCCACGTAGCATTGGTTTTCGAAGGCGCGGGCGCGTACCGATACATCGGCGATGAAGTCGAACGGAATCATGTTCGCCGTTGGCACCAGAATCAGCTCGGCGCCATCGAGGGCGAGACGACGGGCATTTTCCGGGAATTCCAGGTCGTAACAGATCAGGAACCCGAGCTTCCAGCCGTTCAGTTCGACAACCGGAAACTCGCCTTCGCCGGGGCTGAACATCGAACGATCAAGATCCCCGAACAGATGCGTCTTGCGGTAATTGCACAGGCGCTCGCCGTTCGCGTCGATCAACTGCACGGCGTTGTAAATCTGCCCGTCGGCAGTGCGCTCGGGATAGCCGTAAAGAATCGCCAGACCAGCAGCCTTGGCGATCCGGCCAATTTGCTGCGCCCATTCACCGTTGTAGACCTCGGCCAATGTGCTGACCGCTTCGGCGCCAATGTTGTAGCCGGTCATGAACATCTCCGGCAGCACCAAGAGGTCGGCGCCCTTGGCCTCCATCGCCAGTTGATGCAGGCGTTGCAGGTTGGCGGCGGGGTCCAGTGGCAGCGGCGGACATTGGTAAAGGGCTACACGCATCAGGGATTCCTCTTACTCGGGCAGGGCGATAGGGCCGATGTCTTTGAACACATCACCCGGGCCCGGGTTCTCTTTATGTGTAGAACCGCCGAAATGTTTCATGATCCCCCACACCGCGTTGAGCGAAGTCTGCACCGCGCCTTCGACCCACGCCGGGGTCCACGACACGTCGTCGCCGGCGATGAAAATCCCGCGCTGCTCGGCCGGCATGTCGTCCTGCATGAAGTGCGCGTACATGCGCTGGTTATAGCGATAGTGACCAGGCAGGGCGCCCTTGAACGCGCCGAGGAAGTACGGATCGGCTTCCCACGACACGGTGATCGGATCGCCGATGATCCGCGCGGCGATGTCGACTTTCGGGTAAATCTTCTTCAACGCATTCAGCGCCAGTTCAACGCGTTTTTCCACCGGGTGCGGCAGCATCTTCAACGCGTCGCTCATCCACGAGTACGACAGGCAGATCACGCCCGGCTTGTCGTCGCCGTTGTCGAACAGATAAGTGCCACGAGTCAGGCGGTCGGTGAGGGTCATGCTCATGAGGTCGCGGCCGGTTTCCGGATCCTTGTCCTTCCAGAACGGCCGGTCGACCATCACGAAAGTCTTCGATGACTGCATATAGCGGGTGCGATCGAGCGCCATCCACATCTTCTGCGAGAACAGAGTTTCGTCGCATTCGATCTGGGTGGTCAGCAGCCAGCTCTGGCACGTGGTCAGCACGGCGGCGTATTCGCGGGTGTCGCCGTTGTTGTCGGTGACGGCGAAACGGCCATCCGGTGCGTGAGCGATTTTCTTCACGCCGGAACGCGGCGCGCCACGGTGCAGAGACTTCAGGCTGGTGCCTTGCGGCCAATGCACGCAGCGTTCCGGTGCATGGCGCCAGATGCCTTGTGGCACTTGCTCGACGCCGCCGACCACCAGGTGCTGGTGATCGTCGCAGTTGGTCATCACCACACGGAAGATTTCCAGCATCGAGTTGGGGAAATCCGAGTCCCAGCCGCCGGTACCAAAACCGACCTGACCGAACACTTCGCGGTGATGGAACGACAGCTTGGCAAAGGCTTCGGAGGTGGCGACGAAATCGTAGAACGTGCGGTCGTCCCACAGTGGCACCAAGGTGTTCCACAACTCTTTAAGGCGCGGTACATCGCGGTCGCGGATGGCTTGCTGGATATCGGAGAACTGCGAACCTGCTTCCAAGGCATCCGCCCAGGCGTCAGCCACTTCCTGGAACAGTGCAGGAAGGTCGGCCAGTTTCTGTGCGTAATGGGTTTTGCCTTCCAGATCGATCACGGTGCTGCCGGAGGCCGGTGTCAGTGGGTTCGGGAAAGGTTTGGTTTCCAGCCCGAGCTTGTCGACGTAGTGATAAAACGCCGTGGAAGACACCGGGAAACGCATGCCACCGAGTTCGGCGACGATGCCATCAGTGCCATTGAACGCTTGCGAACGCAGACGGCCACCCAGCTTGGAAGCCTCGTAAACCACCGGCTTCAGGCCAAGCTTCATCAACTCGTAAGCGGCCACCAGACCGGCAACGCCCGCGCCGACAATCGCCACTTCAGCGCCGTGATTGTGTTCAGGAATGCTGCCGAGGCCAGCCGGGTGTTCGATCCAGTCGTCGAAAGCGAACGGAAAGTCCGGGCCGAAAATGGTGACTGGTTTCTTACCGTCTGCAGGATGGCGATTGTTCTTGTTCATGGCTGACCTTGCTGGCGACCCGACGCGGGATGCGCGTCTGAGTATAGGAAAAGATGCCAGCCATTTTAGGGAGCGTAGAACACGTTAATAAGACGCAAAGTGTCGTCGTTTTGATAATTAATTGAACAGAGTGACGATATTCGACTTCACTTCGATCATTGTGGGAGCGGGCTTGCCCGCGATGAGGCCCTGAAATTCAACCGAGAAATCTCGGTGAAAATATTCAAACCGGCTGCCCCCGATCAATCTTGCTACTCAAAATGATCGAAGTCGTCGTCTTCTCCACCCCATCCACACTCCCGATCTGATCCAGCAACTGATCCAGCTGCTCCGGCGAATCGGTGCGCAACCACGCCACATAATCAAATTCGCCACTCACCGCACACAATTGCTGCACCTGCGCCATCGCACTCAAGCGACGCAACACTTCCTTGCCGGAACGCGGCTGCACCTTGATCCCGACATAAGCCTGCAACCCGCCATCGACCAAACGCTGACCGAGGCGAACGCCATAACCGGTGATGACTTTGGTCTTTTCCAGCCGCGCCAACCGCGAAGTCACGGTGGTGCGCGCGATGCCCAACTGCCGGGCGAGCATGGCCACGCTCTCGCGGGCGTTGATCTGCAGGGCAGCGATCAACTGACGGTCGATTTCATCAAGTACGGGCGGGCGGGTGTCTGGCAAGGGAGCGGCTCCATGGGACGCGGATCTTTGGGCGAGCATGTTACAGCTTCAACCCGCAAAATATGGAAGCCCCTTATTGGTCGGGGCTAAACGCAGAAACGAAAAAGCCGCGCAATGCGCGGCTTTCAATTTGGTGGGCCCACACGGACTTGAACCGTGGACCAAAGGATTATGAGTCCTCTGCTCTAACCAACTGAGCTATAGGCCCTCAGTAGGCCGCGGATTATAGCGACGGTTTCTCGGCTGTGCTATCCGAATAATCCGATACGGTTACACGAAGAAATGTTGCGGCGAATTCTTCCGGCGGTAACGGCAGGCTGACGATGTAGCCCTGGATCTGTTCGCAGCCTTCGGCGGCGAGGAATTGTTGTTGCGCCCGGGTTTCCACACCCTCGGCGATCACGGTGAATTGCATGCTCCGGCCCAGTGCGATGATGGCGCGGACAATCGCTGCGTCGTGGGGGTCATCGGGCAGTCCGCGGACGAAAGACTGGTCGATTTTGAGGATGTCCAGCGGCAGGCGTTTGAGGTAACTGAGTGAGGAATAGCCTGTGCCGAAGTCGTCGATTGCCAGTTGCACACCGAGGTGCTTGAGTTGGTGCAGCACCGCCAGCGCCTCTTCGGCCTGACTCATGATGAAGTTCTCGGTAATTTCCAGTTGCAGTAAATCCGGCCTCAAGCGGTTTTCCTTGAGCAGTTGCTCGATGCGTCCGAGCAGGTTCGGTTGACGCAGTTGGGCACCTGCGAGGTTGACGGACAGCGGCCCAAGGCTGTCGTAGATCTGGCCCCACTCGAACATTTGTCGGCACGCGGTCTCCAGCACCCAATCACCGATCTGCAGGATCATGCCGTTCTCTTCGGCCAGTGGAATGAAGTGCTCTGGCGGCACTTCGCCAAAAGTCGGATGCCGCCAGCGGATCAGCGCTTCGGCGCCGACCAGGCGGTGATCGTCGAGGCTGATTTTCGGTTGGTAGTAGAGGAACAATTCATCGCGTTCGATGGCTCGACGCAGTTCGTGCTCCAGTGCCACGCGTTCGATGGCTTGCGCGGTGAGGTCGCGAGTGTAGCTCTCGACCCGGTTGCGGCCTTTGGCTTTGGAGCGATACATCGCCGCGTCGGCGTTTTTCACCAACGTGGCCACGTCGCAGCCGTCGCGTGGGTACAGGCTGGTGCCGATGCTGGCACTGATGAAAAACTCGTGCTCGCCGGCCTGGAAGGGGGCCCCGAAACAATTGAGCAGTTTCAGCGCGATGTTATCGGCGTCGCTGGCCTGCTGCAGGCCGGGCAACAGGATGATGAACTCATCACCGCCCAGGCGAGCGACGGTGTCGATGTCGCGCAGTTGTTCTTTCAGGCGCACCGCGATGCCTTTGAGCAGCAAGTCGCCGACCGGGTGACCGAGGCTGTCGTTGATGTGTTTGAAGCGATCAAGATCGAGAAACAGCACGGCACCCTGACCGCCGTTTTCCTGCTGACTGTTCAGCGCCATCAACAGGCGGCTTTCGAACAGCGTCCGGTTCGGCAGGCCCGTGAGCGGGTCATGGTGAGCCTGATAATCGAGTTTCGCCTGGGCGTGCTTGAGGCTGGAGATGTCGGCAAACACGGCGACAAAGTGCGTGATGAACTTGTCGCGGTTACGCACGGCGCTGATGGTCAGCCAGCTCGGATACAGCTCGCCGTTCTTGCGTCGGTTGGATATCTCGCCTTGCCAGTGACCTTCGTCGGTCAATTGGTGCCACATCGCCGCATAAAACGCGCTGTCGTGCAGGCCCGAGGCGAGCAGGCGTGGGGTGTGGCCGAGGGCTTCGCTTTCCGTGTAGCCGGTGATCTCGGTGAAAGCACGGTTGACGGCGCTGATGTGCTGCTGGGTATCGGTGATCAATACGCCTTCGGCAGTGCTCTCGAATACCGTGGCGGCCTGTTGCAGCTTTTCCTGCATCAGATGACGTTCGGTGATGTCGCGGGCGATGGTCAGCATGCAGTCTTCTTCGCCGATCGGTAGCGGCCGGGCGGATACTTCGCAGAGGCGGATCTGCCCGTCGCTACGGCGAATATGGCAGCTGAAATCGCGAACGAAGCCGTCACGGTGCAGCAGGTCGAGCATCTGTTTGCGTTCGTTGAGGTTGACCCAGATCCCCAGGTCCAGCGCCGAGCGGTCGACCGACATGGCGCTGTTGAACCCTGTGATGCGGCTGAAACCTTCGTTGACCTCCAGCAGCAAACCGTCACTCTGGCGCGATAGCAGCAAGCCGTCCGGCGAGGCATGAAAGGCCTTGGCAAACTTCTCTTCCGAGGTTTGCAGTTGCTGTTGGGTTTCCTTGAGCTGAGTGATGTCACGCACCACCACCACCAAGGCTGGCGTGGTGTCGAGGTCGAAGGGTTCGGCGGAGATCAGGCCGGTAAACACCTGACCGTTGTTGCGGCGAAAGGGCATCTCCAGGTTGCGGATGCTGCCGGCCTGCAAACGCTGCAACAGGCCCGGGCCCACGCCGGGAATGCCCCAGATGTTCAGCTCGGTGGCTGTCTGACCGATGACCTCTTCTGCTTTCAGTCCGATCTGTTCCTCAAAGGCTTCGTTGACCTCCAGCAGGCAGCCGTCGGACAGCCGCGCGATCACTAGAATGTCCGGGCATTGCTGAAAGACCGAGGCGAATTTCTGCTCCGACAGCCGCAACGCTTCTTCGGTGCGCTTGGTTTCGCTGATGTCGATCATCAACCCGCGCATCACCGGTTCATGGCCGTGCTCGATCAGGCTGACGATGTCGCGTACCCACAAGCAGCGACCATCGGCGGTGATCACCCGGTAATCGAGGCTGTGATCGCGTCCGGCCAACACTTCGTGATCACAGAAGCTTTGGGCGCGGGTCAGGTCGGCGGGATGGATGATGTTGCGCCAGAACCCCGGAATCAGCCAATGCGACAGTGGGTAGCCGAGCAGATCTTCGGCATGCGGAGAGACATAGCTGTAGGTGAAGTCGCTCATCCGCGCTTCCCAGGCAATGGCCGACAGGCTCTCTACCAGACCGCGATAGTGATATTCGCTGCTGCGCAGTTCCTGTTCGAGGTCGATGCGTCGGGCAATTTCCGAACTCAAGCGCCGGTTGATGCGGATGACCACTGCCAGAATGATCACCAGCAACAACAGGCCGGGCAGGCCGTAAATCAGCAGATCAGACCAGAATGTCCGATGATCGAGAACGTTGCCCACCCAATGTTCTTGGATGCTGCTGATTTCCTCCGGGGTCATGTCGGCGAGGACTTTGTCCAGAATCCCCGCCAGCACTTTGTTGTCTCGGGGCACGCCCATTGCCAGTTGGTAGCGATACGGGGTTTCGCCGCTGACATACAAGCCGTCGAGTTTCAGTTGGCGCAGACTCCAGACACTGGAAGCAAGGTCGCCCACCACGGCATCCACTTCATCGGTTGCCAATGCCTGTAACGCCGAACTGACGTTAGGCATGGCCACCAGGTTCAGATCCGGGTGATGGGTGCGCAGCAACTCGTGGGGTGCATAGTTTTCCACCACGGCGATCTTCAAACCGTACAGATCTTCGAGTTTGCGCGGTTGGGCGCCACCGACGTGGGCCAGAATGACGATCGGGAAGTCGAGATAGGGACGGGTGAATGACAGGTAGGTCTGGCGTTCCGGAGTGGACATGATGCCCGGCAGCAGGTCGATCTTGCCTGCTTTTACCTGTTCCAGCACCACCGTCCAGCTCACCGGCTCGATGGGGGTGAGCTTGATCGCCAGGCGTTGGCGAATCACATCGATATAGTCCGCCGCGAGCCCCTGATAACGCGCCTGGTCATCGCGAAACTCGAAGGGCGGCCACGACGCATCTACACCCAGGCGCAAGTCCGGATGAGCCGCCAGCCAGCTACGTTCTTCATCGGTCAGAGTCAGCGCGTCAGCCGTTGCGGTCCAGATCATCAGTGACAGCAAAAAAAGCACGGACGCCAATCTGGGCATAACGCTCTCGTTATGGCTCGGGGATGATTGTTTCGAGTGTAGACGTGGTATGCGGGGGAGGGGCGTTGCGAGGAATTTAATCTGCCATATAAACAAAACCCCCGGCCTGGGCCGGGGGTTCTGGTATCACTCGTCGAGGAAGGAGCGCAGATGCTCGCTTCGCGTCGGGTGGCGCAGCTTGCGCAGCGCCTTGGCTTCGATCTGACGGATCCGCTCACGCGTTACGTCAAACTGTTTGCCCACTTCTTCGAGCGTATGGTCGGTGTTCATGTCGATACCGAAACGCATGCGCAGTACTTTGGCTTCACGGGCAGTAAGGCCGGACAGCACTTCGCGAGTCGCTTCTTTCAGGCTCTCAACAGTGGCGACATCGATTGGCGACTGCATGGTCGAGTCTTCGATGAAGTCACCCAGATGGGAGTCTTCGTCATCACCGATCGGGGTTTCCATGGAGATCGGCTCTTTAGCGATCTTCAATACCTTGCGGATCTTGTCCTCAGGCATTTCCATGCGTTCGCCCAGCTCTTCCGGGGTCGGTTCGCGACCCATTTCCTGCAACATCTGCCGGGAAATACGGTTGAGCTTGTTGATCGTCTCGATCATGTGCACCGGAATACGGATGGTGCGGGCCTGGTCGGCGATCGAGCGAGTGATCGCCTGACGGATCCACCAGGTGGCATAAGTCGAGAACTTGTAACCACGACGGTATTCGAACTTGTCCACCGCTTTCATCAGGCCGATGTTGCCTTCCTGGATCAGATCGAGGAACTGCAGGCCGCGGTTGGTGTACTTCTTGGCGATCGAGATCACCAGACGCAAGTTGGCTTCAACCATCTCTTTCTTCGCGCGGCGGGCCTTGGCCTCACCGATCGACATGCGACGGTTGATGTCCTTGATTTCTGCGATGGTCAGACCGGTCTCGGTCTCCAGCGCAGTCAGTTTCTGCTGGCAACGAATGATGTCCGGCTGAACACGACCGATGGCCTCGGCGTACTTGCTCTTGCCTTTGGCCAGGGCGTCGGACCAGCTTTCGTCGACTTCGTTACCCGGGAACTGACGCAGGAAATCGGCGCGTGGCATACGTGCATCACGTACGCACAGTTGCATGATCGCGCGCTCTTGCTGACGCAGGCGATCCAGGGCGCTGCGAACACGCTCGACCAGGGCTTCGAATTGCTTCGGCACCAGTTTGATCGGCATGAACAGCTCGGCCAGGGCCAGCAACTCGGCAATCGCCGCCTTGTTGTGACGACCGTGCTTTTTCAGGGCCTTGCGAGTGATTTCCATCTGATCGGACACAGCGCCGAAACGCTGGGCAGCGATGACCGGATCCGGACCGCTTTCAGCTTCTTCTTCGTCATCGGAAGATTCGGCTTCATCGTCGTCGGTATCGTCGTCGGCCTTCGCCGCTTTCGCGTCGATCGGCGGCGGCACTTCCGCTGCAGGCGGCGCAATGCCGTCGTCCGGGTCGATATAACCGCTCAGGACGTCGGACAGGCGACCACCTTCGGTGGTGACGCGAGTGTACTCGGAGAGAATATGGTCAACCGTGCCAGGGAAGTGCGCGATTGCGCTCATCACTTCACGGATGCCTTCTTCGATACGCTTGGCGATTTCAATTTCGCCTTCACGAGTCAGAAGCTCGACCGTACCCATTTCACGCATGTACATGCGCACCGGGTCAGTAGTGCGACCGATATCGGTCTCCACCGCTGCCAACGCGGCGGCTGCTTCTTCCGCAGCGGCCTCGTCGGTATCGGCGTCGGCCAACATAAGGGCGTCCGCATCCGGAGCACTCTCGTGTACGGGGATCCCCATGTCGTTAATCATGCGGATGATGTCTTCCACCTGCTCCGGATCTGAAATATCCTCGGGCAGGTGGTCGTTGACCTCGGCGTAAGTCAGATACTTCTGCTCACGACCCAGTTTGATCAACTCAATAATACGAGACTGCTGTTGCGCTTTTCCGGACATAACACCCTATCCACTGAAGGTCTTGGCGGGCAAAAAACAAGCCGAGGATTATACCTGAGCTATGACCTCACGCGCCAGTTGAGGTCGGGTTTGATGCGGAAACATTGCGACTTAAAAGGTCGCGCAGTTGATTTTTCTCTTCCAGGCTCAGTTCGCTTTGACGCGCTTTCCTGAGCAGTTGTTCCAGATTTCGCTCGCGTTGGCGGGCTGACAAGCTAGTAATGGTGTCGAAAAACTGTTGTTCAAGGTTATCTCCGTCAATCAGCCATTCCTTTTCTGCCAGTGCCTTGAGCAATCGACCCTGTTCAGTGCCGTGCCATCGCGCGATCAACTGAAATGAGTTTAGCTTGGGATTCTTCTGTACGGCTTCGAGCAACGCCACAAGCAACTGGGCGTTGGTCTGATTTTCGTCCGCAATGTGCCCGGCATCTTCGACGCGCTCGGCCAGTTGCGGGTGATGAAGCAGTGTGCGCAGGGCGGTCAGGGTCGGCGATTCGACGCCAATCGGCGTGCGCGGGCGCTGCTGGTCCCGATCGCCGCCACGCTTGCCATTCTTGTCCCAGGGTTTCTTGTCCCATTTCTTGCCGCCGGCGCCGGGTTTCTTCGGCGTCCATTCCTGCTGCGGCACATACATGTCCTGTGCCTGCGGCTGATGGTAGTCGCTGTAATCCGGCATTGCGTCGTAATCGATGCCCGGATCGTAAGCGGGCGGCGCTTCCTGCGGCGCACTTTGCGCGAGCTGACTGACGGTTTCGCTGCTCAGGCCGGTGATTTCGGTCAGGCGCTGGCGCATCAGGATACGCAGGTTGGCGCCCGGCACTTTGTCGATCAATGGCGCCGCGAGGGTGGCCATATGGGCCTTGCCTTCGAGCGAGCGCGGGTCGGCTTCTTCCGTCAGTTGCTGGAAAAAGTAATCTGCCAGTGGCTGGGCGTGCTGATTGATCCGTGCCTTGAACGCGTCAGTGCCTTCGGCGCGCACCAGAGTGTCCGGGTCTTCGCCTTCCGGCAGAAACAGGAAGCGCGCACGGCGTCCGTCCTGCAGGCACGGAAGTGTCGCTTCCAGTGCGCGCCACGCAGCATTGCGGCCGGCCTGGTCGCCGTCGAAACAGAACAATACGTTCGGTACGACTCGGAACAGGCGCTTCATATGTTCTTCGCTGGTCGCGGTGCCCAGTGTTGCGACGGCATTCTTCAGGCCTTGCTGGGCGAGGGCGATGACGTCCATATAACCTTCGACGACGATGATTTCATCGAGGTTGCGGTTGTTCTTGCGCGCTTCATAAAGGCCGTAGAGTTCCTGGCCTTTATGGAATACCGGGGTTTCCGGTGAGTTCAGGTATTTCGGTTTGTCGTCGCCGAGGACGCGACCGCCGAAAGCGATGATGCGCCCCCGGGTATCGCGGATCGGGAACATCACGCGATCGCGGAAGCGGTCGTAGCGTTTGCCGGTTTCGGCGTTTTCGATCAGCAGGCCGGCATCGATCATGGCTTTTTGCTGAAGCGTGTCGCTGCTCAAGTGTTTGAACAGGTTGTCCCAGCCCGGCGGAGCAAAGCCGAGGCCGAAATCCCGGGCGATCTCGCCGGTCAGGCCGCGGCCCTTGAGATAGTCCACCGCAGCTTTGCGCGATGGGTGGCTCTTGAGTGCCTGCCGATAAAAGTCGGCAGCGGCGGTCAGCAGCGGGTACAGCGGCGAATCGGTCGGCTGGCGCGGTTTGTGCGGACGGCCGCTTTCTTCGCGGGGAATTTCCATGCCAGCGGCTTTCGCCAGATCCTCGACTGCCTGGGGGAAATCCAGATTGTCGTGATCCATGAGGAAGCCGAGGGCGTTGCCGCCAGCGCCGCAGCCGAAACAGTAGTAGAACTGTTTGTCCGGGCTGACGCTGAAAGACGGGGTTTTTTCTTTGTGAAACGGGCAACAGGCGGTGTAGTTCTTGCCGGCCTTCTTCAATTGCACGCGCGAGCTGACCACATCGACGATGTCGGTGCGGTTCAGCAGGTCGTCAATGAAGCTCTGGGGAATCAGCCCGGCCATGGCGTTCTCGTCGTCTGCGCTGTAATGGGTCCGATACGAAAGGCTGTCGGACGCGGGTCGTTACTGTAGGCGCGCAAAATATGCGGCTCGACCGGTGTCGTCTGCGTTATCGCTGTCGGGAAGTGTATCTGCCGAAAATCCACTGACGTTAGTACCGATCAGTCTTCGACTATTTGAAAGTGTTTCGCTGAATCCGCTGACGGCCGATAAAGGGCCTCGGATAGCTCAATAAAGCGGGCACGCATGCAGGTGCCTTGGGCTGATCGTCGTAAGAGGAATCAGTGGGTGTGCTCGTCAGTAGCCTTGAAAGGCTCGTCAGAAAAGACGTGCACCGCTGGCAAAAGAGCCAGGTCTGACGCGTGAAGCAGGTTTGTCTCGGTCGCGTGTGCGGCTTCGACGGTGAAGCATCAAGCGTTTTACGCAAATGCCATTAGCCCGGCTGAGGGCCGGGCTTAGGCAAGAAGCTTGCTACGAACGTCTGTGTATTAGTACAGACGAACGGCGCGGCGCTGTTCGCGCTGAACTTTCTTGGCGTGACGCTTAACAGCGGCTGCTGCTTTGCGCTTACGCTCAGAAGTTGGCTTCTCGTAAAATTCGCGGCTACGAACTTCAGCCAGTACACCGGCTTTTTCGCAGGAGCGCTTGAAACGACGCAGAGCTACGTCGAAGGGTTCGTTCTCTTTAACTTTGACGGCTGGCATCCAGAGCTACCTTCATTCATTACCGGGGTCAACATCCTCGCGGCAAAAGAGCACTTGAAGACGTCGGTTTTTAAGGGTTGCGGATGTTAACCCCTCATCGCTCGGAATGCAAAGCCTCTGATCGAAAACCGCTGGTCGGGGCATCACGCGGCGACTATTATGCGCGCCTTCGAATTCAGCCTAAACAAGGCGCAAACCCATGCTAGTACTGGGATTAGAAACCTCCTGCGACGAAACCGGCGTCGCATTATATGACAGTGAACGCGGTCTGCTGGCCGATGCATTGTTCAGCCAGATCGACCTGCATCGCGTGTATGGCGGTGTGGTGCCTGAGCTGGCCTCGCGTGACCACGTCAAGCGCATGCTGCCCTTGATTCGTCAGGTGTTGGCCGAGGCTGACTGTGTGCCGACCGAGATCGATGCGATCGCTTATACCGCGGGTCCTGGCCTGGTTGGCGCGCTGCTGGTCGGCGCCTCCTGCGCTCAAGCGTTGGCGTTCGCCTGGGGCATTCCGGCGTTGGGCGTGCATCACATGGAAGGCCATTTGCTCGCGCCGATGCTGGAGCCAAAACCGCCTGAATTCCCGTTCGTCGCTTTGTTGGTCTCCGGCGGTCATACGCAGCTGGTTCAGGTCGATGGTATCGGTCAATACAGCCTGCTTGGCGAGACGCTCGACGATGCCGCCGGCGAAGCGTTCGACAAGACCGCAAAGATGATGGGCCTCAATTATCCGGGCGGACCGGAAATCGCCAAGTTGGCGGAGAAGGGCGTCGCAGGACGTTTCACCTTCCCGCGTCCGATGTGTGATCGCCCGGGGCTGGATTTCAGCTTCAGCGGCTTGAAAACCTTCGCCCTCAACACCTGGCAGCAATGCGTCAGCGTCGGGGACGACGGCGAGCAAGCCCGTTGCGACATCGCGCTGGCGTTCCAGCAGGCCGTGGTGGAGACTTTGACAATCAAGTGCAAGCGCGCCCTGAAACAGGCGGGCATGAAGCGTCTGGTGATCGCTGGCGGCGTCAGTGCCAACAAGGCGTTGCGCATTTCGCTGGAGAAAATGCTTGGTGACATGAAAGGCGATGTGTTTTACGCCCGTCCCGAGTTTTGCACCGACAACGGCGCGATGATCGCGTTTGCCGGTTGCCAGCGTTTGCAGGCCGGTCAGCAGGAAAGTCTGGCGATCAGCGTGCAGGCGCGCTGGCCGATGGAGCAGTTGTCGGCGTTGTGATGAGCGGCGTTCATGAACGGTATTTAAAAATGCCGTTCGCGCCCGGCAAACAGGTCGCGTAGATTGCCGCGGTGGCGCCAGACGATCAGCAGTGTGAGTGCGCTCATCGGCAGCAACGCTTCCGGTTCCTGCCAAGCGAGCAACGGCAGGGTCAGCGGCGTGGCGATCAGCGCCGCCAGCGAGCTGGTGCGGGTCAGATAGAACGTCAGCAGCCAGGCGCATACGGCCAGCAGCGCGGCGGGCGGATACAGGCCCAGCAGCATGCCGGCGGCAGTGGCAACGCCCTTGCCGCCACGAAAACGGAAGTACAGCGGGAACAGGTGACCGATCACGGCGCACACGCCGATCCATGCCTGATCCTGCAACGAAAGGCCCGCAGCCGCTGCGATCAGCACCGGCAGCAAGCCTTTGCACAGATCACCCAGCAAGGTCAGGATCGCGAGTTTGCGACCGGCCAGGCGCAGCATGTTGGTGGCGCCGGCATTACCCGAGCCACTCATTCGCGGATCCGGGTTTCCGGTCAGGCGGCTGAGCAAAATGGCGAAGGACAGCGAGCCGAGCAGGTAGGCGAGGATCGCCAGTAACCAAAACATGCTAACTATTCCGGGCGAGGACGCCCTGATTCTAACGGCGCATTGCGCCCTTGTCGTGCAGCGGAGAAAAGTGCTTGGACAGAGTGTTTATCGAGGGCCTGGAAGTTGACACCGTGATCGGTGCCTACGACTGGGAGCGCGGCATCCGACAGTGCCTGCGTCTTGATCTGAGCTTCGCTTGGGACAATCGCCCGGCCGCCGCCGGTGACGACCTCACCCTGGCGCTCGACTACGCCAGCGTTTCCACACGCATTCAGGCATTTGCCGAGCAGGCGCAATTCCAGTTGGTCGAGACGTTTGCCGAGCGCCTGGTTGAAGTGCTGATGACGGAATTCAAGATTACCTGGGTCCGCCTGAAGCTGACCAAGCCCGGCGCTGTGCCGGCCGCCAAGGGTGGTGTGGGTGTGGAGATCGAGCGCGGATGTCGCTGACTCAGGTGTATCTTGGGCTCGGTAGCAATATCGAGCGCGAAACCCATTTGCGCGCCGGGCTCGACGCGTTGGCGACTTTCCTCGTGGATATCCGCTGTTCGGCCGTGTTCGAGAGTCAACCGGTGGGCATCAAGAGCGGGCCATTCTTCAACTTCGTGGTGTCGGCGTATACCGATTTGCCGTTGATGGAGCTGGACCGGCGCTTGAAGTTCATCGAGGCGGACAATGGGCGCTATGCGCCGGAGCGCAAGGGGTTGCCGCTGGATATCGACGTGCTGCTGTATGGCGATCTGGTGGGTAACTTCGACGGTCTGGTTCTGCCGCGGGCAGAAATCCTGAAAAACGCTTTTGTGCTGTGGCCGCTGTCGCTGATTGCGCCGGATTGCGTGCATCCGGGCGTGGGAAAAAGCTTCGCGACGTTGTGGGCCGAGGCGCAGATTGATCAGGTGTTGGCGCCGGTCGCCTTTGAATGGCGCGGCGAACAACTGACCCCTTCGGATTTGCGTTGATCTGACGGACGCTTTCGCGAGCAGGCTCGCTCCCACAGGAGATCCTGTTCCAATGTGGGAGCGAGCCTGCTCGCGAAGCATTTCAGGAGGTGTAAGCCTCTTTGTAAGCCTTCAACGCCTTGAGCCGTTCGCGCTTGAGCGCTTCGCCCAGCTCCGGGCCTTTAAGTCCCTTCTCCAGCAACGGCTGCACCGCCACGCCCCGCGCCTCATTGGCCGCGCCGCGCAGATAATCCGCCTGTGGATAACTGCGCTGTTCCAGCCCCTTGCGTCCGCGCGCATCCATCTCGCAAGCGATGATGAATTCCTCAAAGCGCTGCGGCCGGCGATACACATCAAAACTCTGCAGTAACTCCAGCAGCGTCGAAGCCTTCAACTCCAGAGCGCGATGTCCATGGGTATGGTACTGGCCGACCAGTAGCGCCAATTCCTGACAGTCCTTCGGTGCCTTGAAGCGCTCATTGACCGCTTTGATCAGCTTCAACCCCGTGTGTTCGTGGGCGATGTGTCGCGGCCACTCTTCTTTTGGCGTAAGCCCTTTGCCGAGGTCGTGCAGCAAGCAGGCCCAGCGTACGGTCAGTGGTTGTTTGTGCAGCGCCGATTGCTCCAGCACGCTCAGGGTGTGGATGCCGCTGTCGATTTCCGGGTGATGGATTTCCGGTTGCGGCACGCCAAACAAGGCATCGACTTCCGGCATCAGCACTTTCAGTGCTCCGCATTGACGCAAAACCTCAATGAATACCTGCGGCTGATCTTCCATCAGTGCCCGGGAGATTTCCTTCCAGCTACGTTCGGCAGTCAGCGCTTGCAGTTCGCCGGATTCGCTGAGCTGACGCATCAGCTCCAGGGTCTCGGGCGCGACGGTGAAGCCCAGTTCGGCATAGCGTGCGGCGAAGCGAGCAACGCGCAAGACACGCAAGGGATCTTCGGCGAACGCCGGGGAAACGTGGCGAAGAATTCGATCTTCAAGGTCGCGCTGGCCGTGATACGGATCGGTCAGGTTCTGCTGATCGTCCTCGGCCATGGCGTTGATGGTCAGGTCGCGGCGGATCAGGTCTTCTTCAAGCGTTACTTCGGGGCTGGCGTGAAAGGTGAAACCGCCGTACCCACTACCGCTCTTGCGTTCGGTGCGGGCGAGGGCATATTCCTCGCCGCTTTTTGGGTGAAGAAACACCGGGAAATCCGCGCCGACCGGGCGATAGCCTTGCGCGAGCATTTCCTCGGTGCTGGCGCCGACAACGACCCAGTCGATATCGGTGACCGGTTTGCCCAGCAGGCGATCGCGTACTGCACCGCCGACCTTATAAATCTGCATAAAAAACCTCCGTTAGCCCGACAGGATAACTCTTGCGTCGGACTTTCGGAGGCCAGAACCGGATCAAAGATGAATGACGGCCAGGTCGAGCCGACCGTAATCCCCTTCGCTGTGTTCACTGCGTGGCGGAACGTGATGGGTCTTCATGATCTGGTCACCCTGCAGGGTTTCCAGATGAATATCGAAGCCCCACAGGCGATGCAGGTGTTTGAGCACTTCGTCGGTGGAGTCGCCCAACGGTTTGCGGTCATGTTGCTGATGGCGCAAGGTCAGGGAGCGATCACCCCGTCGATCAATGCTGTAGATCTGCACGTTCGGCTCACGATTGCCGAGGTTGTATTGCGCTGCCAGGGTTTCGCGGATGATCCGGTAACCGGTTTCGTCGTGGATTGCCGGTACCAGCAGATCGTCCTTCTGGTCGTCATCGAGGATGCTGAACAGTTTCAGGTCGCGGATTACCTTGGGTGACAGGTACTGCAGGATGAAGCTCTCGTCCTTGAAGCTGCTCATGGCGAACTTGATGGTCGACAGCCAGTCGGTTCCGGCAATGTCCGGGAACCAGTGACGGTCTTCCTCAGTGGGTTCTTCACACATGCGCCTGATGTCCCGGTACATGGCGAAGCCCAAGGCGTAAGGGTTGATGCCGCTGTAGTAGGGGCTGTCAAAACCTGGCTGGAACACCACGCTGGTGTGCGACGTCAGGAACTCCATCATGAAACCGTCGGTGACCAGGCCTTCGTCATACAGATCGTTCATCAGCGTGTAGTGCCAGAACGTTGCCCAGCCTTCGTTCATCACCTGAGTCTGGCGTTGTGGATAGAAATACTGGGCGATCTTGCGCACGATACGCACAATCTCGCGTTGCCACGGTTCCAGCAACGGCGCGTGTTTCTCGATGAAGTACAGGATGTTTTCCTGCGGTTCTGCGGGGAAGCGCGCGTTGTCCTTGTCGCTGTATTTGTCCGCACCTTTGGGAATCGTGCGCCACAGATCGTTGATCTGCTTCTGCATGTGTTCTTCGCGATCCTTCTGACGTCGCCGTTCTTCCTCGGCGGAAATCGGA
Source organism: Pseudomonas sp. FW305-7 (assembly GCF_058786735.1). Lineage (NCBI taxonomy): Bacteria > Pseudomonadati > Pseudomonadota > Gammaproteobacteria > Pseudomonadales > Pseudomonadaceae > Pseudomonas > Pseudomonas sp. FW305-7. The sequence continues at coordinate 109,136 of NZ_JBYSZA010000015.1, forward strand.
TAGGGGCGCTTGTAGCGGTCGACGCCGTAGTTCATCAAGGCGTGGCAGGAGTCGAGCAGGTCTTCCACCGCGTCGATGCCGTGGCGTTCCTCGCATTGCATGATGTATTGCTTGGCGAACACCAGGTAATCGATGATCGAGCTGGCGTCGGTCCAGGTGCGGAACAGGTAATTGCCCTTGAAGAAGCTGTTGTGGCCGTAGCACGCGTGCGCCACCACCAGCGCCTGCATGCAGATGGTGTTTTCTTCCATCAGATAGGCGATGCACGGATCGGAGTTGATCACGATCTCGTAGGCCAGCCCCATCTGCCCGCGACTGTAGGATTTTTCGGTGCTGAGGAAGTGTTTGCCATAGGACCAGTGGTGGTAACCCAGCGGCATGCCCACCGAGGCGTACGCATCCATCATCTGCTCGGCGGTGATCACTTCGATCTGGTTGGGATAAGTATCCAGCGCATAACCGGCCGCGATACGGGCGATTTCGCGGTCGTAGGTCTGGATCAGCTCGAATGTCCATTCGGAGCCGGTGGAAATGGGTTGGCGCTTCTGCTCTTTGGCGGTCATGTCACTAACCTGCGCTGGAAGAGTTCACGGAAGACCGGATAGATATCCCCGGCCGAGACCAGTTGCTGCTGGGCAAACGTGTCGGAAAAGGCTTCGGCGATGCGCTCGTATTCGTACCAGAGGGCCTGGTGTTCGCGCGGGGTGATCTCCACATAAGTGTAGTACTGCACAAACGGCATGATCTGGTTGATCAGTATGTCGCGGCAGATCGGCGAGTCGTCGTTCCAGTTGTCGCCGTCGGAAGCCTGTGCCGCGTAGATGTTCCATTCATTGCTCGGATAACGCTCGGCCATGATCTCCTGCATCAGCTTCAGCGCACTGGAAACGATGGTGCCGCCGGTTTCCCGCGAATAGAAAAACTCTTCTTCATCGACTTCCCGGGCACTGGTGTGGTGGCGGATGAACACCACGTCGATCTTGTCGTAGTTCCGCTTGAGGAACAGATACAACAGGATGAAAAAGCGTTTGGCGATGTCCTTGGTCGCCTGGGTCATGGAGCCGGAGACGTCCATCAGGCAGAACATCACCGCTTTCGAGCTGGGGTTAGGTTGTTTGATCAGCAGGTTGTATTTCAAGTCGAAGGTATCGAGAAACGGCACACGGTGGATGCGCGCGCTGAGTTTTTCGATTTCGGCTTCGAGTTCCTGAATATCGCCGAAGTTGTCCGGCTCTTCGCGTCTCAGGCGCTCCAGTTCTTCTTTGACTTCGCGCAGTTTCGCCCGACTGCTGCCGGACAGGGCAATGCGGCGTGCATGCGCCGAACGCAGGGTGCGGATGATGTTGATCCGTGACGGATTGCCTTCGTTGCTGATCCCGGCGCGTACGGTTTTGAACGTGTCAGTGCCGCTGAGGTTGCGTTTGACCAGGTTGGGCAGTTCGAGGTCTTCGAACATGAATTCGAGGAATTCTTCCTGGGTGATCTGGAAGACGAATTCGTCCATGCCTTCGCCGGAATTGCCGGCCTTGCCCGGTCCGCGCCCGCCGCCACCACCCGGTGGCCGGGCGATGTGTTCGCCGGCCGTGAATTCTTTGTTACCAGGATGAACCACGGTCTGCTTGCCGCCACGGCCGTGGTGAAGCACCGGTTCGTCGATGTCGCGACCGGGAATACTGATTTGCTCGCCGTGTTCCATATCGGTAATGGAGCGCCGGCTGACCGCCTCTTCGACAGCCTTTTTGATGTGGTCACGGTAACGCCGCAGGAAGCGCTGACGGTTCACCGTGCTCTTGTTCTTGCCATTGAGACGTCGGTCGATCACATAACTCATAGGAGGCCCTCCGGGCAGCTTCAAGTTGTGAGCTTCAAGCTGCAAGTAAAAGCAGGTTCCCGGGCATCAGTGGGTTACGCGCTTTGTTCTTGCAGCTTGTAGCTAGAAGCTTGCAGCTGCTTCACTGCGACTTCCGTACCCGTAGGTACCATTCGGAAAGAAGCCGTACCTGTTTGTCGGTGTAGCCGCGTTCGACCATTCGTGTAACGAAGTCGTTGTGTTTCTGCTGATCCTCTTTGCTGGCCTTGGCGTTGAAGCTGATGACTGGCAGCAGATCCTCGGTGTTCGAGAACATTTTCTTCTCGATGACCACCCGCAGTTTTTCGTAGCTGAGCCAGGTCGGGTTCTTGCCGTTGTTGTTGGCCCGGGCGCGCAGGACGAAGTTGACGATTTCGTTGCGGAAATCCTTCGGATTGCTGATGCCGGCCGGTTTTTCGATTTTTTCCAGTTCCTCGTTGAGGGCCACGCGGTTGAGGATTTCGCCGGTTTCCGGATCACGGTATTCCTGATCCTGAATCCAGAAGTCCGCATACAGCACGTAGCGGTCGAAGATATTCTGGCCGTACTCGCTGTAAGACTCGAGGTACGCGGTCTGAATTTCCTTGCCGATAAATTCGATATAACGCGGAGCCAGGTATTCCTTCAGGTAGCGCAGGTAACGCTCACGGGTTTCAGCCTGGAACTGTTCCTGTTCGATCTGCTGTTCCAGCACATAGAGCAGGTGTACCGGGTTGGCGGCGATTTCGTGCGGATCGAAGTTGAACACCTTGGACAGGATCTTGAACGCAAACCGGGTCGACAGACCGTTCATGCCTTCATCCACGCCTGCAGAGTCGCGGTATTCCTGAATCGATTTGGCTTTCGGATCGGTGTCCTTGAGGTTTTCGCCGTCGTAGACGCGCATCTTCGAATAGATGTTGGAGTTTTCCGGCTCCTTGAGGCGTGACAGCACGGTGAACTGCGCGAGCATCTTCAGGGTATCGGGTGCGCAATGGGCCTTGGCCAGAGAGCTGTTGAACAACAGTTTGTCGTAGATCTTCACTTCGTCGCTGACCCGCAGGCAGTACGGCACTTTGACGATGTAAATCCGGTCGATGAACGCTTCGTTGTTCTTGTTATTACGGAAGGTGTGCCACTCCGATTCGTTGGAGTGGGCGAGCAGGATCCCGGTAAACGGAATCGCGCCGAGACCTTCGGTGCTGTTGTAGTTGCCTTCCTGGGTCGCAGTCAGCAATGGGTGCAGCACCTTGATCGGTGCCTTGAACATTTCGACGAATTCCATCAGGCCCTGGTTGGCCCGGCACAGCGCACCGGAGTAGCTGTAGGCGTCGGCGTCGTTCTGTGGGTATTCCTCGAGTTTGCGGATGTCGACTTTACCAACCAGGGCAGAGATGTCCTGGTTGTTCTCGTCACCCGGTTCGGTCTTGGCCACGGCGATCTGATTGAGGATCGACGGGTAGAGTTTGACCACGCGGAACTGACTGATGTCGCCGCCGAATTCGGCCAGACGTTTGGTCGCCCACGGCGACATGATGGTGTTCAGGTAGCGCCGTGGGATGCCGAAGTCTTCTTCGAGGATCGCGCCATCTTCGGTGGCGTTGAACAGACCCAGGGGGGATTCGAATACTGGCGAGCCCTTGATCGCATAGAACGGCACTTTTTCGATCAGTTGCTTGAGCTTCTCGGCCAAGGACGATTTACCGCCACCAACAGGGCCGAGCAGATAAAGGATCTGTTTCTTCTCTTCCAGGCCTTGGGCGGCGTGGCGGAAATACGAGACGATCTGGTCGATGCATTCTTCCATCCCGTGGAAGTCTTCAAAGGCCGGATAGCGACGGATCACCTTGTTGGAGAAGATGCGTGACAGCCTCGAGTTGGTCGAGGTGTCGAGCAGTTCCGGTTCGCCGATGGCCAGCAATAGACGCTCGGCGGCGGAAACGTAGGCGCTTCGGTCTTTCTTGCACAGCTCCAGGTACTCTTGCAGCGAGAGTTCTTCCTGGCGTGTGGACTCGAAGCGTTGTTGGAAGTGGCTAAAGATACTCATGACGTCACCTCGCTCGATACGTGGAGCCGACGCCGGATCACTCAGTCGATGCTGGCAAACAACCGTTGTGGCAGCTGTTTGTTTACCCCCCAGAACACTTTCACGACCGACAATCGTGAAAGTCACTCCCGATGACCCGTGCGCCGGTGTACCGGCTCTCCCCTGTTTTGGATGGCCTGGGCTTAAGGATAGTTGGGAATTCGGGAGGTAAAGGCGAGATACGTAATTAGTTGTGGCAGACCGTTCGTCTGCCCGGCGCAGGCCCACGGCAGCCGGGGCCTGCGCGTGACAAAAAAAATTATTCGGCGGTGCCTTGGGCAGTTTCTGCAGGATAGGTCGTACGCCACAGCTCAAAGCCGCCGTCCATGCTGTAGACGTCGGAAAAGCCCTGACTGATCAGGTACGCCGCAGCGCCTTGGCTGGAATTGCCGTGGTAGCAGACGACAACGGTCGGTGCATCGAGATCGGCGCCTTGGATGAAGGCGTGCAGTGAGTGGTTGTCCAGATGCTTCGAGCCGCTGATATGCAGGGCAGCGAAAGTCGCCGGGTCGCGCACGTCGACCACGACAGCACCTTGCTCACGCAGGGCCTGAGCCTGCTCCGGGGGGATTCGTTTGAATTCGCTCATGGCGGGTTCCTGTTGCTCGGCTGAATGCGCAGTCTAGCGCGGTGCGCTGACTGGCGAAGTTTCGGGGATAAGTGGTGCGACGGTCGGGGCGAGGCCGCCATGTTCATCGCATTTGCACGACAGGCGTTCGCCGCTGTCGACGTTCATCAGGGTCAGGCTGCCGCCCCAGACACAACCGGTGTCCAGCGCCGAGATGCCTGGCTCATGGATATTGCCTTCCAGCGCCGCCCAGTGACCAAAAATGATTCGCAGCCCTTTGGTCTTGCGTTCCTTGTGCTGGAACCACGGTTTGTAGCCTGGTGGTGCGCTGTCGAGGCCTTCCTTGCTCTTGAGGTCGAGCTTGCCCTCGGCGGTGCAGAAACGCATGCGGGTGAAATAGTTGGTGATGACGCGCAGGCGGGTCACACCTTTGAGGTCGTTGTCCCATTTCGCCGGATCGTTGCCGTACATGCCGTCGAGGTAAGCAGGAAACAGGTTGTCGTCGCGCAGGGCGGTTTCGACTTCGTCGGCGCACTTCAAGGCGCGGCGCAGCGACCACTGCGGTGGAATGCCGGCGTGGACCATGGCGACGTCGCGCTGCTCGTCGTAGTGCATCAACTTTTGTTGTCGCACCCACTCAAGCAGTTCGGCGCAGTCTGGCGCCTCGAGGATCTCGCGCAGCGTGTCCGACTTCTTCAAACGTTCGATATTCTTTGCTGCCGCCAGCAGATGCAGGTCGTGATTACCGAGGACGCAGACCAGCGAATCGCGCATGGCATAGAGAAAACGCAGGGTTTCCAACGACTGCGGGCCACGGTTGACCAGATCGCCCACCAGCCAGAGCCGATCGAGTTTCGGGTCGAAAGCGACTTGCTTGAGCAGGCACTTGAGCGGTTCGAGGCAGCCTTGCAGGTCGCCGACGGCATACGTCGCCATCAGTGCAGGGCTCCGGGGACGGCGAGGCGGAAGGGCTTGATGATTGCGTCGAAATGTTTGCCATCACTGGCGACCATTTCGTAAGTACCTTGCATGGTGCCGACCCTGGTGGTCATGACCGTGCCGCTGCTGTAAGTGTGGCTTTTGCCTGATTCGATCAGCGGTTGCTGGCCGACGACACCCGCGCCGCGTACCTCTTCGACATGGCCGTCACCGTCGGTGATCACCCAGTGGCGCGACATCAGGCGTGCGGGTTGCTCGCCATTGTTCTGCACGGTGATGGTGTAGGCGAAGGCGAAGCGGTCGTGTTCGGGTTGCGATTGGTCTGCCAGATAGTGGGTAACGACGCTGACATCGACCTGATAACGAGGATCGGACATGCAAAGGGCCTTAAACAAAGCGGAACGCGAGGCGTAGCTGATGGGGAATCAGTCTAGGCAAGTATCGGGCAGTAAACCAGAGTGGCGTCCTGCCCGATAGCGTTCATCGCCGGTCAGTCGGCGGCGGGGGCTGGCGGGACTTGTTCGCTGAGCTTGTCGGCCAGGCGCACGAACGCGGCCAGGTCGAGTTGCTCCGGACGCAAACTGCCATCGACGCCGGCCGCTTCGATCTCGGCAGCGGTCATCAATTGCTTGAGCGTGTTGCGCAAGGTCTTGCGGCGCTGGTTGAAGGCTTCGCGCACAACGCGCTCCAGCAGGCGATGATCCTTGGCCGGGTGAGGCAGTACCGCGTGTGGCACCAGACGGACGATGGCCGAATCAACTTTCGGCGGCGGGTTGAACGCGCCCGGGCCGACGTTGAACAGGTGCTCTACGCGGCAGTGGTACTGAACCATGATCGACAGGCGACCCCAGTCGCCACCGCCAGGGCCTGCTGCCAGGCGCTCGACCACTTCTTTCTGCAACATGAAGTGCATGTCGCGAATGATGCCGGCGTTGTTCAGCAGGTGAAAAATCAGCGGTGTAGAGATGTTGTACGGCAGGTTGCCGACGACGCGCAGACTGTTCGGCGCGGCGTTGAGCGTGTTGAAGTCGAACTTCAGCGCATCGCCCTGATGCAGGTTGAAGTTGCTCTTGCCAGCGAACTGCTGATTGAGGATCGGGATCAGATCCTTGTCCAGCTCCACCACGTCCAGTTGCGCACCTGAGTTGAGCAGGCCGGCGGTCAGTGCGCCCTGGCCCGGGCCGATTTCCAGCAGGCGGTCTTCGGACTTGGCACTGATGGAACGCAGGATGCGGTCGATGACGCCGGCATCGTGCAGGAAGTTCTGGCCAAAGCGTTTGCGCGCCTTGTGTTGGTATTGCTCGGTCATAAACGGGTCTCGGCCATCTGGTAGGCGGTTTCCAGGGCGACTTGCAGGCTGCCGGTGTCGATTTTGCCGCTGCCGGCCAGATCCAGGGCGGTGCCATGGTCGACCGATGTGCGGATGATCGGCAAGCCCAGGGTCACGTTGACGGCAGCGCCGAAGCCTTTGTACTTAAGCACAGGCAAACCCTGGTCGTGGTACATCGCCAGCACTGCATCGCAGTGCTCCAGATATTTGGGGGTAAACAGAGTGTCGGCGGGCAGCGGGCCACGAAGGTCCATGCCCTCGCCACGCAGGCGCTCTAATGTCGGTTCGATGATGTCGATTTCTTCATGGCCCAGGTGTCCGCCTTCACCGGCGTGCGGGTTGAGCCCGCAAACGAGGATGCGTGGCTGGGCGATGCCGAATTTGTTTTGCAGGTCGCTGTGCAGAATCCGCGTGACCCGCTCCAGCCGCTCCGGCGTGATCGCATCGGCGATGTCGCGCAGGGGCAGGTGAGTGGTGACCAGTGCCACACGCAAACCGCGGGTAGCGAGCATCATCACCACCTGGGCGGTATGGGTCAGGTCAGCGAGAAATTCCGTGTGTCCAGAGAAGGCGATACCCGACTCGTTGATCACGCCTTTGTGCACGGGTGCAGTGATCATCCCGGCGAAATCGCCGCTGAGGCAGCCGTTGCCGGCGCGGGTCAGGGTTTCGAGGACGAAGGCCGCATTGGCCTTGTCCAGTTGCCCGGCCACCACTGGGGCGCTGAGCGGAGTGTCCCAGACATACAGGCTGTTGGCGGGCGCCGGGGCGTCCGGCCAGTGATCCGGGCCGACATCCTGCAAGTTGACGGCCAGCCCCAGCTGCGCGGCCCGCTCAAGGAGCAGGTCGCGGCTGGTGATGGCAATCAGGGGATGTGGCTGGGCTTGCGAGGCGAGCAGCAGGCACAGGTCGGGACCGATGCCGGCTGGTTCGCCGGGTGTCAGCGCGAAACGCTTGGGTTTCACTGCGCTGCCTGGTCTGCACCAGGGAGTTTGATCTCTACGTACGCTTCGTCACGGATCTGACGCAGCCAGGTTTGCAGCTCTTCGTCGTATTTGCGGTTACGCAGTACGGTCATGGCTTGCTGCTCGCGGGCTTGTTCGGTGCTGTCGGTGGCGCGACGGCCAAGGACTTCCAGAACATGCCAGCCGTATTGGGTCTGGAACGGCTTGGACAGTTGACCTTGTGGGGTCTTGGCCATCACTTCGCGGAACTCCGGCACCAGTACGTTCGGGTCGATCCAGTTCAGGTCGCCACCGTTGAGGGCGGAACCCGGGTCTTCAGAGTAGCTCTTCGCCAGAGTGGCGAAGTCTTCACCTGCCAGGATTCGCTCATACAGCGATTGAACCAGGGCTTTGGTCTTGGCTTCGTCGCGGATCGGGCTTGGCTTGACCAGGATGTGGCGCACATGCACCTCGTCACGGGTCTGGGCTTCGCCGCCGCGCTTGGCCAGCAACTTGAGGATGATGAAACCACCTGGCGTACGTGCCGGCTGAGTTACATCGCCAACGGCCATGCTGCTCAGCTCGCGATCGAACGGAGGTGGCAGTTGAGCGGCTTTACGCCAGCCCATGTCGCCACCTTCCAGTGCGTTGTCGCTGGCGGATTTGGCCACTGCCAACTGACCGAAGTCGGCGCCTTGCTTGAGCTGCTGGTAAACCTCCATGGCCTGACGCGCGGCACTCTGAATGGCTTCGGAGTTGGCGCTTTCCGGGGTCGGAATCAGGATGTTGGCCAGGTGCAGCTCTTCGGACAGTTGCATCTTGCCCAGGTCGGAGGCGAGGAAGTTCTTCACTTCCTGCTCGGAGACCTGAATGCGTTCTGCCACGCGGCGCTGACGGACACGGCTGATGACCATCTCGCGCTTGATCTGGTCACGAGCGTCGTCATAAGACAGGCCGTCGCGTGCCAGGGCGGCGCGGAACTGGTCAACAGTCATGTTGTTGCGCTGGGCGATGGTGCCGACAGCCTGGTTCAGTTCTTCATCGGTGATGCGGATGCCGGAACGTTCGCCGATCTGCAGTTGCAGGTTTTCGACGATCAGGCGCTCAAGCACCTGTTGATCCAGTACACCTGGAGGTGGCAAGCCACCTCCACGCTTGGCGATGGTCTGCTGAACTTCGTGGACGCGCTGGTCCAGTTGGCTCTGCATGACCACGTCGTTGTCGACGATCGCTACCACTTTATCGATGGACTGTACGGCGGCGTTGGCCGCCGTACCCAGGAACAGCGCGCCCAGCATCAGCGGGCGCAGACAATCAGAAAGCTTGGTCTTCACGTTCACGATAACCTTGAATGCCTTTGTCGAGGAAGCTCTCTACCTTGGCGCCAGTGAGGCCACCGAGTCCCTTCAGAACAATTTGGAGGAAGACGCCATGGTCGCCTTTTTCGTTTTGCGGAGCTTCCTGACTGAACTCGTCATAGGAAATCCAGTAACGGTTGATCAGGCGCAGTTTCCAGCAGCAGTTGTCGTACTCGAAACCACCGAAGGCTTCCAGGGTACGGTTACGGTTGTAGTCGTACTGCCAGCGGCTGATCGCGTTCCACTGTGGAACGATCGGCCAGATGACCGAGAAGTCATGCTGCTGGATCTTGTAGTAGTCCTTCACGTAGCCAGGCGTGCCCGGGGTGCCGTAGTCACCACCACCCACAGTCCATTTACCCGTGGATTGATCGTAACGAACCTGGTCATTGCGATAGCGATAGCCGGCGTTGATGACCTTGTTCGGGTTGTCTTCAGGCTGGTAGTGGAACATCGCACTGCCGGAACGCGGGCTGCGGCTGTCCGGATCCCAGTTGTAGTCGGCAGTGGTGCGCCAGTCGCGGTTCCAGCGGTATTCATATTCCAGTGCGTATGGCGAAACGTTGGATTTCGCGTCATCACGGGTTTTTGCATCGATGCCCGGCAGTTGGACTTCACGATCCTTGAAGTACAGCGCCTGACCGACGCTGATGCGTTGACGTTCGAAACCGTTGTCTTCGATCCAGCGGCTGGTTACACCCAGCGACAGTTTGTTCTCGTCACCGACGCGGTCGGAACCGGAGAAGCGGTTGTCACGGAACAGCGACGAGTAGTTGAAGGTGGATTCGCTGGTGTCGAAGACGGGAATGTCTTCCTGATCTTTCTCCGGTACATAGAGGTAGAAAAGGCGAGGCTCCAGAGTCTGGCGGTAGTTTTTGCCAAAGTACGAAGTGTTGCGGTCGAAGTACAAGCCACTGTCGACGCTGGCAATTGGTACGCCTCGGTTTTGGTTGCGGCTGTAATCTTCGCCAGCCAGCAATGTGCTTTTGCCTTTCTGGTCAAGATCAAGATTGTATTGAGTGTATTGATACTTGAGCGATGGCTTCAGGAAACCATAAGTCCAGTTCATTGGCAGGCTCACGCCTGGTTTCAGGTTCAAACGGTCGCCGTTGGCACGAGCGAGACCTGCAATGTTGTTGTCTAAGCGCCGAGTGCCGACGGTGCCGTCAATGTTGATCGGTCCACCATCTTTATCTATGTAGTTACCCGTCAGCAGATCCCGGTCGAAACGAACCAACTCGGTTTCGTAGTCGAAATTCAAGCCTTCCGGATGTACTGGCAGCTGACCATTGAAGGTGATCTGCGGCAGGCGGTCATATGGCGTGATGTTCGATACGGTCGCCAGTTGGTAAGCCTGGGCATTCAGCCGCGCTGTATAGCTGTCGCCACGATAGGTAACCGATCCCTGCTGGTTCACGTAGTCGCTGGATTTCACACCAATCTGATCGGTCTGCAGATCCTGGAAGTAATAAGGATCACTGATCTTGGTGTAGTCGACCTGGGTGAGAACACGGGAGTCAAGGCCGCCCTTGTGTTGCCAGTTGTACATGTAGCGGGTCTGTTTGGAATCAGTCTGCTTGTCGCGATCATGGTCCTCGTCATTGAGGTACGCAGCACCGAACTGACCTTCACTTGACTTGGTCAGATAACGGAACTCGCCTTCCACCAACATGCCACGCTTGCTCATGTAACGCGGGTACAACGTGGCGTCGTAGTTAGGCGCCAGGTTGAAGTAGTACGGGGTAACCAGCATGAAGCCGGTGTCGGTGCCGCTGCCGATGGTCGGCGGCAGGAAGCCCGACTGGCGACGATCATCGATCGGGAAGTAGATGTATGGCGTGTACAGGATCGGAATGTCTTTTACACGCAACGTCACGTTGGTCGCGGTACCGAAGCCGGTGGCCGGGTTCAGGGTGATGTTATTACCCTTGAGCTGCCAGGCGTTGCTGTTCGGTTCGCACGTGGTGTACGTGCCGTCCTTGAGACGAATGATCGCGTTTTCGGCACGCTTGGCGTACAGCGCGTTACCGCGGATGCGCGATTTGTGCATCACGTATTCGGCGTTGTCGACCTTGGCTTCACCAGTGTCGAGCTGCACATCGGCGTGGTCGCCGACGATCAGCGCGCCGTTGTCGCGGATGCGCACATCGCCGTTGAGTTCGGCGCGGCTCTCGGCCTGATACAGGCTCGCCTCATCGGACTCGACCTGCATGCTGCCCTGACGCAGGACAACATCACCGGCCAGGGTGCCAACTTGATCATCGGTGTTATAGCGCGAAGCTTTTGCGCCGATAAAGGTCGGTGCATCGCTTTTATTCGTCTTGTCATTCATGCCAGGACGAGTCGGCTCGATGTAAGCACCAGAGCAATACGGACCGGTTTCAGCCAATTGGGCAGCGGTGAGTTTCTCGCGCGGAACCCAGTCGAGGTGACTGAAGTCTTCGCTACGGGATTTCAGTCCGCGGCCCTTGGCTTCGGTCACCAGCGCTGGTTTGGCGCCAGTGTCGGAAGTCGAACCGTTCTGTGCCGGGGCTTCGCCGGTGGCGCTGACGGCACTGCCGTCATGCACTGGACGCGGAGGCAATGCAGCCGCCGGCGTCTTGGGCGAACAGTCCCAGGCACCCGTAGCCGAGACAGAGCAGTCATACTGCTCGGCGGCGACAACGAATTGACTGGCCAGAGGTTGCATAGCCAGCAGACTGCCGGTTACCAACAACGGAAATTTTTTACGAAACGCGGGGGATTTCAATGCCATCTTATTAGTCCGGGCTTCCTGCGTGCCATCTGCCCGCGGTGTGGGCCGCACGCCTCTCGATGGTCTGAAAAAGATGCTGGATAATAAAGCATGACCCGCTTGACGGCTAGCGCCGTCGGAGACCCTTGCAATGCCTGACCAAGATGTACGCTTGCAACACCTGAAAGTTTGGCTCGATGAGCAGTTGGCAATCCTGTTTGCAGATCAGGGCTGGGGCGCCGTGCCCCCGGCCACGTTGACCGCGGCCAGTAGCGACGCGAGTTTCCGCCGTTACTTCCGCTGGGAAGGCGCGGGTCGCAGCTTCGTCGTGATGGATGCGCCGCCACCCCAGGAAAACTGCAAACCGTTCGTGGATATCGCCTTTTTGCTGGCGAAATCCGGAATTAATGTGCCGAAAATTTATGCCGAAGACCTCGAACGCGGCTTTCTTTTGCTCAATGACCTGGGCAACAAGACCTATCTCGACGTGATCGATGGCGAAAATGCCGACGCATTGTTCAGCGATGCCCTGAAAGCCCTGCTGGCTTTTCAGCAGTTGCCGATGGTCGCGCCCCTGCCGAGTTACGACGTCGCATTGCTGCGCCGTGAGCTGGAACTGTTCCCTGAGTGGTACGTGAAGCGTGAACTGGGCGTCGAATTCAATTCGACTCAGCAACAACAGTGGCAGCAGATCAGCGACCTGTTGATCGACAGCGCCCTGGCCCAGCCGAAAGTGCTGGTGCACCGCGATTACATGCCGCGCAACCTGATGCTCAGCGAGCCAAACCCTGGCGTGCTGGATTTTCAGGATGCGGTCTATGGCCCGGTGACCTACGACGTAACCTGCCTGTTCAAGGACGCTTTCCTCAGCTGGCCTGAAGAGCGCGTGCGTGGCTGGCTGGAAAATTACTGGCAGCAAGCCTCGGCACTGAACATCCCGGTGCAGCCGGATTTCGAAGACTTTCTGCGTGCCAGCGACCTGATGGGCGTGCAGCGTCATTTGAAAGTCATCGGCATCTTCGCGCGTATCTGCCACCGCGATGGCAAGCCGCGTTACCTGGCCGATGTGCCGCGTTTCTTCTCTTATATAGAAGCGGTGATTGCCCGTCGTCCTGAACTGGCCGAATTGCAAACGCTGTTCACCAGCCTCCGGGGTGGAGCAACAGCATGAAGGCAATGATTCTGGCGGCAGGCAAAGGCGAGCGCATGCGCCCGCTGACCCTGACCACCCCGAAACCGCTGGTACGTGCCGGCGGCGTGCCCCTGATCGAATATCACCTGCGCGCCCTCGCGGCCGCCGGTTTCAATGAGATCGTGATCAACCACGCCTGGCTCGGTCAGCAGATCGAGGATTATCTGGGCGACGGTTCGCAATTCGGCGTGAGCATTCAGTACTCGCCGGAAGGCGAGCCGCTGGAAACCGGTGGCGGGATTTTCCGTGCGCTGCCGTTGCTCGGCGACGATGCGTTCTTGGTGGTCAACGGTGATATCTGGACCGATTACGACTTCAGCGTGCTGCATCAGCCGATCAATGGTCTGGCGCATCTGGTGCTGGCGGACAACCCTGCGCATCACCCGAGCGGTGATTTCACCCTGACCGACGGGAAGGTGCACGACGGCCATCCGGACGCGCAGACCCTGACCTACAGCGGTATTGCCGTGCTGCATCCGCAATTATTCGATGGCTGCACGGACGGTGCCTTCAAACTGGCGCCGCTGCTACGTAAAGCCATGGCAGACGGCGAAGTGACAGGCGAGCGGCTGAAAGGTCACTGGGTGGATGTCGGTACGCATGAGCGTCTGGCCGAAGCTGAAACCTTGATAGAAGCGAGTCGCTGATATGTTGTGGCCAGGGACTCTGATTGGAGCCGGAGCGGGTTTTGCGATCGCCAGCATTCCGGGGGCCATGCTTGGGGCGTTGTTGGGACAGGCGCTGGATCGGCGCCTGCACTTGCAGAGCTGGGGGCATTTACGCGAGAAACTCGGCGGCCGGCCGATGCTGCGCAACGACGAATTATTGTTCGTGTTGCTCGGGCGTCTGGCCAAGAGCGACGGGCGGGTCACGGACGGGCATATCCAGCAGGCGCGGAACGAGATGCGCGCGCTGGAGATGAGTGAACCGGCAACGCGTCGGGCGATCGCGGCGTTCAACCGGGGCAAGTCCGGTGGCGATCGTCTGCGCGGTTATCTGCGCCGCCTGAGTGCGCAGCCACACGCGGCCGAAGGTGTGTTGCGCGCCTGCTGGCGGATGGTCTGGGCCGATGGCCGGGCGGGCGTCAGTGAGCGGGAATTGTTGGCGCAGTGGGGTAAATGGCTGGGCTGGACGACGCATCAGGTGCAAGCACTGGCCAGTGATTACGAGCCCGGCAAGCGGCCCATCGTCAGTGCGGCGGTGAGCTATCAGGAGGCGATGCGCCTGTTGGGTGTGTCGGCATCCAGCGAGCCGGCGCAGATCAAGCGTGCCTATCGGCGTCTGCTCAGTCGTCATCATCCGGACAAGATTGCCGGCAGTGGTGCGACGCCAGCGCAGGTGCGCGACGCGACCGAGAAAACCCGCGAGCTGCACAACGCCTATACATTGATTCGTGAGCGGCGGGATTTTCGCTAGTCGTTAGATGTGTATCGTTTGAAGTGGCCTCATCGCGAGCAGGCTCACTCCTACAGTTGATCGGGTTCCTTCAATTGGAGCGTAATCACCTGTAGGAGTGAGCCTGCTCGCGATGGATGCGACTCGGTCTATCGATCAGTCGGTGTTCTGCGGATTCAACCAGCCACGCACGCGGCGGAACAGCTGCTCCTGCTCAGCGTTGTTATCCGGCAGTGCCTTGAGCGCCACCTGGCTGAATGCCGACGTCTTCAAACGCTTGCTCGCCTGCATGCGCTCCAGCGCGGCATTGCGATCCAGCGGTTTGTCCATGTAGAAAATATCCGCCGTCGGCAGCTTCAGCGTCGGCGTCAGTTCCGCCAGTGCCGGCTTGGCCTTGAGCGGTGTCTGCGCGTCGACCATGACAAATTTTTCCACCTGCGCCGTTTGCCGTTCGCTCAAGTAGCGTGCGGCCCAATACGCGCCGGTTCCGTGACCGAGCACGACAATGCGCCGCGCACTTTGCTGTTCGGCGTAGGCAATGGCAGCGTCGATTCGCGTGAAGATGCGTTCGGCATCGGCTTTGGATTGTTCTTCGGTCGTCTCGGCAACCACTTGGTCAGCCACTTCAGCCTCCCCGCCCGCCGCTTGCTCGATCGGTTGCGCGGTGGTGGAATCCTTGCTGCCCGACTCAGGTGCTTTCGGGGCCGCAGCCGCCTGGATCACACGCGGCGCGATGACGTCGGCTTGCAGGTCGGGCAGGGTGATGCTCAGGCTGCTCCATTCAACGTCCGGCAACTTGCGCCGCAACGGGCCGATTGCCTGAGGCCAGTCAGCGGTTTCGCCCGTACCGGGGATGATAATTACCGCGCCTTTGGGCTCGGCGGTATTGGCCGGTTTCCACAAGGCGAGGAAGGTGTCGCTGGCGGCCTGCAACTGTTGCTGTTCCTGCGCCGGGACTTTGCGTTGCAGTGCGGCGGCTTCTTCCTGACTACGCTCAAGCAATGGCTGGCGTTCGGCCGGTTTTTCTTCAGCGGACTTTTCCGCAGCGGCGGCCGGGGCCGGATCGGCCGCGTTGACGGAAAACGCACAAGGCAGGATCAGCGACAGGCACAATGCTGGCATTGCCAGGCGGTAGACAGAGGGCATCGGTTATTCCAGGCCAGAAAAGTATCCCGGCAGCCTAATGGGTTGGTCAGAATTTGTCAGTGTATGAGACTTCAATGAAGCGATTTTGCTGCCTGTGGGTTATCGGCTGTCTGTGGCTTCCCTTGATGGGCTGGGCGGCGCCTGCGCCACCAACGCACGTTGCGCAGTTGTCGGCGAGTGAGCAGCAATGGCTCGCGCAGCACAACGAATTGCGCGTCGGTCTGGTGTTGCAGGCGCCGTACGCGCAATACGACCGGCGCTTGCAGCGTTTGTCCGGGGCCAACGTCGAGCTGATGAAGCTGTTGGCGAAGGCGCTCAATGTCGAGCTGAGCTGGCGCAACTTTCAGGATCTGGCGCAACTGGAAGCGGCCGCGCGCGAAGGCGAAATCGATATCGCCCCGGGGCTGACCCAGACGCCCAGCGCCCTGCGCCTTTGGCAGTTCTCCGATCCGTACATGCGTGTGCCGCAATTGGTGGTCAGCGATCAGAAGGCCAGCGGCGGAGTAGATCTGGAGAAACTCGACAGCCAGACCCGCGTCGCCGTGCGCATGCCGAGCACCACCGCCGACTATCTGCGCGGTAACTATCCGCATTTGAACCTGCAAGGCGTGCCCCTTGAGCGTCAGGCATTGCAGCTGTTGTTGAGTCAGCAAGCGTCATACGCGATCGTTGATGAGGCGCAGCTCGGTCGACTTTCGGCAGAACCGGAGTTTGCCGAACTGGTGGTGGTCGGCGATATCGGGCTGCCGCAACTGCTGCGGGTGGCATCGCGCCGTGACTGGCCGGAACTGGCCGGTATCGTCCAGAGCGCATTGCGTGTGATCCCGGCCAAGGATCTCGAACGCCTGCACAACCAATGGCTGCAACCGAAATACCCGCGACTGTCGGAGTCGCCGGGGTTCTGGCAGAACCTCAGTCTGTTGTTTGCCGTCATGTTGCTCAGTTGCGTGGCCATCGTGTTCTGGCAGCGGCGCCAGCAGCACAGTCTCGAACAGCGTCTGCTGGCCGCGCGCGAAGACATCGCCTTGCGTGCCGCCAGCGAAGAAGCCTTGCGGCTGACGCAGTTTTCCATCGACCAAAGCACCGTCGGCATCCTCTGGGTCAATTGGGACAGCCATGTGCGCTACGCCAACCGCGCGGCGGAAAACATGCTCGGTTATCCATCGGGTGGGCTGATCGAACGACCGCTGATCGACTTCGAACCGGGTTTGCACATGGACCGCTGGCTCAACCTGTGGAAACGCGCACGGGCCAGTGAAGAAGGGCCGCTGAGTTTTGAAACAAGCTGCGTACGTGCCGACGGCAGTGTTTTACCCGCGGACGTGTCGCTGAGTTTCCTGCGTTTTCGCGACAGTGAATATCTGGTGGTCTATCTCAATGACGTCACCGAGCGCCGCCGGGCACTGGCCGCGTTGCAGGAAAGCGAGGCGCGCCTGCAGGGTATCGCCGCGAACGTGCCGGGGCTGGTGTTCCGGCTGGAGCGGGCGCCGGTGACCGGGCAGATCGACTTTGCCTACATCTCCGAGGGCAGTGAAAGTCTGGTGGGTTACGCGCCAGCGGCCATCGCTCATCGCGACATGGGCCTGCGCAGTCTGGTGCATCCGGACGACAGGGCCAGTTATCACCAGACCCAGGATCAGGCGCTGGACACCGACAGCGATTGGTCGTGGCAGGGGCGAATTCTCACGCGCCAGGGGCAACAGCGCTGGGCCGAAATCAAGGCGATTACCCGACAACTGGAAGATGGCGCCTATGTCTGGGATGGCATCGTCTGGGACATCACCGAGAGCAAACGCATCGAGCTGGAGCTGGCGGCGTCGCGTGAGCAACTGCGTGAACTGTCGGCGCACCTTGAGAGCGTGCGCGAAGAGGAGAAGGCGCGAATCGCCCGCGAGGTTCACGATGAGCTGGGGCAGATGCTCACGGTGCTGAAACTGGAGACGTCGATGTGCGAACTGGCCTACGCACAACTCGATCCCGGTCTGAATGAGCGGCTGAACAGCATGAAACGCCTGATCGCTCAGTTGTTTCAATTGGTGCGCGATGTGGCCACGGCATTGCGTCCACCGATTCTCGATGCGGGGATTGCCTCGGCCATCGAGTGGCAGGCGCGACGGTTCGAGGCACGCACGCAGATTCCGTGTCTGGTGCAGGTGCCGGACAATCTGCCGGCGCTGAGCGATGCCAAGGCGATTGGCCTGTTCCGCATCCTGCAAGAGGCGCTGACCAACGTCATGCGCCAT
Organism: Pseudomonas sp. FW305-7; assembly: GCF_058786735.1. Lineage (NCBI taxonomy): Bacteria > Pseudomonadati > Pseudomonadota > Gammaproteobacteria > Pseudomonadales > Pseudomonadaceae > Pseudomonas > Pseudomonas sp. FW305-7. Next base: position 126,899 of record NZ_JBYSZA010000015.1, read on the forward strand.
GCTCAGGCGCATACTGTCGAACTGACGCTGGCGCTGGAAGGCGATGAATTGTGTCTGACGGTCAGTGATGACGGCGTAGGCTTTGTCGCCGCTGCCGCTCGGCCGACCTCGTTTGGCCTGGTCGGCATGCGTGAGCGGGTGCTGATCATGGGCGGGCGGCTGGTGCTGGAGAGTGAGCCGGGGGAGGGCACCAGTCTGCATGTCTGGGTGCCGGTGAATGAGGTCTGATGGTTATATGGTGTTTGGGTCGACGCTTTCGCGAGCAGGCTCGCTCCCACATTGGAATGCTTTTCCCTGTGGGAGCGAGCCTGCTCGCGAATGACCTTGGCGCTGAATAAGAACAATGGAGAAAAACGTGATCCGTGTACTGGTAGCCGAAGACCACACCATCGTCCGTGAAGGCATCAAGCAATTGATCGGCCTGGCCAAGGATCTGCAAGTGGTGGGGGAGGCGAGCAATGGCGAACAGTTGCTCGAAACCCTGCGCAACGTGCCGTGCGAAGTGGTGTTGCTCGATATCTCCATGCCCGGCGTAAACGGTCTGGAGGCGATCCCGCGAATCCGTGCGCTGAACAACCCACCGGCGATTCTGGTGCTGTCGATGCACGACGAAGCGCAAATGGCCGCTCGCGCCTTGAAGGTTGGTGCGGCCGGGTATGCGACCAAGGACAGCGATCCGGCGCTGTTGCTCACGGCGATCCGCAAAGTCGCGGCGGGCGGGCGCTATATCGATCCGGATCTGGCGGATCGCATGGTCTTCGAAGTTGGCCTGACTGATACGCGGCCACTGCACTCCTTGTTGTCCGAGCGTGAGTTCTCGGTGTTCGAGCGCCTCGCCCAAGGTGCCAACGTCAACGACATTGCCCAGCAATTGGCCCTGAGCAGCAAAACCATCAGTACGCACAAGGCGCGGTTGATGCAGAAGCTCAACATCACCTCGCTCGCCGAACTGGTGAAATACGCGATGGAACACAAACTTCTCTAAACACACCACAAAAACCTGTGGGAGCTGGCTTGCCAGCGATGAGGGAGTGTCAGTCACATCAATGTCGGCTGACCCGCCGCTATCGCTGGCAAGCCAGCTCCCACAGGTTTCTCTGTGTGTCCGGAGAATGTGGGCATATCTGTTAGCGACAGGCGCTTTTGCTTGTTCTTGCGGCTTGCAGCTTGTCACTCACGGCTGCCTTATCCAATCGCGCCATCCTTGTAGGGCAATCCCTACCCCCAACCTTCCATCCGGCTGAGGCGAATCTCTCCTGCGCCCCGATTTGCGTGCCTGCCGCCAGCCACTAGGCTTGATACACAAGCAGTCATCAACAACAAAGGTGTGGGTATGAGCCAGGTCGATTCAAACGCAGGGGCCAGTGATGTGCTGGTCAGCTTTCGTGGAGTGCAGAAGAGCTACGACGGCGAGAACCTGATCGTCAAAGACCTCAACCTGGACATTCGCAAAGGCGAATTTCTCACCCTGCTCGGGCCGTCCGGTTCCGGCAAGACCACCAGCCTGATGATGCTCGCCGGTTTCGAGACGCCGACCGCCGGCGAAATCCTTCTGGCGGGTCGCGCAATCAACAACGTGCCGCCGCACAAGCGCGATATCGGCATGGTGTTCCAGAACTACGCGCTGTTCCCGCACATGACCGTCGCGGAAAACCTCGCCTTCCCGCTGACTGTACGTGGCTTGAACAAAAGCGATGTCAGCGACCGTGTGAAGAAAGTCCTCAGCATGGTCCAGCTCGATGCGTTCGCCTCGCGCTACCCGGCGCAGTTGTCCGGTGGTCAGCAGCAACGTGTGGCCCTGGCCCGCGCTTTGGTGTTCGAGCCGCAACTGGTGCTGATGGATGAACCGCTCGGTGCCCTCGATAAACAACTGCGTGAACACATGCAAATGGAGATCAAACACCTGCACCAGCGTCTCGGCGTGACTGTGGTCTACGTGACTCACGATCAGGGTGAAGCGCTAACCATGTCTGATCGCGTTGCAGTCTTCCATCAGGGCGAAATCCAGCAGATCGCGCCACCGCGCACGCTTTACGAAGAACCGAAAAACACCTTCGTCGCCAACTTCATCGGCGAGAACAACCGCCTCAATGGTCGCCTGCTCAGTCAGAGCGGCGAGCGCTGCGTGGTCGAGTTGGGGCGTGGCGAAAAGGTCGAGGCGCTGGCAGTCAACGTCGGCCAGACCGGCGAACCGGTGACCCTGTCGATTCGCCCGGAGCGTGTGAGCCTCAACGGTTCGAGCGATCAATGCGTCAACCGCTTCTCAGGGAGGGTGGCGGAATTCATCTATCTGGGCGACCACGTCCGGGTGCGCCTGGAAGTCTGCGGCAAGACCGACTTCTTTGTGAAACAACCGATTGCCGAGCTCGATCCTGCGCTCGCCGTCGGCGACGTGGTACCGCTTGGCTGGCAGGTCGAGCACGTTCGTGCGCTTGACCCGCTGTTAGAGGCGAACTGATCGCCCCCCGTTGTACCAACACCAACCCTGCACGTGGAGAGAACAATAAATGTTGAGATCCCTGAAGTTCACCGCCCTGACCCTGGGCCTGATGGGTGCGACCAGCGCAATGGCCGCTGGCCCGGATTTGACCGTGGTGTCGTTTGGCGGGGCGAACAAGGCGGCGCAAGTCAAAGCCTTCTATGCACCGTGGGAAGCGGCGGGCAACGGCAAGATCGTTGCTGGCGAGTACAACGGCGAGATGGCCAAGGTCAAAGCCATGGTCGACACCAAGAGCGTGTCCTGGGACCTGGTGGAAGTTGAATCGCCAGAGCTGTCCCGTGGTTGCGACGAAGACATGTTCGAGCAACTCGATCCGGCGCTGTTCGGCAAGACCGAAGACTACGTCAAAGGCGCGATTCAGCCTTGCGGCGTGGGCTTCTTCGTTTGGTCGACCGTACTGGCCTACAACGCTGACAAGCTGAAAACCGCACCAACCAGCTGGGCCGATTTCTGGGATACGAAGAAATTCCCGGGCAAGCGTGGTCTGCGCAAAGGTGCCAAGTACACCCTCGAATTCGCGTTGATGGCTGATGGCGTTGCGCCGAAAGACGTCTACAAGGAACTGGCGAGCAAGGGTGGTCAGGATCGTGCGTTCAAGAAGCTTGATGAACTCAAGCCGAATATCCAGTGGTGGGAAGCTGGCGCGCAACCGCCGCAATACCTCGCTTCCGGTGACGTGGTCATGAGCTCGGCCTACAACGGTCGTATCGCGGCGGTGCAGAAAGAATCCAACCTGAAAGTGGTGTGGAACGGCGGTATCTACGATTTTGACGCGTGGGCCATCCCGAAAGGCCTGGACGCCAAGCGTGCGGAAGCGGCGAAGAAGTTCATCGCCTACTCGGTACAGCCGCAGCAGCAGAAGACCTACTCGGAAAACATCGCCTACGGCCCGGCCAATACCCAGGCTGTGCCGCTGCTGGCCAAGGATGTCCTGAAAGACATGCCGACCACCCCGGAAAACATCGCCAACCAGGTGCAGATCGACGTCAGCTTCTGGGCTGACAACGGCGAGCAACTGGAGCAGCGCTTCAACTCCTGGGCGGCGAAGTAATCCCTTCACATGGATCGACGGCACACCGGATGATCGTTCCCACGCTCTGCGTGGGAATGCTACCCGGGACGCTCCGCGTCCCTGTGACGCAGAGCGTCACTGGATGCGTTACCACGCAGAGCGTGGGAACGATCAGTACCCAAAGTTCGAGGTAGCGTTCGCCACCTCTGTAACGATCAAAGATTTGCGGAGTACGTCATGGCCATCGCCGTTCCCCTGAACGAGGGCGCCAGCCCCACCTTGAAGCAGAAGCTCAAACGCGCCGAGCGGGTCAACCGCTGGAAGGCCCAGGCGCTGATTGCGCCGCTGGTGCTGTTTCTGTTGCTGGTGTTCCTGGTGCCGATCGTGGCGCTGCTCTACAAAAGCGTCGGCAACCCCGAAGTGGTCGGCGGCATGCCACGCACGGTGGCGGCCATCGCCAGTTGGGACGGCCGTGGCTTGCCCGCTGAGCCGGTCTACAAAGCCGCCGGCGAAGACCTCGCCGAAGCACGCAAAAACCAGACGCTGGGCGATCTGTCCAAGCGCTTGAACATGGAGTTGGCCGGCTATCGCAGCCTGCTGACCAAAACCGCCCGGGCGCTGCCATTCGCCAGCGAACCGGCCTCCTATAAAGAAGCACTGGAAGCGCTCGACGAGCGTTGGGGCGATCCGGCCTACTGGCAAGCGGTGAAACGCAACACCAGCAGTATCACGCCTTACTACCTGCTGGCGGCGGTCGACCACCGTATCGACGACCTCGGCGAAATCGCCCCGGCCACCCCCGATCAGGCGATCTACCTCGACATCTTCGCCCGCACTTTCTGGATGGGCCTGATCATCACGGTGATCTGCCTGCTGCTCGCTTATCCACTGGCGTATTTGCTGGCGAACCTGCCATCTCGCCAAAGCAACCTGTTGATGATTCTGGTGCTGCTGCCGTTCTGGACTTCAATTCTGGTACGGGTCGCCGCATGGATCGTGCTCCTGCAATCAGGCGGGTTGATCAACAGTGCGCTGCTGGCCATGGGCATCATCGATAAACCGCTGGAACTGGTGTTCAACCGCACCGGCGTATACATCTCGATGGTGCACATCCTGCTGCCATTCATGATCCTGCCGATCTACAGCGTGATGAAAGGCATCTCGCCGACCTACATGCGCGCCGCGATCTCGCTGGGCTGCCACCCGTTCGCCAGTTTCTGGCGGGTGTACTTCCCGCAGACCTATGCCGGTGTCGGCGCCGGTTGCCTGTTGGTGTTCATCCTCGCCATCGGCTACTACATCACCCCGGCGCTGCTCGGCAGTCCGAACGATCAGATGGTCAGCTACTTCGTCGCGTTCTACACCAACACCAGCATCAACTGGGGCATGGCCACTGCGTTGGGCGGCTTGCTGCTGCTGGCGACCGTGGTGCTTTATCTGATCTACAGCTGGCTGGTGGGCGCCAGTCGCCTGCGCCTGAGCTAAGGGGAATTTGAAATGCTGAGTCCTTACATGTCGCCCATCGAACGGGTGTGGTTCTACAGCTTGCGGATCCTCTGCGGCCTGATCCTGCTGTTTCTGATTCTGCCGGTGCTGGTGATCGTGCCGCTGTCGTTCAACTCGGGCAGTTTCCTCGTGTATCCGTTGCAGGGCTTTTCGCTGCATTGGTATCAGGATTTTTTTGCTTCGGCGGAATGGATGCGCGCCCTGAAGAACAGCATCATCGTCGCCCCGGCCGCGACCGTGCTGGCGATGGTCTTCGGCACACTGGCGGCGATCGGTCTGACCCGCGGCGACTTTCCCGGAAAGTCGTTGGTGATGGCGCTGGTGATTTCGCCGATGGTGGTGCCGGTGGTGATCATTGGTGTGGCGAGTTATCTGTTCTTCGCGCCGTTGGGTTTGGGTAACAGCTTCTTCTCGCTCATCGTGGTGCATGCGGTGCTGGGTGTGCCGTTTGTGATCATCACGGTGTCGGCGACGTTGCAGGGGTTTAACCACAATCTGGTGCGTGCGGCCGCGAGTCTCGGTGCATCGCCGCTGACGGCGTTCCGCCGGGTGACCTTGCCGCTGATTGCGCCGGGGGTAATTTCCGGGGCGCTGTTTGCCTTTGCGACGTCGTTTGATGAGGTGGTGGTGACGCTGTTTCTTGCGGGGCCTGAGCAAGCAACGTTGCCTCGGCAGATGTTCAGCGGGATTCGCGAGAACCTGAGTCCGACGATTGCCGCTGCTGCCACGTTGCTGATCGCCTTCTCCGTCATCCTGCTGCTGACCCTCGAATGGCTGCGCGGCCGTAGTGAAAAACTGCGTACCGCTCAGGTTTAAGAGCCAGATCAAAAGCTTACCCCCTCACCCCAGCCCTCTCCCCCAAGGGGGCGAGAGGGAAAGGGAGCAGATCGTTGTTTTTCAAAGCTTGAATTCGACTCGGTATCGCGCGTCGGTGTACCTCCCCCATCCACCTCGGTCAGTCCCCTCTCCCTCCGGGAGAGGGCTAGGGTGAGGGGCTGTTGATCTTGCCCTTGATGGGTCATTCACCACCTGAATAGCAGACAACCCCAAACCCTCAGCTAATCTTGTGCCCAGCTCCCACATCTATAAGAGGCTGCGCACGATGAGTCTGTCCCAGTTCAAAATCGCTCACAAACTGATCACCGGCGCCGCCGCCATCGAGCAACTGGCCGCCGAACTCACGCGCCTCGACATCGACAACCCGCTGATCGTCACCGACGTCGCGCTGGTCAAGTCTGGCACCGTCGAGTTGGCGCTGGTACAACTCGGCGGGCGCGATTACGAGATCTTCGACCGCGTACTGCCGGACCCGGAAATCGCCATCGTCGAAGACTGCATGCGCGTCTATCGCGAAGGCGGACATGACGGCTTGATCGGCTTGGGTGGCGGCAGTGCCATCGACATCGCCAAAAGCGTGGCGGCGTACGCCGGTTACCACGGCGCGCTGGAGGACCTGTTCGGCGTCGACCAGGTGCCGCGCAAAGGCCCGCCGCTGATCGCCATTCCGACCACCGCCGGCACCGGCTCGGAAGTAACCAACGTGGCGATCCTCTCCGACAAAGTCGCGCAGTTGAAGAAAGGCATCGTCAGCGACTTTCTATTACCGGACGTGGCACTGGTCAGCCCGCAGATGACCCTGACTTGCCCGCGCAGTGTCACCGCCGCCAGTGGCGTCGACGCGCTGGTTCACGCCATCGAGTCCTATCTGTCGGTAAATGCCTCGCCGATCACCGACTCGCTGGCCATCGGTGCCATCAAACTGATTGCCAAGGCGTTGCCCAAGGCCTACGCCAACGGCGCCAACCTGCAAGCCCGCGAAGACATGGCCACCGCCAGCCTGATGGCCGGCATGGCGTTCGGTAATGCCGGGGTTGGCGCGGTGCATGCGCTGGCGTATCCGTTGGGCGGGCGCTACAACATCGCTCACGGGGTCAGCAATGCCTTGTTGCTGCCGTATGTCATGACCTGGAACAAAATGGCCTGCGTCGAACGCATGCAGGATATTGCCGAAGCCATGGGGGTGAAGACCGCTCATCTGAGTGCCAGCGAAGCGGCGGACAAAGCCGTGCAGGCGATGACCGACTTGTGCGTGGCGGTGGAAATTCCCGTCGGCCTGCGCAGTTTCGGCGTACCGGAAGAGGCGATACCGGCCATGGCCGTGGAGGCCGCGGGAATCGAGCGCTTGATGCGTAATAACCCGCGCAAGCTCAGCGCCATCGATATCGAGAAGATCTACCGCGCAGCCTACTGATCATCGCGGTCACGGTGCGCGCGCGGAAACTTGAGGTATACAATGCGCGCCATCGTGATTTAGCTCAGAAAAGGTGCGTCATGCAGCCCTTCGTAATTGCTCCGTCGATTCTCTCCGCCGACTTCGCCCGCCTCGGCGAGGAAGTAGACAATGTTCTGGCCGCTGGTGCCGACTTCGTTCACTTCGATGTCATGGACAACCACTACGTGCCCAACCTGACCATTGGTCCGATGGTCTGCGCGGCACTGCGCAAGTACGGCGTCACCGCGCCAATCGACGCACACCTGATGGTCAGCCCGGTGGACCGCATCGTCGGCGACTTCATCGAGGCCGGCGCGACCTACATCACCTTCCACCCGGAAGCCACGCTGCACGTCGATCGCTCGCTGCAACTGATCCGTGAGGGCGGCTGCAAATCCGGTCTGGTGTTCAACCCGGCGACCCCGCTGGACGTGCTCAAGTACGTGATCGACAAGGTCGACATGGTCTTGCTGATGAGCGTCAACCCGGGCTTTGGCGGGCAGAAGTTCATTCCCGGCACCCTCGACAAACTGCGCGAAGCGCGGGCGATCATCGATGCCTCGGGCCGTGACATCCGTCTGGAAATCGATGGCGGCGTCAACGTCAACAACATCCGTGAAATCGCCGCCGCTGGCGCCGACACGTTCGTGGCCGGCTCGGCGATCTTCAACGCGCCGAACTATCAGGAAGTCATCGACAAGATGCGTTCCGAGCTGGCGCTGGCACGTCCATGAGCGGTTTTGAGCAGCTGTTCCCGGGCAAACTGCCACGGTTGGTGATGTTCGATCTGGATGGCACGCTGATCGACTCGGTTCCCGACCTGGCGGCAGCGGTGGACAACATGCTGCTCACCCTCGGCCGCCAACCTGCGGGCATCGACGCGGTGCGCGAGTGGGTTGGCAACGGCGCGCCTGTACTGGTGCGCCGCGCACTGGCCGGTGGCATCGATCACTCCGCCGTGGATGACGTCGAGGCGGAGCACGCGCTCGAGGTTTTCATGGAGGCTTACGGCGCCAGCCATGAGCTGACCGTGGTTTATCCCGGCGTGCGCGACACCCTCAAGTGGCTGCACAAGCAGGGCGTGGCCATGGCGCTGATCACCAACAAGCCGGAGCGCTTCGTCGCGCCGTTGCTGGATCAGATGAAGATCGGCCGCTACTTCAAGTGGATCATCGGCGGTGACACGCTGCCGCAGAAGAAGCCTGACCCGGCCGCGCTGTTCTTCGTGATGAAAATGGCCAACATCCCGGCCTCGCAATCGTTGTTCGTCGGCGACTCGCGCAGCGACGTGCTGGCGGCGAAAGCGGCAGGGGTCAAATGCGTGGCACTGAGTTACGGCTACAACCATGGCCGACCGATTGCCGAGGAATCCCCGGCACTGGTGATCGACGATCTGCGCAAGCTAATTCCCGGTTGCCTCGGTACGGCCGCTGAGATAACGTTGCCCGACGCTTCTCAATCCCCTTCTGGAAACGCCATCGTGGTGGTCACCCGCAAACTCTGGATGAAAGTCATCAAGGCCCTGGCCCGCTGGCGTTGGCGCGCCTGACTTGTTCCTGGCCGGCCTGCCGGCGCGTTTGCACACCTGACTGATTTGCCCCTCACACCACGAGGCACCTTATGATCCGCGAAGAATTCCTGCGCTTGGCCGCCGACGGCTACAACCGCATCCCGCTGGCCTGCGAAACCCTGGCCGACTTCGACACGCCGCTGTCGATCTACCTGAAACTGGCCGACCAGCCCAACTCCTACCTGCTCGAATCGGTGCAGGGCGGCGAGAAATGGGGCCGTTACTCGATCATCGGCCTGCCGTGCCGCACCGTGTTGCGGGTTCACGACCATCACGTCAGCATCACTGTTGATGGCGTCGAAACCGAAAGCCACGACGTTGAAGATCCGTTGGCCTTCGTCGAAACCTTCAAGGCGCGCTACAACGTGCCGACCATCGCCGGTCTGCCGCGTTTCAACGGTGGCCTGGTCGGTTACTTCGGTTACGACTGCGTGCGTTATGTCGAGAAGCGCCTGGGCAAATGCCCGAACCCGGATCCGCTGGGCGTGCCAGACATTTTGCTGATGGTCTCCGACGCTGTCGTGGTGTTCGACAACCTCGCCGGCAAGATGCACGCGATTGTGCTGGCCGACCCGGCGCAAGCGGATGCATTCGAACAAGGTCATGCGCAATTGCAGGCGTTGCTGGAAAAGCTCCGTCAGCCGATCACTCCGCGCCGTGGCCTGGATTTCAGCAAGCAGCAAGCGGCTGATCCGGTGTTCCGCTCCAGTTTCACCCAGGACGACTACGAAAAAGCCGTTGATACCATCAAGGAATACATCCTCGCCGGTGACTGCATGCAGGTCGTGCCGTCGCAGCGCATGTCGATTGACTTCAAGGCTGCGCCGATCGATCTGTACCGCGCACTGCGTTGTTTCAACCCGACGCCGTACATGTATTTCTTCAACTTCGGTGACTTCCATGTCGTCGGCAGTTCGCCGGAAGTGCTGGTGCGGGTCGAAGACAACCTGATCACCGTGCGCCCGATTGCCGGCACGCGCCCGCGTGGCGCCACCGAAGAAGCGGATCTGGCGCTGGAAGAAGACCTGCTGTCGGACGACAAAGAGATTGCCGAGCACTTGATGCTGATCGATCTGGGGCGTAACGACACCGGGCGCGTCTCGGAAATCGGTTCGGTGAAACTCACCGAGAAAATGGTCATCGAGCGTTATTCCAACGTGATGCACATTGTTTCCAACGTCACTGGCCAGTTGAAAGAAGGGCTGACGGCGATGGACGCATTGCGGGCGATTCTGCCGGCGGGCACCTTGTCCGGCGCGCCGAAAATTCGTGCGATGGAAATCATCGACGAACTGGAGCCGGTCAAACGTGGCGTGTATGGCGGTGCAGTCGGTTACTTCGCCTGGAACGGCAACATGGACACTGCGATTGCGATCCGCACCGCGGTGATCAAGAACGGCGAACTGCACGTGCAGGCCGGTGGCGGCATCGTCGCCGACTCGGTGCCGGCGCTGGAATGGGAAGAAACCCTGAACAAACGCCGCGCGATGTTCCGCGCCGTGGCCCTGGCCGAGCAAACCCCGGACTGACCACACATCCCCCTGTAGGCGTGAGCCTTTGTGGCGAGGGGATTTATCTCCGATGGGGCGCGAAGCGGCCCTGAAAGCTGCAACACGGATTCTTCAGGTGTACCGTGCGCAATGGGTTTTCGACTGCTGCGCCGCCGATCGGGGCGGTGCGACGTTTCGCTAAATCCCCTCGCCACAGGTCAATGTCGCCCATCCCGGAAAATATGATCCATAAAAAAAGCGGCGCCTGTGAGGGCGCCGCTTTTTTATGGCCTGCAACAAACCCCTGTAGGAGCCGCCGTAGGCTGCGATCTTTTGATCTACCGCTTAAAAATCCAATACCACCCCAACATTCACGCCCTGCTGGGTAAAGTCATCATCCTTGCGCAATGTGTACCCGCCACGCAGCGCCAGATCCGCCGTGAGCTTGTGGCTGACGCCCAAACTCAAACGGTTCAAGTGGCTCTGCGGCGTATAGCCCTCAAGCTTGAAGTCATTCGCCGGCAAGGTATTAAGCGCGATGTTGACCTTCTGCACATCATCTTCGTACTCACGCTCATGCGCGTACTCACCAAACACCTGAGTTTGCGGAGTGAAGTTGTACTTGCCCTGAATGCCGACGCCCAAACGTTTCGAATCGCGAGCCTGGTCATCGAAGGTCAGCGCCGTGGCGCGGTTGCTCTTCTCCGAGTAGCCATCGACATCGACGCTGGCGTAATCGGCGCTGACGAACGGCGACAGATGCCATTCGCTGCCCGGCTGAGCGATGTCGTAACCGACACGGGTGCTGAAGGCCCACAGATGGCCGTCGGTATCACCCTTTTCCGCACCCTCGCTGGCGCCCAGGTCGAACTTGCGCTTGAGGTTGTCGTAGTCGAGTTTGCCGCCGGTCAATGCCGCGTCAGCCCACCAACGGTTTTGCTGGAATTGGGCAAACGCTGTAGCCAGATAGCTGTTGAGTTTGTAGTCCGAATCGTTATGACCGGCCTCCAGGTTCTGCCGGTAGAAGCCCGCTGCCACGCCAACGCGCCAAGCATCGTTGAGGCGATAACTGCCGCCGACATTCAGGTTGTAACCGCTGCCATCGGCGCTGGCGCCGCTGCTTTGGCTGTCGACATCCAAGTGTTGGCCGCCGGCGGAGACAATCGCCCGCCATTGGCCGACCGCTTGCCAGTTCTCCCAGTCTGCCTGCCATTGGCTGCGCAGCTCATCCTGATGCGCACGCACGGTGGCGTGGGCCATTTCCGGCAACAGTGTCAGTTCCCACGGCGCGGCGAGCAGTGAATAGGCGTAATCGGAGATGAGTTTCTGTCCGGCTTCGGTCGGGTGTACGCCGTCGTTGTAGATCAACTTGCTCGGATCCGGTGTCGCACTGTTGATGCCGTAACGGGCGTTTTCCGGGCAACTGCTGCCGCTGAAGCAGGTCGCGGTCAGGTTTTGATCGGTGGCGAGGCCGAAGCGCCCCGGGTCGGCGAACACTTCCGACAACAACACCGGAATGTTCAACGGAATGATTTCGGCGTTGATGCCTTGCAGGCGGGTCACCAGTTGACTGTTGAACTGGCTGGCGAGCTGACTGCTGAACGCCTGCAACGGGGTGCCGTTGATGGCCGGGGTCAGGCCGACGTCAGGCAACAGCCAGACCATCACGTATTTGGCGCCGGCGGTTTGCAGCGCTTGCACACTGTCGGCCAATCGGTCGGCACCGGCGTTGGCCTGGGGCAGGCTGAGAATCCGCCCTTGCAGGAAGTCGTTGCCGCCGCCGGAGATGTAGTACAGCGCGTTCGGATCGGCGCGCAAACCGTTCGACGGCAAGTAGCCTGCGCGGGTGCGTTCGCCGGTCGCGGATTGAGTGGTGATCGAATCGAGAATCTGGTCGGTACGATATCCGCCCACTGCCCAGTTGTTGCCATCCGGCAGGCCTTCGTTGGCGCGCACAGCCGAACTGGAAGACGCTGTCTGGTCCGGGGTGAAACCGAGGCGGCCACCGAGCAGTTGGGTGGCATTCAGCGAGCGCTGTTCACCGCTGCCGTCCAGATAAACCGGGCCGGTACGGTTGGTGTAGCGCTGAGTGGCACCGGCCGGGCCGCCGGTGTCGGTGAAGGTCCCGGCATCGTTGAGGCTGTCGCCGAAGACAATGAAACTCGAATAGGGATTTGGCGCTGCATTCGCCTGGGCGCAGGCCAGTGCGAGCAAGCATCCGGCCAGCGGTACAAACAACGTCTGTTTGATCATGAGCAAGTCCGTTTATTTATTGTTGTAGGTGAACGAAACGACAGTACCAAAAACTTCCGGCCTTTTGCCACCGGTCGCGAATCCTCCCCCGGTTTTATCTCCCGCAGGCCCGGCCATATTGCACGCTCCGCCCAGCTAAGTTACTGTGCCGGAACGTATGAACGAGACCTTCCCCGTGTTGATCACCAGCAAACTTCTGGATCAAGTCATCAAGGCACACGCCCGCTGGCGTTGGCGCGCCTGAATCTTTTCTGCCGGCCTCGCCGGATCTGTATCGCTTTGCCTTCCTTGCCCGTTTGAAATGCCGCTTTGCCGACGCCACTGGCGCGTCCGACATCGTGCAGCGCTCTGCGGGCAGGTCATCTGAAGGCTGTCTTCAAGTCAGAATTCAAGAGGTTCGAAACGCCATGTTGCTGATGATCGACAACTACGACTCCTTTACTTACAACGTTGTGCAATACCTCGGCGAGCTGGGTGCCAAAGTCAAAGTCGTGCGCAACGACGAACTGACCATCGCCGAAATCGAAGCGCTCAACCCCGAGCGTATCGTGGTCTCCCCCGGTCCTTGCACGCCGAGCGAAGCCGGCATCTCCATCGAAGCCATCAAGCACTTTGCCGGCAAACTGCCGATCCTCGGTGTCTGCCTCGGCCACCAGTCCATCGGCCAGGCCTTCGGTGGCGACGTAGTACGTGCCCGCCAAGTCATGCACGGTAAGACTAGCCCGGTATTCCACGAGGACAAGGGCGTTTTCCAAGGCCTGAATCATCCGCTGACCGTTACCCGTTATCACTCGCTGATCGTCAAGCACGAGACGTTGCCCGATTGCCTGGAGCTGACCGCGTGGACACAACACGATGACGGCAGCGTCGACGAAATCATGGGCCTGCGTCACAAGACCTTGAACATTGAGGGCGTACAGTTCCACCCCGAGTCGATCCTGACCGAACAGGGCCATGAACTGTTTGCCAACTTCCTCAAACAAACCGGCGGCACGCGCTAAGGACTTCCCATGAATATCAAGACAGCCCTGAGCCGTATCGTCGATCACCTCGACCTCAGCACCGATGAAATGCGCGACGTGATGCGCGAAATCATGACTGGCCAATGCACCGACGCGCAGATCGGCGCGTTCATGATGGCCATGCGCATGAAGAGCGAGAGCATCGACGAAATTGTCGGCGCCGTGTCGGTCATGCGCGAGCTGGCCGATCAGGTTGAACTGAAAACCCTCGACGGCGTAGTCGATGTGGTGGGTACCGGCGGTGACGGTGCCAACATCTTCAACGTGTCGACCGCTTCTTCCTTTGTTGTCGCCGCTGCCGGTTGCACCGTGGCCAAACACGGCAACCGCGCGGTCTCGGGCAAAAGCGGCAGTGCCGATCTGCTGGAGGCGGCCGGCATTTATCTGAACCTGACGCCGGTGCAGGTTGCCCGTTGCATCGACAACGTCGGCATCGGTTTCATGTTTGCCCAGACGCACCACAAAGCCATGAAGTACGCCGCCGGCCCGCGCCGCGATCTCGGTCTGCGTACGCTGTTCAACATGCTCGGCCCGCTTACGAATCCGGCCGGTGTGAAACATCAGGTGGTGGGCGTTTTCACTCAAGCCTTGTGCCGGCCGCTGGCCGAAGTCTTGCAGCGCTTGGGCAGCAAACACGTACTGGTCGTGCATTCGAAAGATGGCCTGGACGAATTCAGCCTCGCTGCGCCGACTTTTGTCGCCGAGCTGAAAAACAACGAAATCACTGAATATTGGGTCGAACCCGAAGACTTGGGCATGAAGAGCCAGAGCCTGCACGGTCTGTCGGTCGAAGGCCCGGAAGCGTCGCTGGCGCTGATTCGCGACGCGTTGGGCAAGCGCAAAACCGAAAACGGCCAGAAAGCCGCCGAAATGATTGTGCTCAATGCCGGTGCGGCGCTGTATGCCGCTGACCTGGCCAGCAGTTTGAAACAGGGCGTGGAGCTTGCGCACGACGCTCTGCACACTGGGCTCGCTCGGGAAAAACTCGAGGAGCTGGGTGCCTTTACCGCGGTATTCAAAGTGGAGAATGAGGGATGAGTGTACCGACGGTTCTGGAAAACATTCTGGCGCGCAAAGTTCAGGAAGTTGCCGAGCGTAGCGCTCGCGTCAGCCTGAGCGAGCTGGAAAGTCTGGCCAAGGCGGCCGATGCACCCCGTGGTTTTGCCCAGGCATTACTGGCGCAAGCCAAGAAGAAGCAGCCTGCGGTGATTGCCGAAATCAAAAAGGCCTCGCCGAGCAAAGGCGTGATCCGCGAGAACTTCGTGCCGGCCGACATCGCCAAAAGCTACGAGAAGGGCGGGGCGACCTGCCTGTCGGTGCTGACCGACATCGATTACTTCCAGGGCGCCGACATCTACCTGCAACAGGCGCGCGCGGCGTGCAAGTTGCCGGTGATCCGCAAGGACTTCATGATCGACCCGTACCAGATCGTCGAAGCCCGTGCGCTCGGCGCCGACTGCGTGCTGTTGATCGTCTCCGCACTGGATGACGTGAAAATGGCCGAGCTGGCATCCGTCGCCAAAGGCGTCGGTCTCGACGTGCTGGTGGAAGTGCATGACGGCGATGAACTGGAGCGCGCGTTGAAAACCCTCGACACGCCGTTGGTTGGGATCAACAACCGCAACCTGCACACCTTCGACGTCAGCCTGGAAACCACCCTCGACCTGCTGCCGCGCATTCCACGCGATCGTCTGGTCATTACCGAGAGCGGCATCCTCAACCGCGCCGATGTCGAGCTGATGGAAATCAGCGACGTCTACGCGTTCCTGGTGGGCGAGGCGTTCATGCGCGCGGAAAACCCGGGCACCGAACTGCAGCGGTTGTTCTTCCCGGAGCGCGGTGGTCCGGTAGTCAGCGGTTCGACCCTCGACTGATCAAGTCTTCTCAGGCGCCCGCGTCCCCTGTGGGAGCGGGCTTGCCCGCGAAGGCGGCATAAGACTCACCTCAGACTCATCGTCCTACGGAACCCTTATGATCCCCACCCCCCTGACCATCGAAGCCGGCCTGCAAGCCGAACAGGATTTACTGGCCTCGATCTGCGCCGGCGACGCCGAGTTCGGCCTGCTGTTCTGGCAACCCAGCGACCGCGCCTTGGTAATGCCGCGCCGCCTCAATCGTCTGCCCGGATTCGAACACGCCTGCGAAGTCTCCGCTGCTGCTGGTTGGCCGGTGCTGTTGCGTGAAACCGGCGGTGAACCGGTCCCGCAATCGACCGCAACCATCAACATCGCCTTGGTCTACGCCCCGCCACGCAGCGAAGGCGATCTGAACCGGATCGAAACCGGCTATCGACGCCTGTGCGATCCGATCTGTCAGTTACTCGATGAGTTGGGCGGTGTTTCGTCGTTGGGTGAAATCGACGGTGCGTTCTGCGATGGTCGCTTCAACGTCAATCTCGACGGTCGCAAAATGGTCGGCACGGCTCAACGTTGGCGCCAGAGTCAGGGCGGGCAACGTCCGGTTGGCTTGGTTCACGGTGCAATGCTGATGGATAACGAGCGTGAATCGATGGTGGCGGCCGTCAATCGCTTCAACGAAGCTTGCGGCCTGGAGCAGCGGGTGCGGGCGCAAAGCCACATTGCCCTGCACGAAAAATTCAACGCGCCACAGGCGTTGGCGCGTCTTGATGAGTTGTTTCGTCTGATGCTGGCGCAGATGTACAGCGCCTGATTTTTACCGGCTTACCGTGTACCGAAGACCACCATGGTCTTGCCTTTCACATCGACCAGGTTGCGTTCCTCAAGATCTTTGAGCACGCGACCAACCATCTCCCGCGAACAGCCGACAATCCGTCCGATTTCCTGGCGGGTCACCTTGATCTGCATGCCGTCCGGATGGGTCATGGCGTCCGGCTGCTTGCACAACTCCAGCAGGCAACGGGCGACACGACCGGTGACGTCGAAGAATGCCAGATCGCCGACCTTGCGCGTGGTGTTGCGCAGGCGTTGGGCGATTTGTCCGCTCAGCACGTAAAGAATGTCTGGATCCTGCTGGGACAATTCGCGGAACTTGGCGTAGCTGATTTCGGCGATTTCGCACTCGACCTTGGCGCGCACCCAGGCACTGCGTTCTTGCTCCTGGCCGGCCTGTTCGAACAGGCCCAGTTCACCGAAGAAATCTCCGGCGTTGAGGTAAGCGATGATCATCTCGCGGCCATCGTCATCTTCGATCAGGATCGTCACCGAGCCCTTGATGATGAAGTACAGCGTATCGGAACGGTCGCCAGCACAAATAATGTTGCTCTTGGCCGCATGGCGACGACGCTGGCAATGCATCAGCAGCTTGTCGAGGTTCTTGATTTTGGGTGTTGGGGTAATAGCAACCATGGTTGTATCCCGAAAAGACTGCACGGTGATGTTTGATTTTTTTATGAGGCGCTGAAGGCGGTCGCTACACAGCTGGCATGGGCGCCAGCGAATTGGCGCCAGCTTACCAGACACTTCGTCGAAAATTCGAGAAATTACCTACGTCCTAGAGGCATCCGTCCTAGGATCGCCGCTGGCTGTCAGACCGGGGCGCTGTGCTAAGCTGGCGACCCTTTTTTCTACAGTGGAGTCTTGGCGATGAAGGCACGCATCCAATGGGCTGGCGAAGCCATGTTCCTCGGCGAGTCCGGCAGCGGTCATGTCGTGGTCATGGATGGTCCGCCGGACGCCGGTGGTCGTAATCTGGGGGTTCGCCCGATGGAGATGCTGCTGCTGGGCGTCGGCGGCTGCAGTAACTTCGACGTGGTCAGCATTCTGAAGAAGTCCCGTCAGGCTGTTGAGAGCTGCGAAGCCTTCCTTGAAGCCGAGCGCGCAACCGAAGATCCGAAGGTGTTCACCAAGATTCACATGCACTTCGTGGTCAAGGGCCGTGGCCTGAAAGAAGCTCAGGTCAAACGCGCCATCGAGCTATCCGCCGAAAAGTATTGCTCGGCCTCGATCATGCTTGGCGCCGCAGGTGTGGCAATCACCCACGACTACGAAATCATCGAACTCGGTTGAGCCGACATTCAACTATCATAAAAGCAGTGCAGACTCTGGCGATCCCCCGCTGACGTCTGCATAATGCGCCACTTTTTTCAGGGCAGTGATCGGTCAACCGACGGGTCATCCGCCTGAACAGATAACCAAAATCGCCATCGCGAAGAGGTGTTAACCGTCCTACGCAGGTGCGTTGTTCGCACTTGACGGGCATGCTTGATCACGCGGCCGTGCCGCATACATAGAGAGTTTTTAACGGTGAAAAGCAAACTCAAGCTCCACGGGTTCAATAACCTGACAAAGACCTTGAGCTTCAACATCTATGACATCTGCTACGCGGAGACCCCGCAAGACCAGCAGGCTTACGTCGAGTACATCAATCAAGAGTACAACGCCGAACGCCTGACGCAGATTCTCACGGAAGTTGTCGAAATCATTGGTGCCAACATTCTGAACATTGCGAGTCAGAACTATGAGCCTCAGGGTGCCAGCGTCACGATTCTGATCTCGGAAGAGCCGGTAACCCCGACCGAAAGCCAGATCGAAGAATCGCCGGGTCCTTTGCCCGAAATTATCCTGGCCCACCTCGACAAGAGCCACATCACGGTGCATACCTACCCGGAAATCCATCCGGACGCCGGCATCGCGACTTTCCGTGTGGACATCGATGTGTCGACCTGTGGTGTCATTTCACCGCTTAAAGCGCTCAACTTCCTCATTCACCAGTTCGATTCGGACATCGTGACTGTGGATTACCGTGTGCGCGGCTTCACCCGTGACGTTGAGGGTAACAAGCACTTCATCGACCACGAGATCAATTCGATCCAGAACTACCTGTCCGAAGACACTCGCGACGCGTATCAGATGACCGACGTGAACGTGTACCAGGAAAACCTGTTCCACACCAAAATGCTGCTGAAAAACTTCGAACTGGACAACTACCTGTTCGGCGATGCCACCAGCAACCTGTCCCCTGAGCAACGTGCCCAGGTGACCGATCGTGTGAAACACGAAATGCTCGAGATTTTCTACGCGCGCAACATGCCAGCGTAAGAGTTTCAGGCACAAAAAAAGGCGACTGTCTCAGGACCGTCGCCTTTTTTATTGCTCAAACAAAGAACCCTGTAGGAGTGAGCCTGCTCGCGATGAGGCCCTCAGCACCCAAACAGATCTCAGATCCGATAAGTGCTTTTGGTCATCACCTTGGCCAAAAGACTCATCCCGAATTTCACCGGCGCCGGAAACCGGAAGCCACCAGCCTCCAGCGCACTCTCCGCATGGTGCTCTTCATCTATACGCATCTGCTCAAGAATCGCCCGGGACTTCTCATCCTCGGCCGGCAGTTGCTCCAGATGCTCATTCAAATGCTTGCACACCTGATGCTCGGTCGCCGCAACAAACCCGAGGCTGACCTTGTCGCTGATCAGCCCGGCAACCGCGCCAATGCCGAACGACATGCCGTAGAACAGCGGATTCAACACGCTGGTATGGCTGCCTAACTGGTGAATGCGCTGTTCGCACCAGACCAGATGATCAATCTCCTCTTCGGCCGCGTGCTCCATGGCTTCGCGTACCTGCGGCAGCTTGGCGGTCAGCGCCTGCCCCTGATACAGCGCCTGGGCACAGACTTCGCCGGTATGGTTGATGCGCATGAGGCCGGCAACATGGCGAGTGTCTTCGTCGCTCATTTGCGTTTCCGGCTGCAGAATCGCCGGCGACGGACGGTACGGCTGACCGCTGAAGGGCAACAAAGTACGCATCGCGGCATCGGCTTGCAGCAGAAGACGGTCAATTGGCGAATAGTGACGTTGGGTAGTCATGCTGACCTCCGGAAGAATCTCGGCGGCCAGTTTAACTGAATCGGCCGGAGAAGGTTTGCGCTGGGTCATTTGATGCGCGGTCAAGCTTTCGTGGGAGCGAGCCTGCTCGCGAAGGCATATTGTCAGGCGCTGATGAATTTAATGTGCCGACGTCTTCGCGAGCAGGCTCACTCCCACAGTGTGCGTGTGACGTTTAGCCCGGCGGCCAGTTCATCTGGCGTTGACCGAGTACATGCATATGAATGTGGTAGACGGTCTGCCCACCTTTTTCATTGCAGTTCATCACCACCCGGAAGCCTTCTTCACAGCCCAGCTCCAGCGCCAGACGTTGCGCTGTGAACAGGATGTGCCCGGCCAGTGCCTTGTCGTCTTCGGTGAGGTCGTTGAGGGTGCGCACCGGTTTCTTCGGGATCACCAGAAAATGCACCGGTGCCTGTGGAGCGATGTCGTGGAACGCCAGAACCTGGTCGTCCTCGTAAATGATCTTGGCCGGGATCTCCCGGTTGATGATCTTGGTGAACAGAGTATCCACTGCTGTTTTCTCCGTTGTGTGGGCGAGTCTGAGTCTACTCATGGGGAATGAACCCGCCCAGTTGTTTTGCCGTAGGACGGTTCAGCGCGGGCAGTAGGCCTTGTTGACCATGCCAACGATGGTGCGATTGAGCCAGCGCGAACCCAGTCGCGGTAGAAAGGCGAACCAGCGATTGCGTCGTCCCGGAATGATGATCGCGCGGTTCTTCTCCAATGCTCGCACGGTGTAAAGCGCGACTTCTTCCGGGCTCATCAGCAATTTGCTGTCTTTGAGTTTGTCGCTGTTCAGTTGTGCAGTACGAAAGAAAGCCGTGCGGGTAGGGCCGGGGCAGAGCACCGATACCTTTACCGCGCTTTGTTTGAGCTCGACCCGCAGTGCTTCGGAGAAGTGCAGCACGTAGGCTTTGCTGGCGTAATAGGTGCTCATCCACGGGCCAGGATTGAACGCCGCTACCGAGGCGACGTTGAGAATCTGGCCGCCACCCTGCAGCGCCATGCTGTTGCCGATGGCATGGCACAGGCGGGTGAGGGCGAGGATGTTCACTTCAATCAGGTCCTGCTCGGTCATCCAGTCCTGAGCGAGAAACGGGCCGCAGGTGCCAATGCCGGCGCAGTTCACCAACAGATCGATCTGCCGGTCGCCTTCTTCCAGCTCCAGCAGGAAACCGGACAGGCGCAACGGCTCGCCCAGGTCGCAGGCACGAAACAACACCTCAACGCCGAAGCGTTGGGTCAGTTCGATTGCAATACTTTCCAGCTGATCACGCTGTCTTGCCACCAGAATCAAGCTGCGGCCGCGCCGAGCCAGGGCTTCGGCCATGGCCAGGCCAATGCCGCTGGAGGCGCCAGTGATCAGAGCGTAACGGGTCATGCAATTCTCCATCGCAACAGCTCCGCGCCAGCGACGCGGGTGTCACGGCGGGGAGCGCTGTTCATTCTTTCGCAGAGTCTACAGGGGGCTGCGCCGCTTCGGCTGCATCGTCAGCGGAATTCGCTGCCGGTTCGACCTCTACGTCGATTTCATCGGTGGTCACCGAGCCGCTGTCGTAGCTGCTTTCGAGGCTGGTTTCGTACTCCTGCTGAATGGCCGAGATCCCTCCGAGCATTCCACCCACAAAAAACAGCCCGATAAACACGATCCACAGTGCGCTCAGCACTTTGACCGCCGTGCTATTGGGCGGCGGTGGTGGGCCGTAGCGATTGGCGCCGGTATTGCCTGGTACGACCATGATCACAAAAGGAAAAATGCTGCCGACCAGCGGGACGAGGTTGAGCAACCACAGCCAGCCGGACCAGCCGATATCGTGCAGGCGTTGAACAGTGAACAGAATACTGATGATGATCAGCGCCAAGCCTAAAAAGACCGCGACGATGCCGCCGATGATCAGGCCACCGGTGGAGTCGGAACTGACAAGTCCCACGGCAATCAGCGCGAATATGCTGAGAATCGGCAGGCTCACCAGCGTTACGACCATGGTCCAGGCCAGAAAGCGCAGGCGGCCTATCCGGCCTTCGACGCTGAACGGCTTGAGCATGGCGAATGCCGGAAGGTTTTCACCGACGCTGGCCTGGGGAGGTGCATAAGGCGAGCTAGGCTCTGCATAGGCAGGAGCAGGGGAGTGCTCGTGGACGTCCGAGAGATTCAGCTCGATGGCAGTTTCAGTTTCGACGCGTGCATCGATCCCGGTTTTGCTCAGCGCTTGCAGATAGGCTTGCGCGTCGCTATGGGACAGATCGCGTTTGAGTGCCACTGTGCGGCCGTTGAACAGGCGCTCAATGGCGGCCACGTCGCTTTTGAACAGGTCTGCCAGATTGAGCTTGGCAGTGGTGATGTCGACGCCGGGCTGTAGAGCACCGTCGAAAACGATCTTGTAACGGGGGTCGCTCATGGCCGAGGCATCCTTGTCGCGATTAGATTCAAAGGTCGTCAGTGTAAGGCCAGTCTGCTCGCGACTGGCCTGATTTTTTAGCGCGGCCAGCGCTTCGGCAACTGTGCTGCACGTTCCTGGGCCTGACGATATTCCGCGTCGAGGCGCGTGATCAACTGATCGACGCTTGGCAGATCATCGATCTGCCCCACACCCTGGCCGGCTGACCACACGGTCTTCCAGGCTTTGGCTTCGTCGCTGATCGGTTTGAGCTTGTCACCGAAATTCACTTCACCTTTGCCTTGCAGTGCGGCCAAGTCGAAACCGGCCGCCTCCAGGCTTTGGCGCATGAAACTGGCCGGTACTCCCGACACCGCTGGAGTATGGATGATGTCTGCCGCTTTGGCTGTCAGCAGCATCCCCTTGTAGGCGTCAGGCGCATGACTTTCGGTGGTGCCGATAAAGCGCGTACCGAAGTAGGCCAAATCCGCACCAAGCATCTGCGCAGCTAGAATCTCATGACCATGGTTCAGACATCCTGCAAGCAGCAACGTCTTGTCGAAGAACTCGCGGATTTCGGCGATCAGCGCAAACGGGCTCCAGGTACCAGCATGGCCCCCGGCGCCGGCCGCAACCGCGATCAAACCGTCGACACCGGCCTCGGCAGCCTTCTCGGCATGCCGGCGCGTGGTGACGTCGTGAAAGACCAGGCCACCATAGCTGTGCACCGCATCCACCAGTTCCTTGACGGCGCCAAGGCTGGTGATGACGATCGGCACTTTATGCTCGACGCAGATGTTCAAATCCGCCTGCAAGCGCGGGTTGCTGTTGTGAACAATCAGGTTCACTGCGTATGGCGCCGGGTTGTCCAGTGTCGCTAGGCCCGCCTCGATCTGCTCCAGCCAGGCTTTGAACCCGCTGCTTTCGCGTTGATTCAGTGCCGGAAAGCTGCCGACCACGCCGTTTCGGCAACAGGCCAGCACCAGTTCCGGGTTGGAAATCAGGAACATCGGCGCTGCCACTACCGGCAAACGCAGACGTTGTTCGAGCAAAGCGGGCAACGACATTATGAACACCCCAAAGAGTTGTACTTGTTGAAGTTAGAACGGCTTGACCACGACCAGAATTACGATAGCCAGCAATATCAGAACCGGGACTTCATTGAACCAGCGATAAAAGACATGGCTGCGGGTGTTCTCGCCACGGGCAAAACGTTTTACCTGCGCGCCGCACATGTGGTGATAGCCGATCAGCAGCACCACAAGGGTCAGCTTGGCGTGGATCCAGCCGCCCATGCTGAAGATGTTCGGGTTGAGATAGATCAGCCAGCCGCCGAAGATCAACGTGGCGATCATCGCCGGCCCCATGATGCCGCGATACAACTTGCGCTCCATGACGCTGAAGCGTTCTTTGCTGATCGTGTCTTCACTTTGCGCGTGATAAACGAACAGTCTCGGCAGATAGAACAGGCCGGCAAACCAGCACACGATGCTGACGATATGAAACGCTTTGATCCATAGATAGAGCATTTTTAGTTATTCCCAGGTTCACGGTAGCCCGGATAGTAGAGGCTTGAGCGTCCGCACGTCACCTTGACGGTTGTCGCAGGCGCGCGCGGCCCCTATTATCGACGGCTTTCCAGTGGGTTCGTTGAGGGCAGGTTTATGGTCAAGGTCGGTATCGTCGGCGGCACGGGTTACACCGGTGTCGAACTGCTGCGTCTGTTGGCACAGCATCCGCAGGCAGAAGTGGTCGTGATCACTTCCCGATCCGAGGCCGGTCTGGCCGTGGCTGACATGTACCCGAACCTGCGCGGTCATTACGACGGCCTGGCATTCAGCGTGCCGGACATCAAAACTCTGGGCGCTTGCGACGTGGTGTTCTTCGCCACGCCGCATGGTGTTGCTCACGCACTGGCGGGTGTACTGCTGGCAGCGGGCACCAAGGTCATTGACCTGTCGGCCGACTTCCGTCTGCAGGATGCAGAAGAGTGGGCCAAGTGGTACGGTCAGCCGCACGGCGCGCCGGAGCTGCTGGACGAGGCGGTTTACGGTCTGCCTGAAGTCAATCGCGAGCAGATCAAAAAAGCGCGCCTGATTGCTGTTCCGGGCTGCTATCCGACTGCTACTCAGCTCGGTTTCCTGCCGTTGCTTGAGGCGGGTCTGGCCGATGCCTCGCGTCTGATCGCCGACTGCAAATCCGGTGTCAGCGGTGCCGGTCGCGGTGCGGCTGTAGGTTCGCTGTACTCCGAGACGTCGGAAAGCATGAAGGCTTACGCGGTAAAGGGTCACCGTCACCTGCCGGAAATTCGTCAGGGCCTGCGTCGTGCAGCAGGCAAGGACGTTGGTCTGACCTTCGTTCCGCACCTGACGCCAATGATTCGTGGTATCCACTCGACGCTTTACGCGACGGTGGTCGATCGTTCGGTGGATTTGCAGGCATTGTTCGAAAAGCGCTATGCCAATGAACCGTTCGTCGACGTGATGCCGGCTGGCAGCCATCCGGAAACCCGCAGCGTGCGTGGTGCCAACGTTTGCCGTATCGCGGTGCATCGTCCGCAGGATGGTGATCTGGTGGTGGTGTTGTCGGTGATCGATAACCTTGTCAAAGGCGCGTCGGGTCAGGCTGTGCAGAACATGAACATTCTGTTTGGCCTGGATGAGCGCTTCGGCCTGTCCCATGCCGGTATGCTGCCGTAACACTTTATCGCGCACAGCAAAAAGGCCCGTTAAGCGGGCCTTTTTGCATTCTGAACCGGTGATCGGCTTTATTGATATACCGTAACAATAGTTGACCGATTTTCTAGGACAAGCGGATAATGCGCGTCATCACGCATTATGGCGGCGTAACGCCGGGAGATAGTCAGCATGAGCGTCGAATCCTTCACCCCCACGGCTTTGCAATTCACCCAGGGTGCCGCGCACAAGGTGAAGAGCCTGGTCGATGAAGAGGGGAATGATCGCTTGAAGCTGCGCGTATTCGTTACGGGCGGCGGTTGTTCGGGGTTTCAATACGGCTTCACCTTCGATGAAGATGTGGCCGAGGACGACACCATTGTCGAGCGCGAAGGCGTGAGTCTGGTGGTGGATCCGATGAGTTTCCAATACCTGGCGGGTGCCGAAGTGGACTACCAGGAAGGTCTGGAAGGTTCGCGCTTCGTGATCAAGAATCCGAACGCCACCACCACGTGTGGTTGCGG
Organism: Pseudomonas sp. FW305-7; assembly: GCF_058786735.1. Classification (NCBI taxonomy): domain Bacteria; kingdom Pseudomonadati; phylum Pseudomonadota; class Gammaproteobacteria; order Pseudomonadales; family Pseudomonadaceae; genus Pseudomonas; species Pseudomonas sp. FW305-7. The sequence goes on from NZ_JBYSZA010000015.1 coordinate 151,907, forward strand.
GTCTTCGTTCTCGATCTGATTGCACTCGCTGCACACAACAAAACGCCGCAGAGCCTCACGGTTCTGCGGCGTTTTTTGTTGTCGGCGTTTGACTCAGTTGGGATAGATGGCGCCGAGTACGCGCAGGCCTTTGGCGCCGGTGACGCTTGGGCGATTGGCAGCTATGCCTTCGAGGCAGCAATGAGCCAGCCAGGCAAAGGCCATGGCTTCGACCCAGTCTGGATCTACGCCGTGGGTGGCGGTGCTGGCGATTTTTGTATTCGGCAGCAAGTCCGCCAAGCGTTGCATTAGCGTGGCGTTGTGTGCGCCGCCGCCGCAGACCAATAGCTCCTGCGTATCCGACTGGGCGCTTTGCAGCGACTCGACGATGGTCAGAGCGGTCAGATCGAGTAGCGTGGCTTGCACGTTTTCAGCGGGGAAGGCTGGCAGGTGCGAAAGGTGTTGCTCCAGCCAGAGTAGGTTGAACACCTCTCGTCCGGTGCTTTTCGGGCCCTTGGTGATGAAGAATGGATCGCTGAGTAGCGCTTCCAGTAATGTCGGCTCAACGGAACCTGTTTTCGCCCAGTCCCCATTACGATCGTAGTTTTCGCCGCGTTGCTGCTGAATCCAGGCGTCCATCAGAACGTTCCCAGGGCCGCAGTCGAAACCGGCTACAGGCTTGGTCGGCTCAATCAGGCTGAGATTGCTGAAACCGCCGACATTCAAGACCGCCTGGTTGCCGGTACGCTCTTCGAACAACGCTTCATGGAAGGCTGGCACCAGAGGCGCGCCTTGGCCGCCGGCGGCGACGTCTCGGCTGCGGAAGTCGCTGACGACGGTAATGCCCGTCAGCTCGGTCAACAGGGCAGGGTTACCAATCTGTACGGTGAAACCGCGAGCGGGCTCATGGCGGATTGTCTGCCCGTGGCTGCCGATTGCGCGGATGTGTTCAGGGTTGAGTTGCCGCTGATCGAGAAGGGTGTGAATGCCCTGGGCTGCAAGCTTCACCCAGTGCTGCTGAGCAATCGCCGAGCGGGCGATCTCGTCGGGACCGCTGGCGCACAAGCCGAGGAGCTCGGTGCGCAGCGATTCAGGCATGGGAATGTAATGCGTAGCGATCAGCTTGATCGCCGAGGTCTGTTCGATCAGGGCGATGTCCAGACCGTCAAGGCTGGTTCCGGACATCACGCCGATATACAGGGCCATGGCTTAGCGCTTGCTCGAGGCCAGCATGGTGGCCTTCTCTTGGTCCATGCGTGCCATCAGCGGCTGGCTCTGAGCGAGGAAGCGAGCACGCTCGGCTTTGGCAATCGGATCGGCCATTGGCAGCTTCTGGCCCAGTGGGTCGACGTGCACGCCGTTAACCTGGAACTCGTAGTGCAAGTGCGGGCCAGTCGACAGGCCGGTAGTGCCGATGTAGCCGATCACTTGCCCCTGCTTCACGGTGCCGCCGGTTTTCACGCCTTTGGCGAAGCCCTGCATGTGGCCGTACAGCGTGCGGTAGGTGTTGCCGTGCTGGATGATCACCGTGTTGCCGTAACCGCCGCGGCGGCCGGCAAGCAGCACTTTACCGTCACCGGCAGCCTTGATTGGCGTGCCGCGTGGGGCTGCGTAATCAACGCCTTTGTGAGCGCGGATCTTGTTGAGGATCGGGTGTTTGCGGCCCATGGAGAACTTGGAGCTTATACGGGCAAAGTCCACCGGCGTACGGATGAACGCCTTGCGCATGCTGTTGCCATCGGCGGTGTAATAGCTGCTGTTGCCTTGCTTGTTGGTGTAACGCACGGCGGTGTAAGTCTTGCCGCGGTTGGTGAAGCGCGCCGAGAGGATCGGGCCATTGCCGACAGCCTTGCCGTTGACCACTTTCTGTTCGTAAATCACGTCGAATTCGTCGCCCTGACGGATGTCCTGAGCAAAGTCGACGTCATAGCCGAATACGCTGGCCATATCCATGGTCAGGCTATGTGACAGGCCGGCGCGGGCAGCAGACTGAGACAGCGAGCTATTGATTACGCCGTGGACGTAAGCGGTGCGAACGGTTGGCTTTGCAGTAACGCGATTAAAGGCATAACCCTTGTCATTCTTGGTCAGGGTGATGGTTTCAACATCACTGACCTTGCTGTGCAGGCTGGTCAGCTGGCCTTCGGGGGTGAGTTCAAACTCGAGCTTCTGGCCGTGTTTGAGCTGGCTGAACTGCTTGGCTTGCTTGTCGCTGGCCAGAATTTCATGCACGGCCGCGGCCGGCAAGCCTACCTTTTCAAACAGCGTAGATAGCGTATCGCCTTTCGCGACAACAACTTCTCGATGACCTGGGGCTTTTGGTTTTTCGGCGACGGGTGCTGGCGCAGGTGCGGCTTCAGCCGTTTGCGAAGTGGTTTCGTCGCTGTTTTCTATCTGTGCAAACGGGGAGGTTACAGGCTCATTTGTGGCTTGAGCCGCGTCGGCAGCGTCTTGATCTTGTGTCAGTTGTTCAGCAGGACTTTCCAGTTCAAGGCTAAGGGTCGTCTTTTTGGCTTCAACATCGCTGGAAGGAAATACCAGGAGCGCCAGGCTAAGTAGGGCGGCGATTCCACTTGCGGCGAGTAGGTGGGTCTTCGGGTAAAGCGGTGGCGCTTTAGACGGTTCGGTGGTCATAAGTAATTTTGACTTTTGAAAAGTGATGAATTGGAAAAGATGAATGACATGATGAAGATGAAATAACTGTATAAAATATAACCAAATCATCTCTGAAGCAAGTCTACAGACGTCGCGTCTGTGGATTGGTGTCCGTGCGCCGGGCAAAACTTGTAATTGGTGCACGATCTTGTATGGTTGGTTCCCTTTGAATCTGAGCCTTGCGGGTCTGTTATGAAGTCGGTTGAAGAGCAGCTAGCGCTGATTAAACGTGGTGCGGAAGAACTATTGGTCGAGTCCGAGCTGATCGAGAAGCTCAAGCGCGGCCAACCGCTGCGTATCAAGGCTGGTTTCGATCCGACCGCCCCGGATCTGCACTTGGGTCATACCGTGCTTATTAATAAGCTGCGTCAGTTCCAGGAGCTGGGGCATCAGGTGATCTTCCTTATAGGTGACTTCACCGGGATGATCGGTGACCCGAGTGGCAAGAGCGCCACTCGTCCGCCACTGACTCGCGAGCAGGTTCTCGAGAATGCAGAGACCTACAAGACTCAGGTTTTCAAGATTCTTGATCCGGCGAAAACCGAAGTTGCGTTCAACTCCACCTGGATGGATCAGATGGGGCCGGCGGACTTCATTCGCCTGACTTCGCAATACACTGTCGCTCGTATGCTTGAGCGTGATGACTTCGACAAGCGCTACACCACCAATCAGCCGATTGCCATTCATGAGTTCCTCTATCCGCTGGTTCAGGGTTATGACTCGGTTGCTCTGCGCGCGGATGTCGAGTTGGGTGGTACCGATCAGAAGTTCAATTTGCTGATGGGTCGTGAGTTGCAGCGTGGTTATGGTCAAGAGGCTCAGTGCATTCTGACCATGCCGTTGCTTGAAGGTCTGGATGGCGTGAAGAAGATGTCCAAGTCGCTGGGCAACTATGTCGGTATTCAGGAAGCTCCGGGTGTCATGTATAGCAAGCTGGTTTCGATTCCGGATGCGCTGATGTGGCGTTACTTCGAATTGCTCAGCTTCCGTTCGATGGATGAGATCAATGCGTTCCGTGCTGATGTAGAGGCGGGTGCCAATCCTCGTGACATCAAGATCAAGCTGGCTGAAGAGATCGTTGCGCGTTTTCATGGCGAAGAAGCAGCAGCGAATGCTCACCGCGGTGCGGGCAATCGCATGAAAGAAGGTGAGTTGCCGGATGATCTGCCGGAAATCGATCTGACCTCTGCTGAGGATATGCCGATTGCCGCTGTCCTTAATAAGGCAGGCCTGGTGAAGAACTCGGCAGCTGCTCGTGATCTGCTGGCAGCTGGCGGTGTACGTATAGATGGTGAGGTGGTTGATCGCTCCTTTATATACGCAGTGGGCGCGACCCACGTTTGCCAGGCTGGCAAGAAGGCTTTTGCACGCATTACGCTGAAATCTGAATAAAGTTGGAATTGGGGGTTGACGGCGAATTCTAGAGGTCTATAATTCGCCCCACTTCCGGCGCAGTCGAAACGGAAAACTCCTTGAGATTCAATGAGTTATACGGTTTT
>NZ_JBYSZA010000016.1:0-155605 GCF_058786735.1 Pseudomonas sp. FW305-7
CGGGGATGTCGAGTTCATTGAAAATCAGGGTGCTGTTTTCGGGCAGATCGTTGGCGGACATGGGCGCGAACTCCGGTCGGGAAGGTGACGGAGTGATTGAACGTGGGATCGGGGAATTGCGCACCTGTCAGATCTGACAGGTGCGGGCGGGTTTTCGACGAACGGTCATTGAGGAAAAGCGAAGGTCAAAAAGATCGCAGCCTTCGTCAGCTCCTACAGGATGGAACAGTGGAGGGTCAGAGCTCACGCCACATGTGGATCTTGTCGAAATAGTCTTCGCCGACCCGCACCGCCAGTGGCTCCAGGCCGAACTGGATGAAACCGCAGCGCTGATACAGCTTGAACGCGGCGTCATTGCCGGCGGTGACGGTGAGCTGGATGAGCTTCAGCTCGGGATGTCTGCCGGCTTCGGCGAGGGCGGCTTGCACCAGTTCCTGACCGAAACCGTGTTGACGAAAAGCCGCCGAAACGTACATGCCGAACAGCGTCACCTTGTGCCGGGCCTTCTCACGCGGTTCAAACGCGAGACCGACGATGCCGGCCAGCACACCCGCTTCGAATGCGCCCAGCACTGCATCGAGCTTGCTGGTCAGACGCGCTTCCCACCAACTCAACGGCATCACCGCTCGCTCGCGCACGCTGGAGGTAAACGCCTGCGGATGCCGGTCATACGCTTCGAGCATCAGCTCGCGATAGGCCAGCGCATGACTGGCGTCCAGCCGTTCGATCCACATGGTCAGGCCGTCCTGCGTTGCTCAAGCATCAGACGCACAGCCAGACCGCCGAGCACCATCCCCATGAAATAACGCTGCAGCGCCAACCACGTTGGATTGCGCACGAACCACGAAGCAATGCCCGCCGCAAACAACGCGATCAGCAGATTGACGCAGAAGCTGACGCTGATCTGGGTCAGGCCGAGGATGATGCTTTGGGTGAACACCGAGCCGTGTTCAGGGCTGATGAATTGCGGAAACACCGAGAGGTAGAACACGGCGATTTTCGGGTTCAGCGCGCTGGTGAGAAAACCCATGGTGATCAGTTTGCGCGACGAATCCGGCGGCAACTGCTGGGCTTCGAACGGCGAGCGCGCGCCGGGTTTCACCGCTTGCCAGGCCAGCCACAGCAGGTACAGCGCACCGGCCCACTTCAATACTTCATAAGCCATCGGCACCGCGAGGAACACCGCCGTCAAACCGGCGGCTGCGGCAAACATATGCACGAAGAAACCGGCCACCACACCGAGCAATGAAGTGACCCCGGCCTTGCGTCCCTGGCAGATCGAACGCGAGATCAGGTAGATCATGTTCGGCCCCGGCGTCAGTACCATCAGCAACGCGGCGGCAGCGAAGATCAGCAGGTCTTGAAGCGGGATCATGGTGGGCGTCCTTTGCGTGGATGATCAGGCGATCGCAGTCAGCGAAGCTCGATAAAACGGCAGGATCAGGTCGCGTGTCAATGGCGCCAGAACCACAGCAGGATCAGTGGTGGGGTCGATCCAGATGACTTCTTCGATTTCAGCGGCCGGAGACACCTCGGCGTCGATGCTCAGCTGGAATATCTCGGCCTGAACGATAAACCCCGGTTCGTTGGCGGCGGGTGCCGAGAACTGCCCGAGGAACGTTGCCTGAGCAGGATCGATCGCCAATCCCAGCTCCTCCTCCAGCTCACGGGCCAGCGCATGCACCGGCAACTCATGCGCCTCGATCTTGCCGCCCGGTTGCATGAACGCCGTGGTGCCGCGCTTGCGTACCAGCAATGTCTGGCCATCGGCACGAACCAGCAGGGCGGCGGCAATACGAATCAGTGGAGGGACAACGGATGCAGAGGTCATGGGTCAGCCACCAGCCTTGAAAAAACGCAAGGATCCCATGCTCGCCCGATGACGTCACGTTGCCCGGCCTCACCCCTGAGCCTTGAGCGCGGCTTCGACCTCCTCCGGCACCTTGACGAAAATCCTGTACTTGGCGCCCTCCATGGCTTCGAAGGCAATCAGCTTTTCCACCAGCAGACCGCTGAGGACCTTGCCGGCATTGAGCAGCAACATGCCGTTATCGGCATTCAGATTGCGTGCCAGGATCATTCCCGCCGCCAGATCCCGAGTGGTCAGTACCTTGACCGTCGGATCCGCCAAGGTGACGTCACTGAGGAAGGCCGCACACACCTGAATGAAATCTTCGACCAGATCGGGATCGTACAATCGCCCGGCGTACTGGCGCAGGTACAGCAGCGCTTCGTCACTGTTCATCTGCCGCTCGAGAATCAAACCACGTTGCAATTCAACGAAGTCCACCGCCAGTTTCAGCAAGCGTGAACCAAACGGAATCGCTTCGCCCTTGAGCCGGTCAGGAAAACCGCTGCCGTCCCAACGCTCCTGATGATGCAGGATCAGGCGTGCCGCATCCTTCATCGGATCCAGCGTCATCAACAGTGATTCGCTCTGCTTGGGATAAGCGCGATAACGCTCGCGATCGGTATGCCGTAGCAGGTCCGAGGGCGTGATCATCATGCCGTCGGTCCAGCTCAGTTTGCCGACGTTGTACAGCGCCGCCGCCATGGTCAGGTCACGGCTGGTGGCCTCGTCCAGACCATGCTGTGTGCAGTAGCTGCGCACCAGTTCGATGATCTGCCGGTTGGTCTGTTTGGCCGGGGGCAAGCGCAGATTGGCCAGCAACGAGAACACTTCGGTGCCGGTGACATAGCTGTGCTTGAGCTCCTCGTAGGCCAGATCAAGCATGTCGGCGGTCTGCTGCAGTTCGGCCGTACGCGCGGCGACATGCTTTTCAAGGGTACTGTTGAGCAGCTTGAGCTGGTCGTTCTGCACCCGCGTCACCTGCTCCAGACGCTGGCGCTCCTGTTCGGAGTGCTGATGCTCAAGGGACTGGCGCAGGATCAGCAGCAACTCCTCGTCATTCCACGGTTTGCTGATGTAGCGGTGGATCTGCCCGTCATTGATCGCCTTGATGATGGCGGACGGGTCGGCATAACCGGTGAGCATGATGCGCACAGCGGCCGGATGGCGTTCGCGGACAAGGGCCAGCAACGAGGCGCCGTCCATATTGGGCATGCGCGCGTCACTCATGACCAGATCCACCGCCTGCGTCTGGAGCATCTCCAGCGCCTGCGCGCCACTGGTGGCCAACAGAACATCGTAGGGCTGTCCCCGCAACAAGCGGCGCAAGCTGTTCAGAATCGACTCTTCGTCATCGACCAGCAGCACCTTGGGGCGGCGGCTGTGCGTCGAGGTGGATTGCTCTTCCATGGCGTGCCCTCAAGCGTGACAGTGAACTTGATCGACGCACCGACCTACCACCCCGCTTGCCCCGCGCCTGCCTCAAAGGCTAGATGATTTTTTGCAGCGCTCACGCAAATCTTCGGCCCGGCTGCACAGGCGAAATGCCGCCGGGACAACTATGCTCATCACGTTGTACGACTCCGTCAGCCTTCGAACAGGCCTGACATGAGGGAAAGGATGCTCCCGATGACAGCAGCATGTGACCCCATGGACGTTGCGGCATGAGCCTGCCATCGACGCAGATCAATCGCCGTGTGCTCATTGTCGATGACAGTCCGGCCATTCATGGCGATTTTGCCAAGATTCTCAGCCCCGCCGCCCCCGAAGACGACGGTCTGGACGCAACCGAAAGCCTGTTGTTCGGCACACCGTCTGTGGCCCAGCCTCAGCTATTCGAAATCGATTCGGCGTTTCAGGGCCGCGAAGCCCTGGACAAGCTCGAAGCCGCGTTGGCCGACAATCGTCCGTATGCCATGGCCTTTATCGACATGCGCATGCCACCGGGCTGGGATGGCCTGGAGACCATCGAACGGCTGTGGCAGGTCGATCCCAGGTTGCAGGTCGCGCTGTGCACGGCCTATTCCGACTATTCCTGGGAAGACATCGACCGGCGCCTAGCGTTGAACGACCGCTTGCTGATTCTGAAAAAGCCCTTCGATGCGATCGAGATTCGCCAGATGGCCAGTGCCCTGACGGTCAAATGGCAAATGACCGAAGACGCCGAACTCAAGCTCAACCGGCTCGAACAAGCGGTTCAGGCGCGCACCCGGGAACTGTCCGACGCCAACATCATCGTGCAGAACAGCCCGACCATCCTTTACCGGCTGCGTGGCGACCCTTCGTTTGCGCTGATGTATATCTCCCACAACATCACCCGCTACGGCCATGTCGCGGCTGACCTCGTCGGCTCAGCGAACTGGGCTCAGGTACTGATTCACCCGGACGACCAGCCCTGCGTCGATGCCGCCATGGCCCGGGTGCTGGATCGTCACGCGTCGGGGGCGTCGATCGAATTTCGTCTGCGCACCGGTCAGGGCACCTGGCGCTGGGTGGAAAACCGCTACATCCCGGTACGCGATCACGACGGCCGACTGCTGGAAGTCGAAGGCATTATTCTGGACATCACCGAGCGCCGCCTCGCCGAGGAAAAACTGGCATTGCTGGCCCGCCTCGACGGCCTCACGGGGCTGGCCAATCGCGCCACGCTGATTGAGCGTCTGCATCAGGCGTTTGCCGCCGCACGCCGAGGCGCCATGCCCTTCGCGGTGTTTTATCTGGACCTGGACCACTTCAAGCGGATCAATGACACATTGGGCCATCCCGTCGGCGATCTGCTGTTGCAGGAGGTGGCCCGGCGCATCAGGACCGGTGTGCGCGAAAACGATGTCGTCGCGCGCCTCGGGGGTGACGAGTTCGCGATCCTGCAATTGGACGTCAGCGACCCGACCCAATCGGCCGCGATGGCGGCCAATATCCGCGACGCACTGCTGACGCCCTACAACCTGGCCGGCAATGCGTTGCACATTTCCGTGAGCATCGGCATCAGCACCTACAGCGCCAGCAGCCTCGATGCCGACAGCCTGCTCGGGCAGGCCGACATGGCGCTGTATCGCGCCAAGGAAATGGGCCGCAACCAGTACCACTTCCACTCGGAGGAGATCTCCCGGGAAGTGGCCGAGCGCATGACCATTGTCAGTGAATTGATGACCGCGCTTGAGGGCGATGAGCTGCGGCTGCATTACGCGCCGGAGATGGATTTGCACAGCGGCAGGATTCTGGGCATGGAGGCACAAATCGTCTGGCAACATCCGCGACTCGGGCTGCTGACGGCGGGCGCCTTTGTGCCGGCGGCGGAGCGAACCGGCGCGATCATTCCGCTGGGCCGCTGGGTGCTGGATCGCGCCTGCCGCCAGATGCAGATATGGCGCGACGAAGGTGTCGCGCCGCCGGTGATCGCGATCAAGCTTTCATTGGCCCAACTCAAGAGCGGCCCGGAGCTGATTTACGACGTACTGCGCACCACTGCACGCTGGGAGCTGGCGCCCTGGGACCTGCGTTTTGATGTCACCGAGGCGACGCTGGCCCAGACCAAGTGGACGCACAACGACGTACTGCCGCGCCTGCGCGAACTGGGCGTGACCATCGCCATCGATGATTTCGGCACCGAATACTCATCGTTCGATTACCTGAAAACCTACCGGGTCAATCACCTCAAACTCGCCCAGAGCTTTATCGACAGCGCGACTCAGGATGTGGCCGGCGCCAACGCTCTGCGAGCGATCGTCAATTTCGCCCGGGACCTGGACATCGGCATCATCGCCGAAGGCCAGCCTCCGCAGAATCGGCATTACGCAGCGTCCGCCGTTGCCCCGCTGCCCAGCGCGCAGGGTCTCTACTTCAGCGAAGCCGTCAGCGCCGAGCAGGCAGGACAATTGCTCAAGGACGGACACGCATCGGCTGCGCCCACACAGGAAGACGAGGGATGAAAAAGCCTTCCCCGCAAACCAACCGGCGCATCCTGATCATCGACGACACGCCGGCAATTCACGATGACTTCCGCAAGATCCTCGCCCCGCAGGCGCAAGACGAAGTCGATCTGAATCAGCTTGAGCAAACGCTGTTTGGCAGCCCCCTGTCGCCGCATTTGACGTTCCAGCTCGACTCCGCCTATCAAGGTCAGGAGGCCTTGGCGTTGGTCCAGCGCGCACTGGCTGCCGGCAGCCCTTACGCCCTCGCCTTCATCGACATGCGCATGCCGCCCGGCTGGGACGGCCTGGAAACCATCGAGCAACTGTGGCGCGCCGATCCTGATCTGCAAATCGCCTTGTGCACCGCCTACAGTGACTACAGCTGGGAAGCCATGGCCGAACGTCTGGAGTTCGGCGATCAATTGCTGATCCTGAAGAAACCGTTCGACAGCCTGGAAATCCGCCAGATGGCCAACGCCCTGACGTGGAAATGGCAGCTGGCCCAGGACGCCGCACTGAAGATGCTCGGCCTTGAACGAACCATCGAGGCGCGGGTGCACGAATTGCTGAAAGTGTCGCACCTGCTGCAATACGACAGCCTCACCGGCCTGCCCAACAGCACCCTGCTCGGTGATCGTTTGAGTCAGGCGCTGGCCGTCTGCCGGCGCCATGACAAGCAACTGGTGGTGATGTTTCTGGGGCTGGACCGGTTCAAGCGCATCAACAATGCGCTGGGGCATCCGGCGGGTGACGAGATGCTCAAACGGGTGGGCCAGCAACTGTTGTTGTGCGTGCGTGAATCGGACTCGGTCTTTCGCTACGGCTCCGACGAGTTCGTGGTGATTCTCAGCGACATCAGCCACCCTCAGCAGACCCGCGGCATCGCCGAAAAAGTGCTTGCCGCCATCCGCCTGCCACAGACGATTGCCGGCCATGACGTCAGCGTTACGGCCAGCGTGGGCATCAGCGTCTACCCCGAAGACGGGCTGGATGCCATCGAGCTGATCAAGAAAGCCGAGACCGCGATGCGCAACGTCAAGGAAACCGGCCCCAACGACATCGGTTTCTTCATCGAAGCCATGAACCTGCGGGCCCGTGAGCAACAAGGCATCGAGTCAGGCATTCGCCGGGCCCTGCAACAGCACGAATTCGTCCTCCACTATCAACCGAAAATCGATCTGCGCAGCAACCGGGTGGTCGGCGCCGAAGCACTGATACGCTGGCAGAAACCCGGGCACGGCTGGGTGTATCCGGCGGACTTCATTCCTGTGGCCGAAGACAGCGGACTGATCGTGCCACTGACCCAATGGGTGCTGGGCGAAGCCTGTCGCCAGACCCAGGCCTGGCAAGTGGCCGGACTGCCGCCGATCCGCATGTCAGTGAACATTTCACCGATCGACTTTCGTCAGCGGGATTTCGTCGACAGTGTCGAGCGGGCGCTGGCGCAGTCGGGGCTGGCGGCCGATTGGCTGGAGCTGGAAATCACCGAAAACGTACTGATGCAAAACGTCGAGGCGACGATGAGCGCGCTCAATCGTCTGAAGGCACTGGGCATACGCCTGGCCATCGACGACTTCGGTACCGGCTATTCCAGCCTGAGCTACCTGCGCCGGTTTCCCATTGATGTGCTGAAGATCGATCAATCGTTCATTCGCAGCCTGAGCAATGACAGCAACGATGCCGCCCTCGTCGGCGCCATCATCAGCCTGGGAAAAAGCCTGGGCCTGAAGGTCATCGCCGAAGGCATCGAAACGGCCGGACAACTGGCCTTTCTCAAAACTCACCACTGCGAAGAAGGACAGGGCTACTTTTTCAGCAAAGCCCTGCCGGCCACTGAATTTGTGGCTTTGCTGAGCGGCGCCGGATCCGCGCCATGGACGGTTTGATGCCCTCCCGTGAAACCGGCCTCGAATCAGGGAGTTCCTTGTCGATGAACCTTTTGCATCGCGCCATGCTTTTGCTGTTTTGCGTGCTCTGCGCAAACGCCCGCGCCGAGCCGCTGGACGAACCGCTCAAGCCTTTGCCCAAGGTTGAGCAACAGGATGCCCGGCGTGTCGAACTCGGTCGCCGGTTATTCCATGAGCCACGGTTATCAATCAACAACACGCTGTCTTGCGCCAGCTGCCACCAACTGCACAAGAACGGTGCCGACAGCCGTGCCTTTTCACTGGGCTTCGACGGCAAACCGGTAGCGTTCAACACGCCTAGCGTTTTCAACGCCGTCCTCAACTTTCGCCAGTTCTGGGACGGCCGCGTCGAGACCCTGGAGCAGCAGAGCAACGTCGTCATCACCAGCCCGCATGAAATGGGCAGTGACTGGAGCACCGTTGTCGAGCGTATCGCCAGCGACGCCGATTATCACCGGGACTTCGCCGCCGCCTACCCGGGCGGCGTGAGCAAGGCCAATATCCAGCAAGCGCTGGCCAGCTTCGAACGCACCTTGCTGACCCCTGACTCGCGCTTCGATCAATACCTGTCGGGCAACACCGACATCCTGACCCTGGAAGAAAAGTACGGTTACCAGCGTTTCAAGGATTACGGCTGCATTGCCTGCCATCAAGGCGTGAACATCGGCGGCAACATGTTCCAGAAATTCGGGGTGTTCGGTGATTACATCGCTGATCGCGGCCACCCGACGGAGGCCGACCAGGGACGCTTCAATGTCACCGCTGACGAAGCGGATCGTGCCGTGTTCAAGGTGCCGAGTCTGCGCAATGTGGCACTGACCGCGCCCTACTTCCACGATGGCTCGGCGCCGACCCTCGAGCGAGCCGTGGACGTGATGTTCCAATACCAGTTGGGGCGTATGCCGAGCGACGAAGACAAGGCCCTGATCATTCAGTTTCTGCAGACCCTGACCGGCCGATGGGAGGGCACGCCATGAACCACATCTCACGTCGCGGCAGCCTGCTGTTGCTCACTCTGCTCGCGGTGATCCTGGCCTCGACCCTGTTGTTTCTTTACCTCAAGTCCAGTTCCGAACGGACCATGACGTACACCGATTCCCGGGACCTGATCCGGCAAATCAAACAACAGAACGCGCTATGGGAAAACGAGGTGCTCAAGGCCAGAGTGGCGATCTCTCACAACTACGACCCGCTGGTATCGCCGATGAACGAGATGAGCCGGCTCTGGGAGCGCTTTGATTCTCTGGAGTCCGGGCATGGGCGCAACGACTCGGCGCAATGGAACGACGCCCATGAGGCCTACCTGCAAGCCATGCAGGAAAAGACCCGTCTGGTCGAACAGTTCAAGTCGCACAACGCCTTGCTGCGCAACTCGCTGGCATTCCTGCCGACGGCAGAAGACGACATCCAGGCGCAGCTGGCCAACCTGGCGGATTTCGATAAATTGCAACTGCAGAACATCACCACCGATACCTACGACCTGCTGCTCAGCGCCCTGGAGTTTGCTCAGGTCACCTCCGCCGAAAAGGCCGCCGACATCGAGGTCGGTCTGAACAAACTGGCGGTGAATGCACAACGCCTGCCCCAGGAGTTTCAGGCGCCGATCAGGATCTTGAGTAACCACATCAGCCTGATTGCGCGGGAGCAGCCGCGGGTCAATCAACTGCTTGAAAGCATCGAAGCGATTCCCGTGGCCGACCGTCTGGACACCATCACCACCATGCTCGACCAGGATCAGCAGCGGGTCGAAATCATCGACCGCAAATACCACTTCTATCTGCTGCTGTTTTCCGTGCTGCTGATGTTGTCGCTGATGTGGCTGGCCGTTCGCCTGATTCGCAGTTTCGCCGAAATCAATCGGGTCAACAGCGCCTTGCAGGCCGCCAACGATGCACTGGAACAACGGGTCGAGGAGCGCACCCGCGAACTGAAGAACGCCCAGAGCGAACTCCTCGACGCCGCGCGTCAGGCCGGCATGGCGGAGATCGCGACCAACGTGCTGCACAACGTCGGCAACGTGCTTAACAGCGTGAACATCTCCTCCGACCTGATCGCGCGAAAACTGCGTGCCAGCAAAAGCCAGGGATTGGGCAAGGCCATGCAGTTGATCAACGAACACCCCCACGACCTCGGCCATTTTCTCAGCGAGGATGCCAAGGGCAAATTGCTCCCCGGCTACCTCAATCAACTGGTCGCCGCCATTGCCCAGGAACAACAGGAAATGGTCGATGAGCTGAACCAGATGAACAAGAGCGTCGACCACATCAAGGACATTGTCGCCACCCAGCAATCCTATGCCGGGGCCAACAGCATGACCGAGCCGCTGTTCATCAACGAACTGCTCGAAGACGCGCTGCGCATGAACGCCGGCGCCCTGACCCGGCATCACGTCACGGTGGTCAAGGAGTACGCCGATGTGCCTCAGGTGATGGGCGACAAACACCGCTTGCTGCTGATTCTGATCAACCTCATCAGCAATGCCAAATACGCCATGTCCGACCTCAGCAATCGCCCACGCACCATGACCCTGGGGGTCAAGGTCGTTGATGACCACTTCCTCGAAATCAGCGTTCGGGACGATGGCGAAGGCATTGCCGCCGAGAACATGACGCGGATCTTTGCCCACGGTTTTACTACGCGCAAGGAAGGCCACGGCTTCGGCCTGCACAGCTGCGCCCTGGCGGCCATCGAGATGAACGGCCACCTCACCGCCCACAGCGACGGACCGGGCAAAGGCGCGCTGTTCACCCTGCAGATCCCTCTGATCAGCGTCACGGAGAACGCATGAGCGAGCAGACCAACCGCCGTATTCTGCTGATCGACGACATGCCGTCGATCCATGAGGACTTTCGCAAGATTCTTGCGCCACCGGCAGCGCAGTCGGTGGAACTGGACGAGATGGAAGCCGCACTGTTCGGCACTCAGGCTCATGCCGAGCGTCCGCTGTTCAAACTGGATTCGGCCTATGGCGGCGAAGAAGGTCTGGGCAAGCTGGTGCAGGCCATGCAGGAACAACGCCCCTACGCGCTGGCCTTTGTGGATATGCGCATGCCCGATGGCTGGGACGGCGCGAAAACCATCGAACACCTTTGGCAACAGGATCCGCTGCTGCAAGTGGTGGTGTGCACGGCGTACTCGGATTATTCCTGGGACGAACTGCTGGAACGTCTGCACGCCCATGATCGATTACTGATCCTGAAGAAGCCGTTCGACAACATCGAAGTGCAGCAGATGGCCAATACCCTGTTGACCAAATGGCAGATGACGGAGCGCGCCTCGCTGCAAATGCATCATCTGGAGGATCTGGTCGATCAGCGCACCGCCCAGTTCAAGCAGGCCAGTGAAGCCCTGCAAAGAGAAATCGACGAACGCAAGCAATTGGAGGGGCAATTGGTGCAGTCGGAAAAACTCGCGTCACTGGGGCAACTGGCGGCCGGGGTGGCCCATGAAATCAACAACCCGATCGGCTTCATTTCCTCCAACCTCGGCACTCTGGACAGCTACTTCAAGCAGCTGCTGACCATGCTAGACGCCTACCAGACGCTTGGCCCCAGCCAGGACCGCGAGACCGTGGCACGGCTGGAGCAATTGCGCACAGACATCGAACTGGATTTTTTGCTTGAAGACATTCCCGTGCTGATCCGCGAATCCAAGGACGGCATCGGCCGGGTCGGACAGATCGTCAAGGATCTGAAGGATTTCTCCCGGGTCGATACCAATCAGCAATGGCAGTGGGCCAACCTGCAGCAAGGCATCGAGTCGACCCTGAACATTGTCGCCAGCGAACTCAAATACAAGGCCGACGTGGTCAGGGAGTATCAGGCGCTGCCGGACATCGAGTGCCTGCCGTCGCAAATCAATCAGGTCATCATGAATCTGGTGGTCAACGCCGCTCAGGCCATGGGCGCCGAGCGCGGCACCATCACCTTGCGCACCGGGCAGGCGCAAGACACTGCGTGGATTGAAGTTGCCGATACCGGCTCGGGCATCGCAGCGGACACTCTGCAAAAAATCTTCGACCCTTTCTTCACCACCAAGCCGGTCGGCCAGGGGACAGGGCTGGGCTTGTCCCTGTCCTACGGCATCGTGAAAAAACACGGTGGAGACATTTCAGTGCGCAGCGAGCCAGGCGTGGGCACGACTTTTCGCGTCGAACTGCCGCTGCGCCAGAGCCGGCCCGGCGCGTGAGGACGCCTCAGGTGGCTTCCTGAAAATCCATCTCCGGCGGCTGGCGACGGAAGCCACCGGTGAGCACCGCGAGATACACCACACCGATTGCCAGCCAGCTCAGGCCCAGATACACCGCCAGGTGATCGAGGCTGACCATCAGCCACAAATCCGCCACCAGGCCGATGAACGGGAAAATCAGGAACAGCACCAGCTCGCGCAGCCCCTTCTTTTCACCGCCTATCCAGTAATGAAAGATCACCGACAGGTTCACCAGGCTGAACGCCAGGAACGCGCCGAAATTGATGAACGAGGTCGAGGTGGTCACGTCGAGTTTCAGCGCCAGCAATGCCACGACCGCGCAGAGCAGGATGCTGTTGACCGGTGTGCCGAAGCGCGCGTGCAAGGTGCCGAAGAACGATCTCGGCAGCACGCCGTCGCGACCCATCGCGAACAACAGTCGCGAGCCACTGGCCTGCGCCGACAGCCCGGAAGCAAACTGACCGACGATCAGGCCGATGAGGAAGATCGAGACGAACAGGTCGCCGCCAATGTTGCGCGCGATTTCGTAGGCTGCCGAGTCGACGCTGTCGAACTGGAACGACGGGTGGGCGATCTGCACAAAGTACGAAACACCGACGAAAATCAGCCCGCCGATCAAGGTGATCAACATGATCGCCCGAGGAATGGTTCGACGTGGATCGCGGGTTTCTTCGGTCAACGTGCTGACCGCGTCAAAACCCAGAAACGAATAACAGGCGATGGCCGCACCGCTCATGATCAGCGGCATCTGCATGTCACCGTTGAAGAACGGTTTGATCGACCACAGCGGCGTGCTCGCATCGCCTCCGATGTAGTGCACGCACAGCGCGACGAAGGCGATCAGCACAAGAAACTGCACAAACATCAGCAAGGCGTTGATGCCGTTGGCCAGTTTCAGGCCGACGATGTTGATCGCACTGGTGATGCCGATGAACCCAAGGACCCAGATCCATTGCGCAATTGACGGGAAGGCCGAGGCCAGGTAAGCGGCGCCGATCAGCCAGATCGCCATCGGCAGGAACAGATAGTCGAGCAGCACCGCCCAACCGGCAATGAACCCGAGTTTCGGGCTGATCGCCTTGCGTACGTAGCTGTAGGCGGAGCCGGCGACGGGGAACGCAGCAGCCATACGCCCGTAACTCATCGCGGTGAAAAACATCGCAATCAGTGCGGCCAGATAAGCGGCGGGCACCATGCCAGCGGTGGATTGGGCGAGGATGCCGAAGGTGCCGAGGACAATGATCGGCGTCATGTAGGCGATGCCGAACAGCACCACCGACCCTAGCGAAAGGGTGCGTTGCAAACGAGCCATGGGCGACTTACTCCGAATTATTGGTTTTATGGCAGAGCCGAGTTCGGCGAATGTTTCGGGTGTGGCTGATCGTTCCCACGCTCTGCGTGGGAATGCCTCAATGGACGCTCTGCGTCTGCTCTTGGGACGCGGAGCGTCCCGGGCTGCATTCCCACGCAGAGCGTGGGAACGATCGGGTACAACGGGTCAAGGGATCAGCAACTCGCGCCGCCCGCAAGCGTGCTCCACCACCTCCCCCGGCAACTTCAAGCGCTGATCATCCAGATAGCGGTAATCCTTGCGCGCGATCTTCAATTGGGCGAAATCCAGCTCAACGCTGAACGTCCCTTCTTCGCGCCCCGCCTCGAACAACAGCGCCCCCAGCGGATCCACCAGCGCACTGCCACCGGCAAACATCAAGCCGTCATCCCCCGCGTCCACGCGGTTGACCATCAGCGCGAACGCCTGATTTTCCTGAGCCCGCGCCATGATCGCGGTGCGATGGGTCGGGCCATAGGGGTCCATGTTGCCGTTGGTCACGATCAGCAACTCGGCGCCCAGTTGCGCCAAGGCACGGGCGGTTTCCGGAAACTCGATGTCGTAGCAGATCAGCAGACCGATGCGCACGCCGTTCCACACGCAGGTCGCATAGCGATCACCCGCCTCGAACACACCGCGATCGGAAGCCCACAAATGCGTCTTGCGATATTTCAAGGCAATGCCTTCGGGGGTGATCAGCAGCGTGGTGTTGAAGAAGCGACCGTTGTCGTTCTCGGCCATGCCGATCACCACCGCGATGTTGCGTTCGCGGGCGGCGGCCAGCACTGCGTTCACGGTCGGGCCATCCACTGGCTCGGATGTTTGCGCAACGGTCGCGGCAGTCGGGAAGCCCATCAGGTGCGTTTCCGGGAACACGATCAGTTGCGTGTCGGCCGCACACGCGGCAATCGCGGCAAGGGCCCGTTCGAGGTTGTAGGCGGTGCCATTGTCACGGCCCGCCAGTTGCGCGAGTTCGACTTTCATCGGTAATCCTTGTTCTGAGTGCCGGGCGCTGAAAGATTGCCCGGTGGCTGTCTGTGAGCCAGTATGCGCAGCAAGCAACCGGCCTGGGAATCACGCGGCCGGGGTAACCCGATAGGGGTAGATCGATGACACTTTCGTTTGACGACATCACCTGGCACCGCGCCGTCGGGCAGTTGATCGATGCGCTGGACAAGCCGAATTTCTGGGCGCAACTGGTGCGTTTGCTCGACCAGTACGTGGCGTTCGATAGCTGGGTTGCGCTGTTGTTCAGCGCCGATCAACACCCGCAGGTGTTCGCTGAATGCCCCGGCGTGGACGGCAGTCCGGATCAACTGTTTCAGGACTATCTGCGCGGTCTGTACCTCCTCGACCCGTTCTACATCGCCTGCCGCGAGCAATCGCGTACCGGTTTGTATCGCCTCTCGGAGGTGGCGCCGGAGCATTTCGAGCTGACCGAGTATTACCAGCGATACTTTCGTCTGAATGTGGTCGCCGACGAAATCCAGTTCAATTGTCAGCTCGAAGGCGAGCGCACGTTGTGCCTGTCGCTGGGCAGTAAAAAACGTTTCACTGGCGAGCAGATCGCTTTGCTGTCATTGATCCAGCCATGGGTGCTGGGCCTGTTGCGCCAGCGTCTGCCTTATGAGATCAACGAAACCGTGGCCCTTGCCACCTCACCCGCTGCGGTGGATTGGCGGGTGCAACTGGAAGCCTCGGTGCAACAACTCAAGGGCGCGCAACTGACCGCCCGCGAACTGGACGTCGGCCGTTTGATGCTCAGCGGTTGCTCCAGTAAAGAAATCGCCCGTAAGCTGGAAATCTCCGTAGAAACCGTGAAAGTCCATAAGAAACACATGTACAGCAAGCTGGGGATCAAATCCCAGTCGGAGCTGTTTTCGATATTTCTTCAGGCGCAGAACGCCTGAACAGCCAACGCACGCAGTGGCTTGATATCCCCTGTGGCGAGGGGATTCATCCCCTCACCACAATAGATCTCATCAACAGGCCCGCCTGCTGCCATAGGTTTGCAACCCATTGAGTCCGAACCAAGGAAACCGTATGAGCCTGTCACTTCTGAGCCGCTACGCCTTCTTTGCCGTCTGCGTGATTTTCACCCTCGCCAGCCTGCCTTTTCTCGAACATGACTGGCTGTGGCCATTCACCGCCGTCACTGGCGTATTAAGCCTGATCGGCCTGTTCGACCTGTTGCAGAGCCCGCACGCGGTGCGCCGCAATTACCCGATCCTCGGCAACATCCGCTACCTGGTCGAAGGCATTCGCCCGGAGATTCGCCAGTACCTGCTCGAATCCGACAGCGATGCCCTGCCCTTCTCTCGCGCCCAGCGCTCGCTGGTGTATTCGCGGGCAAAAAACGAAACCGCCGACAAACCCTTCGGCACGCTGATTGATGTCTATCAATCGGGTTTCGAATTCATCGGCCACTCGATGCGCCCGGCACCGCTGAGTGACCCGAGCAGCTTTCGCGTTACCGTCGGCGGCCCGCAGTGCAGCCAGCCGTACTCGGCGTCGGTGTTCAACATCTCGGCGATGAGCTTCGGCTCGCTGAGCGCCAACGCGATTCGCGCACTGAACCAGGGCGCGAAACTCGGCAACTTCGCCCACGACACCGGCGAAGGCAGCATCAGCCCCTATCACCGCGAGCACGGCGGCGACCTGACCTGGGAGCTGGGCAGCGGCTACTTCGGCTGCCGCACCAGCGACGGCCGTTTCGACCCGGAACGCTTCGCCGCCCAGGCGCAGAATCCGCAAGTACGGATGATCGAAATCAAGATGAGCCAGGGTGCCAAACCCGGCCATGGCGGCATCCTGCCCAAGCACAAGGTCACCAAGGAAATCGCCGAAACCCGCGGCATCATGATGGGCGAAGACTGTGTGTCGCCATCACGCCACAGCGCCTTTTCGACGCCGATCGAGATGATGCATTTCATCCAGCAATTGCGTGAACTGTCCGGCGGCAAACCGGTGGGTTTCAAATTCTGCCTCGGCCACCCATGGGAATTCATGGGCATCGCCAAAGCCATGCTGGAAACCGGCATCCTTCCGGACTTCATCGTCGTCGACGGCAAGGAAGGTGGCACCGGCGCTGCGCCCGTGGAATTCACCGACCACATCGGCGTGCCGATGCGTGAAGGCCTGCTGTTCGTGCACAACACGCTGGTCGGCCTGAATCTGCGCGACAAGATCAAACTCGGCGCCAGCGGCAAGATCGTCAGCGCGTTCGACATCGCCAGCGTGCTGGCCATCGGCGCCGACTGGGCCAACTCGGCGCGCGGCTTCATGTTCGCCATCGGCTGCATCCAGTCGCAAAGCTGCCACACCAACAAATGCCCGACCGGGGTCGCCACTCAGGATGCCCTGCGCCAGCGTGCGCTGGTCGTGCCGGACAAGGCGCAACGAGTGTTCAACTTCCATCGCAACACGTTGAAGGCGCTGGCGGAAATGCTCGCCGCAGCCGGGCTCGAACATCCATCACAATTGTCGGCCAAGCACCTGGTACGACGCATGTCCGCGACCGAGATCAAATTGTTCTCGCAGTTGCATGTGTTCCTCAAACCCGGCGAACTGCTCACTGGCGAAGTGAACGGCGAGTTTTATTCGCGGATGTGGCAGATGGCGCGGGCGGACAGTTTTGAGCCGCAGGAAGTGGTCGCAGCGTAACCACAGGCTGAGCCCGTTACCATTGCAGCAGCCTGCCATGCGGCGGCTCTTTGATGACGATGAAAGCGTAATCGCCCAACAGGTAGATCCGGTAATACAGGCTGTCGACCAAAGCGGGATAACCCATGTACCCCACGCGAGCAGCGTTGCGCCGTTCGCGTTCGGCGACCACGTTGGTGATGCCCGCACTCGGCAGGTTTTCGGCAAGCATGCAGTAGTCGATGTTGAGCAGGTAGCGCAGAACCGGCAGCTGTTTGAACGTCCCTACTGCCGCGCTCAGCCAGCGATCGGAATAGGTAACAGACAGATAACTCCGCTTGGCTTCGCGCAGCTCGCGGTGGGCTGAAATGTCATGGCTCAGGCTGTAGAGCGCGCCAGTGGCGAAGGTCTTTTGCATCGTCAGCACCCGGCCATAAGCGAACGACAGCGACAGCGTTGCCAGCAGCGGCATGCTCAGCAGCAGCGGAAGTCGCCGGTGGTGTGACGCCAAGGCGATATGCGCGAGGTAGAACAGAAACACCAGCAGCACACCAAAGCCCATCAGCGTGCGCGCACCTTCATTGAAATCGCGGAACAACAGGGTGATGCCCGGCACCAGCAATACTAACAAAGGCACGGGCAGCAGAAACAACAACCCGCTCTCCCCGGACCTGTCCCGGCGCCGGCCGAGCCGAACAGCACCGGCCAACGCACACGGCGCCAGCCCGGAAAAAACCCATGCATAGCCGCCATGAAACAACAGCCCGACCTTCTCCAGCACCCGGCCAAGGTTGATGCCGATTTGCAACAGTGGATCGGCGCGCCAGTTCAGCAGTTCGCCGCGGCCGGACGCCATGAACGGATGTTCTCTGGCGAGAAAATCGCTCATCCTCATGGCTGCGCCTCGGTAAACGGCTGCGCGAGCTGGTAACGGTTTGAGCCTGTTGCCAGGATTTTTTATCGGTCTTTCAAACCGGCGGTAAGACGTTCAAAGATCGCAGCTTGCAGAGGCAATAGGCAGGCTACGATCTTAGGCTTGTTATGTTTGACAACTCAGGCCGGTATGGCCGCGTGGCTGCCGCTTTGCTGCGTGGCGCTGGCGACCGTTTTCACCGGTTTGGCCCCGGTCTTCACGATATGAGCTTCGGTAAACGCTTTGACAATCCGGGTGGGTTCGTCAAACCAGCCAGGATCGTTTTTGGAGAAACGATCAATCATTGGCCCACCGTGATGAGACTGGTAGTGCATTGTCCACTGGCCCGCTGTCCGGTCATATTTCATGAAGGAAAACCCGGTCAGGATCATGTCGGCATTGCCGTTCCGATCCATTCGCAAACCATAATCCGGAAACTCCATGGCAGCACTTTGTCCCCACCCATGCTCATGAACGGGAAGGTCGTTGTATTGAGCGGCTTCCATGCCCGCTTCAACGTGCCGCACACGCAAAGTCTTCTCCCCCATCTGATCGACCGTGAATGAACACCCACTGAAATTCGGTGTGAATACGTGATCAGGCTCTGCCCATCCTGGATGAACTGGTATATCCACGTACCCGCCCTGAGGCGCCCAATAAGCATGGACCGAGTCGAGTTGACCAGGCCGCTCTCCGGCCTTCACTTCCACCACCTTCAAGGCATTGAACTCGGTTTTCACTGCACCGGAGGTCGTCATTCGCTGCATGGAAAAAATCATCGCTCCGCCACCTTCCCGGTTTGTGAGCTGCGGATCCACCTTGCTTGGATTTGACCAATGCTTGGCGTTGAACAGGTCGCCGATAATTGGCAGCCTGGCAAACTCCGCGCCCGACAGCGCCTGGTGGATATTGGTCGGAGTGGTCGCGTAAGGCACAAATTGAAACTTGCCCCAATCGTAGGACAAATGGCGGACGTCCTTGAGCAACACGACTTGAATGGCGGGCTCCTCCAGACCGTTTGGCAAACCCTCGCGTTTAAAGGGTGGCGGGGTATATACAGGTTTGGCCGGGGCAGGTCTCTGCCTCGGGAATGCACTGGAATGCGCTCCATCAACCCCGTCAGTAATGTCACCGCCTTTCACGGACAACGATTGCCATTGATCCGGCGCCACTTGGCGAAGCCTGGTGCCCTGCACGCGATTGGTCGCGGGGTCGACGATGGCGACGTCCGTGATATCAAGGTTCACGTTGAAATCGTCCCTGATCAGATACACCTTCGATTTGCCGGTTGCATCGATATTGCGAATGAAGCAGCGCTGGCCGTCGACATTTCGAAAAATACCTTTGGCATTGGCTTGCAGACCGGAGATTTGCGCTGACTTGACAGCCAGGCGACTCAATTCCTTGTTATCGAATCCATTAAGTCCGAAGCGGCCAGGTGTTGGCCTGAAGTCGCCAGGCGTACCATAAAGCCGATTGTTCACAGGGTTGTAGTGATACCACTTGTCGTTGTTTAACACGCCCAGGCTTTCGACACTTTGCTCGCCCAACTTCCAGGTACCGATCAGCGTCGGCCCGTGTTCTTTACTCAGGGCCTGCAACAAGTCGTAGTTGCCCGCCGCGCCACGCAACTTGTTGATCTGCTGCAGGCCTTTGGCGCCTGTAAACTTCAGCCCCCTGCCCAGCAGTCGGGCTCCTGCCACTGCCAAATCATCCAATCCACTCAGCGGATTGAGTTCACCAATAATCACTGCGCCGATTATCTTCGCCGCCTTCAGTAACGTGCCGATAGCCGAAGCCGTCTTGGCACCGATCTGCGCCAACTTCGTCACGGCACCTGCACCGGCGGTGACAAATCCCAATAGATCGAGGAACAGATCCACTGCGCCGTCAACGTGGTTACCGTTCACAAAATTAGTAATAGAGGACTTGAACGGAATCAGATTGAGCACAAAATCCCTGGCGGCTTCCACGGCTGCGTCCTCGCGATCTTTTGTGGTTATGCCTTCAGCAGCTTTCAAGATGTTCTGACTGTCGAGATCAAGATGCTCCACAAACGCGCTGGCAATCGCTGTGGTTCTCCTGCTTCGGTAGTTTTGCGGGGGCAGTTCGTTCGGTGATTGTTTTTGCTTGAGTTGCGCCGCTGCCGTCGTTTCGGCGACATGAAAAGGCTCAGTGGTGTACTGGATACTCGGAATGTTCAGGTCGTACTCGTCTTGCGCTGTTGCAGGGTCGATATCGGTTTTGTCGATCATGCTGCGGCTTAAGTCCATCCGATATATCGACAGTTTTTTCTCGACGCCTCGCTCGACTCGCAGAATCAGTGCAGGGCTGGTGGACAGGTGGTTTTTGCCAACAAAGCCCGTACTGAGCCGGTAGGTCTTTTGCTGATAGAAATCGACCTTTCCATATTCCAGGTTTTCTCTATCCTTCAATGGCAACTGGGATATCAGATGCCTTACGCTGCCATCGGCAACTTTCTTGAGGTTACGGACAGCACTACCGAACTCGGTCTTGAAGGTGTCGGGCACGCCGAATTCGAGAGTGGCATTGACTGCACCGATAAGCGGCTTTAGCCGTGGATCGTCGGTTTTCCATTGGTAATAATGGCGGACCTCCGATCATGGCCATGTCCAACAGCGAATATTTACTGACGGGACCCGTACCTAAAAAGAGCGAATAAGCGATGGTTTGCAGAGGGGCGGCGAGTTCAAAGACTCGCTCTTCAAAGGGTACGTTATCGCCAAACTTTTCTCTTAGTTTGGCCAGGGCGATTTCTTTACGACTGGGTATCTGACTGTTCAACAGGGTCGACGTCTCTAGACGATCGGCGAGTTGCTGATTGAATGCGGTTTTCGCATAGTCCAGTTTTTCGTTGGAGTACCGCTCATCAGCGGCCCTTTCCAGCACACCGTTGACGACGCCCCAATCCACCAACGCTGATGCATGGGCTTGCCGGGTAACTACCGGATCAAGCAGGGCGGCACTTTGCGCACTGACCATGACTTGGGCAAACGTCATATTCGCGAGCTTTCCCGGTGATTGGGCATCGATCGTCGCCGCAGCAACCGCGAGGTTAAACCAGGCAGTGGTGCCATATTTCACACTGTCGGGGATATCTTTGATCAGGAAAACAGCAGCCTTTCTCAGCAACAATGCGTACGTCGCCAGCCCGGCCATTGCTGGACTGATCAGGCTTTCTGCAATCAAGTGCGCCCGCAGATCATCGAATACCACCGACGCGCATTTTCCCCAGTGTTTCTCGCTGGCCAGATCGAATCCGGCAACCTGGTTGCGCAGAGTATTTTCCATGGACGCTGGATCCAGCAGCCAATGGACGGCAGCCAATGCATATTCGCTGACGCTGAGATCGGTAGAGATCCCGTTCAGGTGTGTCTGTACCACCAGCCCCAATGCCTGGCCGCGAGCACCGGTGATAAGAGCTTCCAGTGCCGCAGCCGGGTCCTGTAATGATTCAGTTGAAAGCGGCTGGTCGCTATTCAAATAATCCAGTATCCCAAACCCCGGTTTGATACCACTCTCTACATAGTTACTGATGTGGGCCCGTGCCAGTTTCTGTTCAGCGACACTGAGCGGTACCGGCCAGGACAATGCACCACCGAAGTCTCCAAACTTGTGCGGCACGATATTATCGACTTTCAGGTGAGTTGAAATCTTGCCAGCCTGAGTATTATCAGAGGTAGAAGCTGCATTGACAGAGGAACCATTAGATACTGACATTCGATCATCCTTGACGAATTAAAGAGAATCAAAAGTAAATAACCAAACCGGAAAAACAAGAAGCCAATATCTATTGCAAATTTGACGACTTCAAATACTACACAAGCCATTACATACATAAACCCACACACGCATTACCAATTGCATATCACTGGCTATGTATTCTTTCAAATTAAAACCTGTGCAAAACCCCTCATCATCTTATTCAATGAACAACATGAGTTTTCTATTGACATTGGCAGACATGCTTTTCGAAAAGATGCATGAAGACATTACTGAACGGGACTGGATGCCGACGGTAAAACGCAAAAAGATCGCCGCCCCCGGTAGCACCTTGAATAATTTTCAGGGACTACTGGAGGCGGCGATCTCTTGTTTTCGCCTATCGCGCTTTACAACTTACGAAGCCGAACGCGCCGCACCTTGTGTCACTTGGGTCGGTTGCAACTTGAACACGTAAAACAACACGGTCAGCAGCACCAGGAATACCGGCCCTACGTACAGCGCGATGCGCGTGTCCGGGAAGTACGCCATCAAGCCGACCACCAGCACCAGAAACGCCAGCGCACAGTACGAACTGAGCGGATACAGCCACATCTTGTATTTCAGGCCGGCACGCTCGCTGGCGCTCAGGCCTTTGCGGAATTTCAATTGCGCCAGCAGGATCATCACCCAGGTCCAGATCGCGCCGAAGGTGGCAATCGAGGTCACCCAGACGAAGACTTTTTCCGGCACCAGGTAGTTGAGCAACACGCCGATCAGCAAGGCAAAAATCGACAGCAGCAACGCCCGGCGTGGCACGCCGTTGGAGGTCTTGGCGAAACCGGCCGGGGCCTGACCGTTCTGCGCCAGGCTGTAGAGCATGCGCCCGGTGCTGAAGATGCCGCCGTTGCAGGAAGACAGGGCCGCAGTGATCACCACGAAGTTGATGATGCCAGCCGCCGTCTTGATGCCCAGACGTTCGAAGGTCATCACGAACGGGCTGCCCTGCGTGCCGATTTCATTCCATGGGTAGATCGACAGGATCACGAACAGTGCACCGACGTAGAACAGCAGAATCCGCCAGAACACCGAGCCGATGGCGTTAGGGATGGTCTTCTGCGGGTTCTTCGCTTCACCGGCGGTCAGGCCGATCATCTCGACACCGAGGTAGGCGAACATGACCATTTGCAGCGACATCAGCACACCGGTCACGCCATTGGGCATGAAACCGCCGTGCGCCCACAGGTTGGAAATTCCCAGGGCAACGCCGTCGTTGCCGAAACCGAAAGCGATGATGCCGATGCCGCCGATCACCATGGCGATGATGGTGACGATCTTGATCAGGGCGAACCAGAATTCGAATTCACCGAAGGCCTTCACCGCGATCAGGTTGATCGAGCCCATGCTGACCAGCGCCGCGAGGGCCCAGATCCAGCGCGGCACATCGGGGAACCAGATGCCCATGTACACGGCGACGGCGGTGATTTCCGCGACGCACGTCACCAGCCACAGGAACCAGTAGTTCCAGCCTGTGAGGAAACCCGCCAAAGGCCCGAGATAGTCTTGCGCGTAGCGGCTGAACGAACCGGCCACCGGGTTGTGCACGGCCATTTCGCCGAGGGCGCGCATGATCACCAGGATCGCCAGACCGCCAAGAATGTAGGAAAGCATGATCGCCGGGCCGGCCATTTCGATGGCTTTGGCCGAACCTAGAAACAGGCCGACGCCGATACAGGCGCCGAGCGCCATCAGGCGAATATGCCGTTCGCCGAGTTCGCGTTTGAGCGGACCGCCCTGAGCGGTTTCGCCGTGGGGCAGGTGATTGCCAACTGGCATAGGGGTGCAACCTCGTCTTGTTATTGGATAGGACCACCGAGTGTCGAAGCCTCGACCGATAGGCGTTGGCTTGTAGAAAACCGCGCCTGCTTCGTGGGCAAACGCGTCTTGTAGGACAAAACCTGCAAGATCAGCGGGGCGTGCAGTATAAAAAGCGCTGGGCAGGTATTTTCACTCTATAAAACACAACATTCAGCGACAACTCTCGGCAAAAGCCCGGTTTACGGAGAGGCATTACCTGCATTACGTAGGAATTTTCACCGCCGAAAAAGGCGCCGAGTATTGCACAGCATTGGTGCATCGTCATGCCCCTGCTTAGGTGGTATTGCCCCGCAGAGCGCTCTAATTGGCAGGTTTGGGCTACTGATAACTTTGTGGCGAGGGGGCTTGCCCCCGTTGGGTTGCGAAGCAGCCCCATAAATCAGTCGGTTGAACCGAGGTTGCATGATTTACGACGAGGGCGCCGCCGAACGGGGCGGTGCGGTGCGGTACGGCAGTGCGACGACTCGACAAGCCCCCTCGCCACAGGATTCAGTAGTGTCTAAGGCGGAGTAATTGGTCCTTCGCAGAGCTCGGAAACGTCTCTCAACCTAATCAGACCCACTGTCGGCACCTGCGCTCTAGCCTTGAAAAGATCATTAATGATCTAAAAAGGAAACAATGGAGTGCCCTTAAAACCAAACTCGCATCTTTTACGCACAGGTCGATATTCCGAAGTTGATCGGGCCTACTTGATCACGACTGTCGTTCATTCTCGGCAACGCATTTTTTCCGACTGGAAATTGGGAAGACTACTGGTGGCAGAATTGCGACGTGCTCATGACCAAGGTCTCGTTGATTCCATTGCTTGGGTAGTAATGCCTGATCACCTTCATTGGCTGCTTCAACTGAAAGATACCAGTCTGGGAAAAGTCGTCGGCGCTGTAAAATCGCGCTGTACTCTAAAAATCAACCAAGTGACCGGACGACAAGGGCCTCTCTGGCAAACCGGCTACCACGACCGCGCCATCCGCGACGGAGAAGACTTGCGCCCCTATGCCCGCTACATCATCGCCAACCCACTACGGGCCGGACTGGTAGAAAAGATAGGCGACTATCCACTTTGGGATGCCTGCTGGCTCTGATTCAAACTGTGGCGAGGGAGCTTGTCGAAGCTTCGCACCATCCCGCTCGGTTGCGCAGCAATCGCAAAAACTGTGCATGTGGTGTTCAAACAGATCGCGATTAACTGACTTGGGCCTGCTGCGCAGTCCAGCGGGGGCAAGCCCCCTCGCCACAGGGGCAAAAGTTCGCCCCAGTTTTATTCAGATACTCCCTCCCCCCACCCCTTCACAATTTTTTCACCAGCGCCAACCACCGTCTAAGCTTCAGACAAGTCCGATCAATCTGCGTGAATGGATCAATCGACTATGGGCGCTTTGTGGCAGACCGATTCGAGTAAAGCCGTGGTTCCGACTGAACGTGTGGATGATCAAGCGCCTGTCCCTGAAAAACCCCGCCGCAGCCGGCACGGGTGGAAGGCTTTCTGGTTGTTGCTGCTGATTATCGCGGTGGTGGTGGGGCTGGCTGCCTCCAAGGAAATGCGCACCTCGCGTTTTCAATCCCGGGAACTCAGCCAATATGCCGCCTCGCTGACCTACAAACTGGAGCCGGGCCCCAGTGAAGCCATTCGTTATCCGGGCAACGGTCCGTTCGACCTGCGGCTGGGTTACAGCTCCCTTGATGAATTTCTGCCGCGCCTGCTCAAGCGCAACTATGTCGTCACCGAGCAGACGCGTTTTTCACCGGCGCTGCTGAGCTACACCGACAAAGGCCTGTTTGTGCCCTACTCCGAGAAAATCCAGGCCGGGCTGTCGATCACCGATTGCCGCGCCGCACCGCTGTACAAGTACAACTATCCGCAGCAGCTGTATTCGAGCTTCGCGGCGATTCCACCAGTGGTGGTCAACAGCCTGCTGTTCATTGAAAACCGCTTCCTGCTCGACCCCAAGCAACCCTTGGCCAACCCGGCTGTGGACTGGCCACGGTTCGGCATGGCCGCGTGGTCACAGGTGGCGAAGTTGCTGCACCTGCCCGGGCAATCTGCCGGGGGCAGTACCCTGGCAACGCAACTGGAGAAATACCGGCATTCGCCCGATGGCCTGACGGTGTCCGGCGCCGAGAAGATTCGCCAGATGATTTCCGCCAGCGTGCGCGCCTATCAGCCCGGCCCGGAAACCCTCGGCGCGCGGCAGAACATCATTCGCGACTACCTCAACAGCGTGCCGCTGTCCGCCGTGCCCGGCCACGGCGAGGTGCACGGCATGGCCGAAGGGCTGCGGGTCTGGTACGGCACGGATTTCAACAAGGCCAACGAACAGTTGAACAGCCCTGCGACCGACCCGAAAACCATGGCCGAAAAAGGCCTGGCCTTGCGTGAAATGCTCTCGCTGATGATTGCCCAGCGGCGCCCGTCGCATTACCTGACCAAGGGCCACGAAGAACTCGCCGACCTGACCGACAGCCACTTGCGCCTGCTCAAGCAGAGCGGCGTGATCGACAGCGCCCTCGCCGACGCGGCACTGGCCAGCACCGTCAGCTACCGCGACTGGCAGACCCAGCCGACCATTCAGCCGATTGAAACCAACAAAGGCATCAGCGTCGCCCGCAGCCGTTTGGCGAGCATGCTCAATCGTCCGCTGTACGACCTCGACCGCCTCGACCTCTCGGCCACCAGCACTCTGCAGGGCGACCTGCAAACCCAGGCCACCGCTTATCTGAAGAAACTCGCCGACCCGGCCTACGCCGGCGAAATCGGCCTGCTCGGCGAACGCCTGTTGACCCCCACCAGCACCAGTCAAGTGCGCTACAGCTTCACCCTGTTCGAACTGACCCCGGACGGCTCGCGGGTGCGGGTGCAGACCGACAGCACCGATCAGCCGTTCGACATCAACGAGGGCAGCAAACTCGAATTGGGCTCGACGGCGAAGATGCGCGTGCTCACCACCTACCTGCAAATCATCGCCGAGCTGCACGACAAATACGGCGCCATGAGCGTGCCGGAACTGAAGAAAGTCGAAGTGCCGGATCAGGATCGCCTCAGCCAATGGGTCATCGACTATCTGATCCAGAACAAGGATCACGACCTGTCGAAGATGCTCGGCGCCGCCCTCGATCGCAAATACTCGGCCAGCCCCGGCGAGGCGTTTTTCACCGGTGGCGGGCTGCACGTGTTCCACAACTTTCGCAAGGAAGACAACGGGCGCATGCCGACCCTGCGTGATGCCTTGCGTGAGTCGATCAATCTGCCGTTCATTCGCCTGATGCGCGATGTGGTGCGCTACGTCACCTACTCCGGTCCCAACAGCAGCGCCGAACTGCTCAAGGACGACCGCGACCCGCGACGTCAGGAATACCTGGCCAATTTCGCCGACCGCGAAGGCACTTCGTTCCTGCTCAAGTTCTGGAAAAAGTACAAAAACAAGGACACCCAGGCGCGCCTCGACACCTTCCTCGACAGCATGCGCCCGACCCCGATCCGCATGGCCGCCGTGCACCGTTACCTGTTGCCGAACGCCAGTCAGGAAGATTTCAACAGCTTCGTGCGCTCGCACCTCAAGGGCGCCAAGCTCACCGAGAAACTCACCGATGATCGCCTGATCAGGCTCTATGATTCCTATGGCCCGGGCAGTTACGACCTGCCGGATCAAGGCTTCATCGCCAAGGTGCACCCGCTCGACCTGTGGCTGATGGGTTACCTGTTGAACAACCCCGACGCGACGTTTAGCCAGATGGTCAAGGCCAGCCAGTTCGAGCGTCAGGAAGTCTACAGCTGGCTGTTCAAGAGCAAGCACAAGGGCGCGCGCGACAGCCGCATCCGCACCATGCTCGAGATCGAAGCGTTCCTGGAAATCCATCAGCGCTGGCAGAAAGTCGGCTACCCGTTCGATCATCTGGTGCCGTCGCTGGCAACCGCCATCGGCAGCTCCGGCGACCGCCCGGCCGCCCTGGCAGAGCTGATCGGCACCATCCTCAACGACGGCGTGCGCATGCCGACCCTGCGCATCGACAGCCTGCACTTCGCCGCCGGAACCCCCTATGAAACCCGACTGGTCAATGACCCGCATGTCGGCAAACGGGTGATGCCGTCGGAAGTTGCGACAGCCATGCGTGAAGCCTTGTCGCAGGTGGTGGACGCCGGCACGGCAAAACGTGTTTCCGGCAGTTTCAAACTGGCTGATGGCAGCCCGCTGGCCATGGGTGGCAAAACCGGTACCGGCGACAACCGGATCGAGGCCATCGGCTCAGGCGGAAGGATCCTCAGCTCGAAGTCGATCAACCGCACGGCGACCTTCGTTTTCTACATCGGCGATCACCATTTCGGCACCCTCACCGCGTTCGTTCCGGGGCGTTCTGCGGAGAACTTCAAATTCACCTCAGCCCTGCCGGTACAGGTGCTCAAGGGCATGGCACCGATTCTCACACCGTACTTGCAACCGGGTAGTGACTCGCAATGCCGGCCTGCGGAAAACACCCAGGTCACCCTGGTCACAGCACCTGCCGTCGAGCGTCTTTGAACAGCGTTCGGCGTCAGGAAGGTTGAGATAACCCGGCGCACCGGGTGGTACAGAGTTATTTTTTTCGATTCGAATTTTCGACCGGTCGGCCGCGAAAACCCCGGTTTAAACACGTGGGTTTTTAGTCTTTTGTTTTGAGCCTTCACCGATAAGGTGATCATCCCTACCAAGCACTCAAGGATGATTGCCATGCCTGCGTCCCCCTCCTCCGCCGACGATCTGCACAAGGGTCGGCACCACGAATTCATCAAAAACACGCTCCACGGCACGTTCAAGTCCGCCACCCTCAACCGAGGACTGGCACTCAGTGCCGCGACGCTGAAACCCGAAGCGTGGTACGCCACCTCGCACACCCTCCAGCACGACAAACTCAAAGCCGCCAATCTCAAGGCCTGGGCTTCGCAGAACAAGGTCGACGTACTGCTGGCCAAACTCGATATCTACACGTTTGCCGCTCCGCTGTTGCAAGCGAAACTCAAGGAGCGCTGCGGCGTCGACATCGACGTCAAAACCACCTGGCTGCGTTTGTACATGCCCAAGGACAAACCCTGGTGGGCCATCGACATCTCGGGGGGGGCCACGGCCCGCACGGTGTCGTTGCTGGATGCCGCACTGCACAATTTCGCCAAAGACGAACAGGTCGATGCCGCCTCGGCTTTCATCAGCAAACCCGATGCGCTGGGCCACTTCGAGGTGCTTACGCTGGCCAATCTGAGCATCAGCGAGTTCCAGACGCTGTGCCGGGAACTGGACATTGGCGCGCAGTACAAAAAACATCTGGAAAGCTATCTTTTGTCCGGCGACGCCGTCGCCGATGCGGTGCTCAAGCACAAAGTCGTCGAGAGCCAGAAAGACGCACTCACGGTGGCGGCACAGTTGGCGTTGATCACCGGCGACATTCAGTACGACGTCTACAAACTGATGCTGGAATTGACCAAGGACAAACCCCGGCTGGTGCTCAATGGCCGCAGAATGCAGTGCTGCGATCTTTCGATGATGGACAACCGCCTGACCGGCATCACCCTGCTGATCCCCGCCAGACCCGACACCCGTGGCATCAATCGGTTGATCGTGTACCTGCCCCACGACCCCGACCACCCGCTCAAGGAGTACGCCTCGGTCGATGCGTTTATCGAGGAACTGGCGCGGCAGTTGCGTGAGGATAAACTCGCTGCATCCTCACAAATGACCTATCGACAATTCTTCAGCCAGTTTGTCGATCAACAACAGCGCGGGCATTTTTTCGCCAGCCTCGAGCAACGCCTGTTCAAGCTGCAATGGCATCCGCCCGGGGATCCGACGGATCAACGCCCGACATGGCGCAAAGAGCCGGTGCCGCGACCACGCCTGCAAATCGACACCGTCGCGCTGCCCGCCGATTACTGGCGACACGTCTACCAGCAAAAGCTCAACAAGATCCTCAACGATGGCCGCGAGATCGCCGTGTCCACTGCCGATACCGACAGCAACACGCGCTGGGCCTGGTGGGACAACTTCAAGAAAATCGTCTCGGACATTTTCAATGCCGCCCTGCTGATCGCCACGCCGTTCGTGCCGTTTCTCGGCGAGTTGATGATGGCCTACACCGTGTACCAACTGACCAGCGACGTCATCGAAGGCATTGTCGATCTGGCCGAGGGACTGGGGCAGGAAGCCGCCGAGCATGTGATCAGCGTGGTCACCGACGTGATTCAGCTGGCGGCCTTCAGTGCCGGAACCGCCATCGGCTCGACTTTGCGCGTCAAGTTTTCCAAGTTGGTCGACGACATGAAACCCGTGCGTTTGCCCAGTGGCAAAGCCAGCCTCTGGCATCCGGATCTTGGCCCTTACGAACAGAAGAATCTGGCGCTGTCGGTGGCTTCGAAACCCGACCGACTGGGCCTGCACCGTCATGGCAACGACCTGCTGCTGCCGCTCGACGGCAAGCTGTACAAGGTGCAGAAAGCCACGACCGAACCGGCGCACAAGACCCACCGCATCGAACACCCCTCACGCGCCAACGCCTATCAGCCGACCCTTGAACACAACGATCACGGCGCCTGGCTGCACGAAGCGGAAAACCCCGAGGATTGGTCAGGCCCGACCCTGATGCGCCGGCTCGGCCACAGCGTCGAACGCTTCTCGCCGCTGGAGCTGGAGCAGATCCGCGTCGCCAGCGGCACCGACGCTGAAGAGTTGCGGCGCATGCACATCGACAACAGCCCGCCGCCACCGGTACTGGCCGACACGATCAAGCGTTACAAGGCCTATGACGATGCAGACACCACCATCGCCGATATTCGCGCCGGGCGGCCGATCGACGCGCAATCGGTGTGGTTTGAACCGATCATCACCCGACTGCCCGGCTGGCCAACCGAGCGGGCATTGCGCGTGTGTGAAAACGCTGACCTCAGCGGCCACTCACGCCAGTACGGCAATCCGGCCGCCACCGAGGCCGATACCCTGAGCATCGGCCTGCCGGATCTGACCGCCGGCCGACTGCCCGAGCGAGCGGCGGTGTTTCTCACCGACAGCGAAATGCGCGCCTTGGCCGGTCGTGAAGTCCCGGCAGCACAGCGTCCCCAGGCCATGCGCAATCTGCTCGCCGATGCGGTAGATGACCTTCAGGGTGATTTGGCCTCGCGCATTTATCAGGGTACGGAACGCTCCAACAAGGCCGACGTACGGGTCATGACCCAGACCTTCCCGGACATGCCACTGAGCCTCGCCGAAAAAACCCTGGCCCAGGCCCGACCGGCCGAGCTGGAGCGGATTGTCAGCGAAAACCGCCTGCCCCTGCGCATCAAGACGCAGGCCCGCGAGGCCAACTTCGAAGCCACCACGGCCCGCGCCTACGACGGTTTCTACCATGACGAACGGGTGGTGCCGGACACCGAACGGCTTGCGCTCAACACCCTGCGCACTTTTAGCGACAGTTTTGGCGAGATGCGCCTGGAAGTGCGTGACGGCACTTACGACGGCCCGTTGCGTTGCAGCGTCGGTCCGGACGAACCTGCCAGCGTCAGACGCCTGATCCGCGATGAACACGGCCGCTACGAAGTGCTCGACGGCGACAACCGTACCCTGCACGCCCCCGCCGACTTTTACGAAGCGCTGCTGCAGGCCCTGCCGGAGGACAAGCGTCAGCAGATCGGTTATCAGAAAGGTCAGGGACGCTTGCTGAAACTCTGGATCATGGACAAAACCGCGGCACCGGCCGAACGTCGGGTACTCCTCGCCGAGCCGCCCGTGCTCCCGGTGGCGAGCATTGAAACCGTCGAGCTGGTGCGTGGCTGGCCATGGCCGTTCGGCGAAAAAACCTTCGAGGAGCGCATCAAACAGTTGTTTCCAAAACTGAACGAGCGTCAGGTGAACAACTTTGCCGAAGCCTTGCGCGCCAAACCGGATCCCGAAGCGGCGCTGCAACAACTCAAGGACCAACTCAAGGAACTGCGCAGCACACTGGCACGCTGGCGCAACAGTCAGCCGGTGGGACTGGACAGTGCCGGCGAACCGATTCATGGCGTTTCGGCCGAGTTCCTGCGCACTGGCGGACTGCACCTGGAGGAGCGCCTGCTCGATTGCTTTGAACGCAAGAACGAGGCGTTCGCCGAGCGCGATCAGCATCCAGATCAAGGCTACACGCTGAATTTATCCTCCGACCTTTCCCGCCCGGATCACGACCGTTGGTGGAACGAAATGCGCCGGCAACCCGGCATGAAAAAATACCTCGATCAGATCACCGCACTGAAAATCGACAATGGACGCTTCTCCCCGGACAGCCAATTGCTCAATGACCTGCCGCAACTGCGCCAGTTGAGCGCCCGCCAGTGCGGCCTGAACAACGTGCCATCAGCCATCGGCGAAATGCGTGATCTGCAGACCCTCGACCTGACCGATAACCGCATCAGGCTCAATGACGAATCGGCCGCACGTCTGAGCGGCCTCACCCGCCTGCAATCGCTGCGCTTGACCGGCAACCCGTTGGGTCAGGCGCCGGACGTCGGGCGCATGTATCGCTTGAATGAATTGAGTCTGGCCAACAGCGATATCCGCGACTGGCCGCGCGGTCTGTTCCGGGTCGCCAATGCACCGCGCCATCGCCCGCGCAGTTTTGTCCTGGACATGCGCCGATCCCCGATCACCACCGTCCCTGAGGTCACGCCCGGCTCCGATGAAGCGTTCATCCTTTCCCGCGCACGCTTCGATACCCAGCGGCTGGCCGACTCCGACCGCATTCGTTACGGCAACTACCGCGAGTCGGCGGGGTTCAGCCGCCAGCAAGCGTATTCCCCAGCGGTGGAAAACGAAGTCAGCCATTGGCTGTCATCGGATGAGCCAACGACGTTCAGCGCATCACAGTCGCTCAGGCGACAGCGCGAAGAATCCTGGCAGGACGTGATGGCCGAGCCCGGCTCCGAGGATTTGTTCAGGATTATCCGCGAACAAAGAGAGAGCGAGGATTACCGCTCCGAGCGATCACGCAAGAGACTCACCCGACGCGTCTGGGAACTGATCGAGGCCGCCGCCCTTGACACCGACCTGCGTGAACAATTGTTCGAACAGGCCCGTGCGCCGGAAACCTGCCAGGACGGCAACGCTCAACTGTTCAACTCCATGGGGCTGAAGGTGCTGGTGTCCAAAGCCTACGCCGAGCGGACCTCGGCCAGAACACTGGACGATAACCTGGTGCGGCTGGCCCGCAGTGCTGCGCGCCTGGAAAGAGTGGGTGATATCGCCCGCGAAGAAGTCAGCCGCCAGCAACAACGGAACCTGATCAACCCTTCAGTCAATCTGCCACCGGATCAATTTGAAGTGCACCTGGCCTTCGAAACGGGACTGGCCGAGCGTCTGGGCCTGCCATGGCAGTCCGACGGCATGATGTATCACCTGCGCTCAGGCGTAGACCAAGGCATGATCGACCGGGCCTACGACACGATCATCGAGCGCGAACGTGGCGAGGGGCTGGCCAACGGCATGCTCGACTTGTATGTCGACGGCTTCTGGGAGCGCCATTTGCGCAGAACTCATCCCACGCAATTTGAAGCCAATGACCAGGTGTTCGAAGAACAGCATCGGCGACTGGAAGAGTTGCGTGAATTACAGACACAGTGGGTCAACACCACAGACCCCACGCGACTGAATCCACTGGCCCGCCGCATGGAGGCTCTGGCCAGACAATTGAACGCACGCGAAGCTGAAATCTTCAGCGGCGAAGTCATGAGCGATGCCTACTACAGCCGGCTGTTGAGCGACCTGGCGTACACACGCAATGACCTGGCCAGACAACTGACCCACAAGGCGCTGCAGACTGCCGGTCTTGAGGAGAAACCCAAACCGTCTAGCCCAACTCCGAATCCCAGACAACCGTGACGTTGCCTGAGTAGCTGCGCGCGTAACCTTCCTGCAGCATTTCATCTACCGCATCCCGGGCCACCTCGAAATGCAGGATCCCGGGCTTGCGGTCGAGGTAGAAACCCGGCTGGAACATTTCGCTGCCACTGCCGTCGCGCAACAGTCGGCGGCGATTTACCGGACGTCCCGCTGCGTCGGTCAGCCCGGTGGGCAGCGTGACACTGACTTCCAGTGGCACGGCGTGGCCAGCGGTGGGTTCCCACAGTGCACAGTTGTTGTCGCTGGCGTACTCGCACGTCAGGTTCATCTTGAAACGGCTTGAAGCGGAAATGTGAAACGTCTGATCACGCATCAGCCGTGCCGGTTTGCGCCCCTGATCGAGCCACGAATGCCAGCCACCGACGGGTTCCAGCACCACACGGTTACCACCCGGGGGGAGGTCGACTTTCAGCGTGTGGGTGACCGTGAGGAGGAAATTCAAAGTCAGCAACGAGTCGGATGGAATCATCACGTCGCCCATGTCGAAATCCTGGTTGGGGCCAACGGTGTAGCTGATTGAACCGGTGTAGTTGCCTGCATCCATTTGCAGTGGATTGGGCGTACGCAATTCGTAGGCGTAGACGAAAAATACGTAGCGCATGGACGCCGGAATGTCGAACTTTGCCTGTTTGCTGCAGGCGCCGGCCCCGGTCGGCACCTTCCAGAAGCTGTTGTAGCCGAACGATCCAGCCGAAAAAGTACCGATGCCCTGACAGGGCGGCGGAGCGTACATCCATGCACCACCCGCCCACAAATCATCCCAGCCGCCACCACCGGTCAACTCTTCAATCGTCTGTGGCAATCGCGTTTCATGACCGATACCGGCAATCCTCAACTGGAGGATCTGCGTATTGCCGGACGCATGAGTCACGGTAACGTCGCGCCAGTCGGAGGGAATTCTGGCCATCCCGCCCTGGCGAGGATCGCTGTGGTTGGCCAGGATCGGCGCATTGGCCGTGAAAGGAATCCGTGCGACCAGGCTGAACAAACCTGACGGCTCACACGCCCAGGGCGCTTGTCGACAGAAACCTTCCGACGGCGTGCGGTTCGTGAACTGATTTCTTTGCGGGTTGGCAAAGTCCGGTTCGAAGGTCGCTTCGATGTTATGCACTTCAGCCGGTGCAGCACCGGCAAACAGCATCAGCAGCAAGCCGCTCCATGGCCGGCGAATGCTTATGAAATTCACGTTGGTTCTCCAGAAAAGTGCGCGACAACAAGCGCTGAAAAATACGACTCACGCACCGGGCGCCCTGGCATTGAACAACAACAGCACATTGCCGCTGTACTCGCCGGGGCGATAACCCCCGGCGGGTTTGACCGGATCGATTTCCAGCAGCACGCGTTTACCCGCCGCCGCCTCCTCTTGGGAAACCACCTGGCGCGGCGGCATCTCTGCGCTCAATGGCACACCATTGAAGGCGACGCGTAATTCGATATCCTCACCAGCCCTGCCGTTGGACAGGTAGGGCACGGCTTCCAGGCGCGCTTCGATCGCACTGGTGTCGTGACGTACGTCGAAATTCTTGTGCACGCTGCCCAGGCTTGAGGTGACGTAATTCCAGTCGAGCCGCTGCGGCCGGTGAATCCAGTCGGGCTCCGCCGGAATGACGTAAAACGGCCGACTGGGCACGGTCAGCGAGACCTCGAAGGTGTGCTCTTCGCGGGCCGCCCAGGTCGCGGTGGCCGTCAGGGCCGCCGCGACCATCACAGCGGCGACGGTGCATTGCTTGATCATGTGGGTTACCCGTTGCGTCAATGGAGAACAGGTCTAGCGACTGCTGACCTTCAGGACCTTCTTCTCGGCGCCCTCGATCAGAAAGAAGCGATACTGACGGCCCTTCTCTTTATCGAAGGCGAAGGACTTGCCGGCCAGTACATGGTGTTTGGTCGTTGCGCCGCAGTCGGCTTCATTGGTCAACGCGCAGCTTTTGAACTCGTCAATGATCACCACGGTGTTGCCGTTGTTGCGCAATTCGTAGCGGCTGTCGGTTTCATTGATCGCGGTGGCAAAACGCGCATCCCGGGGCCGCACGAAAAAGATCGTGCCGAACCCGGTCATCACGTTAACCCCGGCGCTCAGGGCCTTTTTATAGTCCTCGCGCTCCTCGTTGTTAACCGCAAACTCGTCTTCCTTTTCCGGCACCACCGGCACGAAACGCACGCGGAAATAGCGCTCGCGATCACGCTCACCCATGTACAGCAAACGCGTGCCCTGCATGCCTTGGGACGGCACGATCAACCGCGCCGGACTGGCCATGACGCCGTTGCGTGAGGCGCCGTCAGCGGCGTTCTCGACGGCAATTTCCTGCGGTGTGCCATCGGCGCCATAGACGATTTCGAGGACATTGACCTTGACGAACGCCGTCGCGTCACCGCTGTTGAATATCCGTTTCAAATACGTACTTTTATCGGCGTCCAGATAGTCGTACACCGTCCCCACATTGATCTGCGGACCAGCCTGCGCCGTCAGGCCAAACACACTGAGCACGCCCAGCAAAAAACCACGTTTCATCGTCTTCAACTCCATGAAAAATCAATAGGTCCAGCCCGGAGCGGTCACACTTCGGAATCCCAGATAACCATGATATTGCCGGTGAACGTGTCGCTGAGCCCCGGGCGGAGAACAAAGTCGATCGCGTCTTTGGGCATTTCGAAACGCAGCGAACCGACCTTGCGGTCTACATAGATGCTTGGCTGGAAGGGACCGCTCCAGTGGTTGTATTGCAACTGGAGCAACTTCACGTCGCCACCGCCCGGACCGGTGATTCCGGGGGGCAGCGTGAGTTGGGTTATGACTTCGGTGGAGTTGCCTTTCGGGCTGATCATCTTGCAGCGCGGACCGCCGGTCGAGTTGCACAGGATCATGACCTTGAAACGCGACGAGGCAGACAGGTAGAACGGTTGGTCACGGTAGATCTTGGTCGGCTTCTGGCCGCTGGCGATCCAGCGCATCCAGCCGCCTTCGGGCTCCAGCGTGACGCGATCGCCGCCCGGCGGCAGATCGACTTTGAGGGTGTGCTGCACGTCGAGCACGAAATCCAGATTCAGAACGCCGTCATTGGGCACCATCAACGGGCCCAGACTGAAGTCACCGCTGGGTCCCAGGGAATATGTCATCGAACCGGTGTACAGACCGGAAGA
This sequence comes from Pseudomonas sp. FW305-7, assembly GCF_058786735.1. NCBI lineage: Bacteria > Pseudomonadati > Pseudomonadota > Gammaproteobacteria > Pseudomonadales > Pseudomonadaceae > Pseudomonas > Pseudomonas sp. FW305-7. Next base: position 36,391 of record NZ_JBYSZA010000016.1, read on the forward strand.
CATGCTCAGCGGATTGGGCGTGCGCAGTTCATAGGCGAAATCGAGGGTGTCGAAGTACATCGATGGAATGGTGTACGCGGCGACTTTGCTACACGCCGCCTCAACCGGCGCTTTCCAGAAAAACCAATAAGCTGACGGATTGAAGGCGCCGACGCCGCTGTACTGACATGGCGCAGGCGCATATACCCAACTGCTGCCGGTCCAGAGTTTCTGATGCCCTTCAAGTATGTCGGTGACGCCCACCAAATTGGCCGCTGGATGACTCAGGACGAAATTGGAGCCGATGCCGATGATCCGCACTTCCACCGTTTCGGCTTCCCCGGTTTCGGCATTGGTCACGGTCAACGGTCGCCAATTGGCCGGTACCCGCACATCAATGCTGTCGTTGGGCATTAACGCCCGCAAGGAATCGAAGCGCACCGGCAACTGGATGCTGAACATATTGTTGTCCCTGCACTCGGACGGGTAGTTGGCACAGTAGCCGCTGTTCGGCGTCTGGTTGACGAACACGTTCTTGTTCGGTTGCGACGAATCCGGCTGAAACAACGCGCGAATCTCGCGACTGGCGGCTTCGATTGCCGGCGTGGCCATCACCAGGCACAGGCCAAGACCACATGTGAATCTTTTCATCTGATCAGCCCGCCTTCTGTTCGGTGGAGGTGACATCGGCCAGGGTGTCTGGCGTGCAGCGCAGATCGCCGATCATCAGCACGTTGTTTTCACTTCGGTGCTGGTTCTCCACAAGGCGGAACTGGCAGAGCAGCTGGTTATCCCGGCGCACTTCGAGGGTCGGCGAGCCCGCGTTCATTTCCATCGAGAAGAAGCCGTCGACCTCGGTCACGCCACGGCTGGCGTGGTTGATCACGTGGTGGCCCTTGAGCGGCCGGCCTTGCGCGTCAACCAGACGACCAAGCACGGTGAGGGTTTTCATCACGCGAATCTTGCGGTACTCGACCCCGCCCTTGTTCAAGTGATAACGGGTACGGGCCGGGGCAATGGTCGCCGCCGGGACGTGGTTACCCTCGAAATCGAAACTCACCGAGCTGTTCTGGTAAGCGGTGATCGGGATGAAATTGCGCCCCGGTTTCAAAGCGGCGCTGCCACCGCTGAAGTCATCGGCACGCAAGGCGATGTTTTCGATGTCCGACTCGACGTCGACAATCAACCCGGCACCGCGCATCTCGCTCTGACTGGTCAGCAGCATCTGCTGGCCCCCGATTACCAGGGTGCTGTCGACGTTGAGGCCACCGGTGAAATTGCCGTTGTAGGAGGAGCGCTGAACGAAGCCGTCGCCATTCACCGTATCGGTACGGAAGTTCGCCAGGCTGGACATGCCGAGGCCGTAGGTGTCGGTCAGCGCCGTGACCGAAACGCTTTGCAGCACATGATCCTTGAGATCCTTGCGCCAGCCGATCGAACCGTTGTTGTCGCGTTTTCCATCGCGCGCCGTGCGCGAGCCGATGCTGCCGGTGATCTGCTGGCCGGGCGCACCGAGCGCCAGATTGACGCTCAGGTCAACCCCGCGATTGCGCGCATCGCCGCTGCTGTAACTGCCCGGCCGATCAAACACCGACAAGCGCCAACTGGCATCACTGCCGAACAACACCGTGCGCTGCGTCCAGCCCAGATCCAGGCCGGCACCTTCAACGTTGCCCTCGCTGTGCGACACCCGGGCGTTGAGCGAATTCTTGCTGCTGAGCCGGTGGTTGAGCGCCAGCGACGAATTACTGGTCTGGCCGATAAACACGTTGCGCGGGCGAATACGCGTGCCGTCGGGCAAGGTGTCGTAGGTGTTGGTGGTGTCGAGCCAACTGCGGTTGTGGCTGATCACCAGGCTGCCGGATCCATAGTTGTAAAGACTTTGCAGGTCCAGGCCGGTGCCGTAATCCTCGGTCTTGTAGACGTTGGCGAACAGGCTGAGGTGATTGGCCAGCGTCCAGTCGACGGACGTGCCGTATTGCAGCTTTTCGCGGACCTGCCGCGCCGACAGGCCGAGAATCACGCGCGGGTGCATCAAATAATTGACCGACGCACCGGCCGTGGGGCTGCCGCTGGACTGCGTGTCCCAGTTGCTCAGCAATTTGCTTTCTTCGCCGGCAAACACGTTGTAGCGCCAGCGCTCGTCGAGGTTGCGCCAGTTGTTCGGCTTGTAGACCAGCTCCTGAGTGGTGGAGGTGATCTGGCCGTCTTCGATCAGGCGCACTTCCACTTCATAGATGCCGCCGGGTAACGGTCGGGTATCGAGGGTCTGCAGACCGGCGGGCACCGATTGGGTGTTGATCAACAGGCCATCGCGGTAAATCTCCACCGAGCCCTGCCGATTGGCGGTGACGTAGATCGGGTACACGCTGGGCTTGGGGTTATTGATCGCGAGGCTGTCGGAACTGCCGTACATCACGCCGACCGCCGTGTCGGGGCTGGTGCCGAACGTGCGCGGCTGGCGGGTCAGACCTTCGGAATTGGGGGTGAAATAGCCCAGGCGGAAAAAACTGCCTTGCAGTTCGCGCTGGGTGTGCAATTCATGTACCGCGTGGTAAAGCTTGTCGTCCGGGCCACCGAGACGTGACAGTTGCAGGTTGAGCGTCTGACTCCAGTTACCCAGACTGCTGCTGGCTTCGAGGCCGAAACGGCCACCCAGGTCCTGATCCTGACCGCCGTTGAGGTTGAGCTGATTGCGCACCATCAAGCCGTTGCTGCCGCCTTCGGGCTGTTCGTAGTAACGCTTGGCTTCAACGTCGCGTTCGGCGTTTTCGGTGAGGATCGACACCTGTGAGTTTTCCAGGTTGTAGTGCACCGCCAGCACTTGATCCGGGCAGGAACCGGTGCAGTTGCCCAAGGCCACACCCGGCTTCAGATAGGCCGCCCACTTTTCCCGTTCGGCGGGGCCGAAGCGGTTTTCGCTGGTGTCGGTGAACTCGAGCAGGGTGATGCGATCATCGCGGGACAACACCACCAGCGCCTCGCCCAGAGGCTGATGATCGAGCTCGACCCGAACCGCCAGAGGCACATCAAAGAAATGCTCCTCGAAATCCGCCGGCAGGCCTTTGGCCTGGGCCAACAGACTTCGCGGCGTGGTGCCGGCGGAGTTGGAAGCCACGGCTGCGCTGGCACAAAACAACAGCGCAAGCGCAGCCGCGATGGGTGTCATCGGGAACATGAACTCTTACTCTGATTACGAACAATGGAAGTCCGCCGAGCCAGGCAGTGGCTGCCTGTCCCGGCGGGCAGCGCCCGTTGAACAATGGGCGCGTAATGCCTGATCAGCCGATCAAGGCGTGCCGACCGGCGGAACAGCGTCGAACGTCATGGCGACAACGCCGGTGTAATCACCCGGGTTGAAAGTCGAACCGATAACGCTGATCTTCAGCGGCGCACGGAAGTTGACGTTCGACTCCTCCTCACCGACAACTTCCTGTGGGGTCAGGGTCAGGGTCTTGTTATTGATCTCGACTTTCAGGTCGATGCTGTTTGAACCCGAAATGAGTTTTGGTGCGCTGTCGAGGCTGGCATGAACCGAACCGTTGTTGTTGCGCACATCGAAGAAGCCGTTGACTTCACGCATCTTGCCGCTGCCCGGCTGAAAGCTCATGTCCTGATCCTTGTTGACCAGTTCAGGATCGGTCGGCACCACGTAAAAGCCGTTGGTCGGCACATGGGCGACGATGTTGATGGAATGAGCGGCTTCACCAGCGGCGAACGCTCCCGAGGAACCCAGTGCCAGAAGAGCCAACGGAGCAGCGATTGCGATTTTCTTGAACATCGTTCAGTACCTTGTTTTCTTGATGAGAAGGAAGAATTGAAAGTTCAGGAAAACCCTCAGGGGAGTTGAGCCAGGTCAACTTGAACTTTCAATGCCGGGGCATCATCGACTGTTGTCTCTGGAAAGTAAGCAAGTAACTTCCGATAACCTCGTAGTTAAACAACCTCATGACCCGCAAGAAAAAAGAACAAAAAAACGATATTCAAAACAGTGACTGTAAGTTATGCCCTACATACAGATTCAGTTAAAAAACCATACAGCAACCTGGCCCAGACATAGCAGTACTTAGTTAAAACTTTAGAATACTTGCTCGATTAAATAGAGTGATGACTTTAACTTTAAGGTTATCCATCAAGACACCTTCGCGAAAATTGACCTGTTGCATTTTCTCAGGAGGTCGCCGCTCGTCAGCGGCCCTGAAGATGGGGAAAAAACCTCTTGCGCCAGCTTTAAGATATATCTTAAGTTGTATCTAAACATGACGAGAGAAGACAGAAATGAGAGACCATCATTCCCCCCACCGCGAACACGGTGATGGCCGCGACGGCTTCGAAAAGCGCCCCGGGCGTGAACGCGGCGGCCGTGGCCCGCGAGTATTCGCTCCCGGTGACCTGAAATTGCTACTGCTGGCACTGGTCGCCGAACAGCCGTGCCACGGCTACGACCTGATCCGCCAGATCGAAGGCATGTTCGATGGCGCGTACAGCCCGAGCCCCGGCGTGATTTATCCGACCCTGACCTTCCTGGAAGAAAGCGAACTGATCAGCGGCGACGCCGAGGGCGGCAAAAAACGCTACAGCGTCACCGAAGCAGGCCGTTTGTCCTTGAGTGAACAGGCCGTGGCCCTCGATGGCGTGCGCATGCGCATCGACGTCAGCAAGCGTTCGTTGCGCGGCCATGACCGGCCGCCGGAAATCCACGAGGCGGTGCACAACTTGCGCCATGCCCTGCAACTGCACCACGGGCGCTGGAGCCCGGAAGAAATCCTGCGCGTGCGTGACCTGCTCAACGACACCGCCAAAGCCATCGTCGACGGCCCCGCCGTTCAACCTGCCCCGGAGAAAGCCGAATGACTGCAGTCGATAGCCAAACCATTCACCGCGTGATGCACGAAATCAAACGCCGTCGCCTCGAAGTGCTGCGCGTGGTCGACCTGACCCCGCGCATGCGTCGCATCACCCTCGGTGGGCCGGAGCTGGCCGGGTTCATCAGCCTCGGCACCGATGATCATGTGAAATTGCTGTTCCCGCAGAACGCTGAACAAACCGCCGCCCTGGAAACCATGGTACTCGGCGGCAAGAACGACGGCCCGATGCCCGAGATGCGCGACTACACCCCGCGCCGCTGCGACCTCGACACACTTGAGCTGGACATCGATTTCGTCCTGCATGGCGACGGCCCGGCCTCGACCTGGGCGGAACAGGCCAAACCCGGGCAATTCCTGCACATCGGCGGGCCGCGCGGTTCGATGATCGTGCCGGACATCTTCGACAGCTACCTGCTGATCGGTGACGAAACCGCCCTCCCCGCCATCGCCCGCCGCCTCGAAGGCCTGGCCGCCAATCGCAAGGCGCTGGTGGTGATCGAAGTGGAAAACGGGCGCGAGCAACAAGTGCTGGAGAGCGCGGCGCAGGTCAATGTGATCTGGGTCTTGCGTGAGGGCGGCAAGGACAACCTGCTGACCACCGTGAAGCAGTTGCAGGTACCGAAAGGCAATCTGTATGCGTGGGTGGCGACCGAGACCAAGGTTTCACGGCAGATTCGCCGGGTGCTGCTGGATGAGCACGGGCTCGATGAAAAGCTTGTCAAAGCCGTCGGCTACTGGCGCGCCGAGGGCACTTCCGAAGAGGAGTGACTTTTTGCTATTCACCCTCCACTTGAGGGGTGAACTCAATTGTGGCGAGGGGATTTATCCCCGATGGGCTGCGCAGCGGCCCCAGAACCTGCACCACGGTGAGCCAGGTAATCTGCGGAGGCAGGTTTCAGGGCCGCTCCGCGCCCCATCGGGGATAAATCCCCTCGCCACAGGTTTGCATGCATTCAGGACTGCGATCCGCGCAATCGGTCGAGGCCGATCAGCGCCAGCGCAATCAGCACAAACCCCACCAATATCCCCCCGGCATTGATCAACACCTGCGGATAACCGAGCACCGCCACATCAATGAACGGATACGCATACGCGCCGAGCAAATGCCCGCGCAGCAAGGCATAGATGAAATACACCAACGGATAAGTCAGCCACAACGGCAGATGGCCCAGGCGCAAAGTGCCTTTCGGCACGCAAAACCACCAATAGCCCAGAAACAGCAACGGCATCACATCGTGCAGCAGTTCATCGGCGATAAATTGCCAACCTTGGGGATGCCACAAGTGCCGCAACAAAATGCTGTAGGCGAGGCCGACCACCACAATGCTCACGGCAATGCCACTGCTCACCCACGGCTGTAAAAACCAGCGCCGGGCGGCGGATTCACGCTCCGTCACGGCAAAGGTCAACACCGTCGCCACCAGCGTATTCGTCAGAATCGTGAAGTAACTGAAGAAGCTCACCACCCCGACCAACAGGCTGGCGCCAACACTCAAGCGCGCAAAGAAGATCAGGTAAAGCTGAATACCCAACCCCGCCCAGCCCAGTACGGCTGCGCAAGTGATCAGGCGTCGGCGCCACACGGCGTCCATTTCAGACCGGGCGCTTGGTGCGCATCAATTTCACGTACAGACGTTCGACCTTCTCCCGCGCCCACGGGGTTTTACGCAAAAACGTCAGGCTCGACTTGATGCTCGGATCGCTCTTGAAGCAACGGATGTCGATGCGTTCGGCCAGCCCCGACCATTCGTAGTGGGCCACCAGCGCGGTGAGGATCTGTTCGAGGGTCACGCCGTGCAGCGGATCGGGGGATTGTTCGTTCATGCCTGGCCTTTGGGCGAAGTGAAAATGCAGAAGCCGCGCACCTTAGCCGAGGGGGTGGTCGGGTGGAAGGCCTTCCTTCAAATGTAGGCCAACCCGAGAAGATCGCAGCCTGCGCGCGGCCCGACAATGCGCCCGTTTGCCGCACTGTTACCGAATCCGAAAGGCTGCATGTCAGCAAAACCCCTTTGTCTTTTTGTTACAGATCATTATCCTGCCGCCCTTCGGCTGAAACGCTTCACTGCCTGCGACATTTTGAAGCGCTCGGTCCGCACCCCGAAAACACCCAAAAAAGACTTCTCCATGCCCGATTTTTCCTTCTCCCGAGACAGCGCTATCTCGACCCTGCGCACCCTTGGCGGCTGCACCGCTCTGGGTCTCGCCACCTGCGTTCAAGCGGCTCCCGCGTTCGACAGTGAATCACCGTACATGCTCGGTGACTGGAACGGCACGCGCACCCAACTCTCGGAAAAAGGCTACGACTTCAAACTCGATTACACCGGCGAAATGGGCAGCAACCTGCACGGTGGCTATGACCACGATCGCACCGCGCGCTACAGCGATCAGTTCGGCCTCGGTACGCACCTGGACCTGCAAAAGATCCTCGGCTGGGACGATGCCGAGTTTCAACTGACCATTACCAAACGCAGCGGCAACAACATCAGCAACGACCGCATCAACGATCCACGCGTCGGCGGCTTCACCTCGGCCCAGGAAGTCTGGGGCCGTGGCCAGACCACGCGCCTGACGCAGATGTGGTACCAGCAGAAATTCTTCGATCAGAAACTCGACATCAAGGTCGGCCGCTTCGGCGAAGGCGAAGACTTCAACAGCTTCCCGTGCGACTTCCAGAACCTGGCTTTCTGCGGCTCGCAGGTCGGCAACTGGGTCGGCGGCATCTGGTACAACTGGCCGGTCAGCCAGTGGGCGATGCGCGTCAAATACCATCTGACGCCGGAGTTGTACGCCCAGGTCGGCGCGTATGAGCAGAACCCGTCGAACCTTGATCGCGGCAACGGTTTCAAACTCAGCGGCAGCGGCACCCAAGGCGCAATCCTGCCAATCGAACTGGTGTGGACGCCGAAGCTCAACGGCCTGCCGGGCGAATACCGCGCCGGCTATTACTACAGCAACGCCAAGGCCAGCGACGTCTATAAAGACAACAATGGCCAACCGGCAGCGTTGAGCGGTGAAGCCTATCGCAGCGCGTCGAGCAAACACGGCGTGTGGCTGGGCATTCAGCAGCAAATCACCAGCGTCGCCAGCGACCACTCGCGCGGCCTGAGCGTATTCGCCAACGGCACGATGCACGACAAGAAAACCAACGCCATCGACAACTACGTGCAGGCCGGCATCACCTACAAAGGCCCGTTCGACGCTCGCGCCAAGGATGACATCGGTTTCGCCCTGGCCCGCGTGCACGTCAACCCGGCCTTCCGCAAAAACGCCGAAGCAAGCAACCGCGCCAACGCCGTTTACGACTACGACGATCCGTCCTTCCTGCCGCCACAAGACACCGAATACAGCGCCGAACTGTATTACGGCGTGCACGTGACGAACTGGCTGACCGTGCGCCCGAACCTGCAATACATCCGCCATCCGGGCGGCGTGGACAAGGTCGACGACGCGCTGATCGCAGGACTGAAAATCCAGTCCTCGTTCTAACCGACACCACAAAAACCTGTGGGAGCTGGCTTGCCAGCGATGCGATTTCACAGTCGACATCTTCGTCGGCTGACACGCCGCCATCGCTGGCAAGTCGAATCGTCGCACCGCAGCTCCCACAGGGATCGAAGAAAATTCGTTAGCTACACAAGTTTTTATCTGAACCATGCCTGTGCCAAATCGTCATCTAAAGTGACTACAGCGCGGGACTACATAAACGTCACGGAGAATCACACTATGAGCACCGAAAGTGCTTCGAGTCGGGGCCGTCTGCTACCGAGCCTGCTCGGCATTCTGCTTCTATTGATGGGCCTGGCCATGCTGGCCGGAGGGGTCAAGCTGAGCATGCTCGGCGGCTCGCTGTACTACCTGCTGGCCGGTATCGGCATCGCGCTGAGCGGCATTCTGATGCTGATGCGTCGTCGTGCGGCGCTGGGCCTGTACGCCATCGTCCTGTTTGCCAGCACCGTTTGGGCGCTGTGGGAAGTCGGTCTGGACTGGTGGCAACTGGTGCCACGTCTGGCCCTGTGGTTTGTCCTCGGCTTCGTGATGTTGCTGCCGTGGTTCCGTCGTCCGCTGCTGCTCGCAGGCCCTGCGCCAATGGGCACCGGCGGTTTGACCGTGGCCGTGATCCTGGCCGGCCTCACCGCACTTGCCAGCCTGTTCACCCACCCGGGCGAAACCTTCGGCGAACTGGGCCGCGACACTGCCGACACCACCAGCACCGCGCCAGCCATGCCGGATGGCGACTGGCAGGCCTATGGCCGCACCGAATTCGGTGACCGCTACTCGCCGCTGAAGCAGATCACCCCGGCCAACGTCGGCAAGCTGCAAGAAGCCTGGCGCATCCAGACCGGCGACCTGCCGACTGCCGATGACCCGGTCGAACTGACCAACGAAAACACTCCGCTGAAAGCCAACGGCATGATCTATGCCTGCACCGCGCACAGCAAAGTGCTGGCCCTGGACCCGGACACCGGCAAAGAACTGTGGCGCTTCGACCCGCAGATCAAGAGCCCGGTCGGCTTCAAAGGCTTCGCGCACATGACCTGCCGTGGCGTGTCGTACTACGACGAAGCTGCGTACGCCAAAACTGAAAACGCTGCTTCCGCAGTGATTTCGGAAGCCGGCAAAGCCGTTGCTCAGGCTTGCCCGCGCCGTCTGTACCTGCCAACCGCTGATGCCCGTCTGATCGCCCTGAACGCCGACACCGGCAAGATCTGCGAAGGCTTCGGCAAAAACGGTGTGGTCGACCTGACCCAAGGCATCGGCCCGTTCACCGCCGGTGGTTACTACTCCACCTCGCCAGCGGCGATTACCCGTGATCTGGTGATCATGGGCGGTCACGTCACCGACAACGAATCGACCAACGAGCCATCGGGCGTGATCCGCGCCTTCGACGTGCGCGACGGCCATCTCGTGTGGAACTGGGACAGCGACAAGCCAGACGCCACCGAGCCTTTGGCACCGGGCGAAACCTACAGCCGCAACTCGGCCAACATGTGGTCGCTGGCCAGCGTCGACGAAAAACTCGGCATGGTTTACCTGCCACTGGGTAACCAGACCCCAGACCAGTGGGGCGCTGACCGCACCCCGGGCGCCGAGAAATTCAGCGCCGGTGTTGTAGCCCTGGACCTGGCCACCGGTAAAGTGCGCTGGAACTACCAGTTCACCCACCACGACCTGTGGGACATGGACGTTGGCAGCCAGCCAACCCTGCTCGACATGAAAACCGCCGACGGCGTGAAACCTGCGCTGATCGCCCCGACCAAACAGGGCAGCCTGTACGTCCTCGACCGTCGTGACGGCACGCCGATCATCCCGATCAAGGAAATCCCGGTCCCGCAAGGCGCCGTGAAAGGCGACCACACCGCACCGACCCAGGCCCGTTCGGACCTCAACCTGCTGGCCCCGGAACTGACCGAAAAAGCCATGTGGGGCGCGAGCCCGTTCGACCAGATGCTGTGCCGCATCCAGTTCAAGGAACTGCGTTACGAAGGCCAGTACACCCCTCCTTCGGAACAGGGCAGCCTGATCTACCCGGGTAACGTCGGCGTGTTCAACTGGGGCGGCGTCTCGGTCGATCCGGTTCGCCAGATGCTGTTCACCAGCCCGAACTACATGGCCTTCGTTTCGAAAATGGTGCCACGCGAGCAAGTCGCCGCCGGCAGCAAACGCGAAAGCGAAACCGCTGGCGTGCAACCGAACACCGGCGCGCCATACGCGGTGATCATGCACCCGTTCATGTCGCCCTTCGGTGTACCGTGCCAGGCCCCGGCCTGGGGCTACGTCGCCGGTATCGACCTGACTACCAGCAAAGTCGTGTGGAAACGCAAAAACGGCACCAGCCGCGACAGCTCGCCAATCCCGATCGGCTTCACCCTGGGCGTGCCAAGCATGGGCGGCTCGATGGTGACTGCGGGCGGCGTCGGCTTCCTCAGCGGCACCCTCGACCAGTACCTGCGCGCGTACGACGTCAACTCCGGTAAAGAGTTGTGGAAATCGCGTCTGCCGGCCGGTGGCCAAGCGACTCCAATGACTTACACCGGCAAGGACGGCAAGCAATACGTGCTGCTGGTTGTCGGCGGTCACGGCTCGCTGGGCACCAAGATGGGTGACTATGTGATTGCGTACAAACTGCCGGAGTAAGATTTAGCGGCGGTAAAACAAAGGCGATGCCCCGAAAGGGGCATCGCCTTTTTTGTGCCTGCCAATTTTGAATCCTCTGGAGAAACCTGTGGGAGCTGGCTTGCCAGCGATAGCGTCGGGTCAGCCGGCACATATGCCGGCTGGAAGAACGCCATCGCTGGCAAGCCAGCTCCCACAGTTTGATCAGCGTTGGCTGTAGGAATTGTTCTTGTCCTACAGATGCAGGGAGTTGCAGGGAGATTTCCGACAAGTCGTGTCGGTTGTGCCTCGGAAATCGGCTGGATAGGCTCGGGGGGTCGCTGCAAATTCAGCGAACGGGCGTCGCGGCCCGACTTCTGGGGCATAATTGCCACCGCTTAACAGCAGCACCCCAAGTGCTTGCTTTATGGTGGCTGTGCGGGGGATACCTTCGGGTATGCCGAATGCCTCAGGTCGGTCCGCGAACCCGCGTACAGCTGCCACCCCTCTTTTTGCGTCGCGGCAATTAGAGGAATGGCCCAATTCCTGAGGAGTAACAAATGAAAAAGCCAACACCCAATCCGCCCGAAAACAACGACACCTCCCCCTACGAATCCCCCGAATCCAAGAGATTCCACGAAGCCGCCGAGCGCGCGCTCGATCACTACTTCAAACCTAACGCGTTCACCCCGCGCTTCCACAAACCCAGCACCATGTTCCAGATCGCGCCCGATCAGGACAGCGAAAGCCTGCTGGTCCACGCCTGCGAATCACTGGCACAAGCGAGCCTCATGAGCAGCGACGTCGCCGCCTACATCGACCTGCCGCAGCGGCGCACGATCATGGCGATCCAGCAAATCATCATGCTCGCGGAACTGGCCGTGAACCGCGTGCTGGATAACCTTGAAATCCCTTCACAAAGTTGAGAATGATAAGCCCTGCGCCTGAAATGGATGTGCAATCACCTGCAATCGCACATCCATTTCAGGCGCACGGTTTTCTATGCGCTCGTTCACAGTAGCGCTCAATATGCAGGGTGGCTGACACACCAATTTCGCGAGCACGAATGCCCAGGCTTGATCATCCTGGCCCTATATAACCCCTCTCAAAAAAAACCATCGCGAAAAGGTATAAAAACCTGTCAGATATGACAGTTCACTATTTTTACCCGCTCTCTCAGACTTCCTTCTCCAACTGAATTATTCAAAGGAAGCGCCCATGACAAATCCAAAGGCATCGCCAGCAGTCTTCGCAAATGGCTCTCTTATGATTGATGTGAAAGGCACCATTGGCGGTACGCCGGTCAATCTGGCCAGTTACACGACAACAGCCACTTCCGTGTCCTTCAACCCGTTGGGTGGGTACAATTTTTCTTTTGAGGAAAACGGGACTTTGTCGAGCAAAAGAACCGTCTCGATCTCACTTCGCAAACTGCTGACCCCCACTATCTCTGGCTACTCTGAAAGCGTCGTTACCGAACGCGGTATTCAGGTTTATCAGTATGACCTGACATCCGTTTCGGCCATTGCGGTGACCCAACTCAACTCCAACCTTTACCGATACTCGCTCGATGGATTCAAACTATCCGGGAAGGCACTCCACGGTGAAGAAACGCGTGAACTCACGGGTAGCGGGTTCTTTTTGCTGCAGGAACTGACGTGGCCTGTCTGACATACGGATCAGATTTGTAGTCGGGTCAATCCTGCATTTTCTGCCCGGCCAAACGGACACGAACTGGCTCATCTCACTCAATGAAGGACAAAAACATGTCAATTAACGACTTGCAATTGAACAGTGCAAGGAAACCGGGCACTGGCGATCTGACTGCTGCGATTAACAACAACTACATCATCAGCAACTTCGAAGGGCAACCCACTATATTTACCACTAATGGAAAAGAGGTTGCGTTATATGCAACTTACCCGCACTCCTCTACCGTTTCCTTTTGCATACAGCTCAATTTTTCAGCGAACATCAAACAAGGCCGGTATGAATTCCACCCAAACAATCTTCCTGTTCCGCCCTCCTTCTCGTATACAGAAGGTGGACACACCAAAGGCTACAACAGTGATAAAGGCGCCGGTCATCTTGAAATATCAGAATTCGATATAAACGAAGGAACCTTCAAGGCCTCGTTCAATTTTACCTTTACGGATTTCGATACCAATCGCCGACATCAAGTGGTAGGTAATATCGACGTCTCGGACCTCGAACATATTGAAGAGTGACGGATCGCGTCCGTCAGCAAGATTTAAACGCATCCAGTCAGAAAACGGGCGGAGGCCAGCAGACCTAAACCCACGGCTCCAGGACTTGTTTAGCAATCAGGCCGCCATCGCTGGCAAGCCAGCTCCCATAAGAAATTGAGAACACCCCCGCACGCGGCGCATGCCGCCCCACTCAACAGGATGAGCGTTAGCTCGGCTGCAGCTCTTGATCTTGATCCACGGGCGACGTCGGAAGGCTGAGCGGAGGGATTGATCCGGGGGTAGGCGCGCAGCGCCGTTCGACGAAGTCGAACACATCGAGAGGAGGTGCAGCGAAGCAAACCGGAGGCGATGCCCCCCGGATCAATCCCGCAGCGAAGGAACCCCGAGCCCCAGCGAGCGGGCCGCACGCAGGAGCAAGCCTTTTTGGTTACTTTTTCGGCGTCTGGAAAAAGTGACCCGCCGTAAGGGCGGAACCCTAAGCCGCCATCACCAAAAAACGGATATACACACCAAACCACCACAACATGGTCGGCCCAAAGGCCGCCAAGCCCAAAGCGCGAACCCTGTCAAAACCCTGAACACACAAACAGAAACACACCCCCACCATTGAAACCACCACCAGCCTGCCCCATCTAAGACCCATACTCCATTGCGCAGGTGCCCCATGAGCGACCAGCAAGAATTCCCGGAAAACCCAGACGACTACACCGAAACCGAAGCCGAACACATCGAACACACCTCCTCCGGCAAAGGCCTCGCCCTGCCCGGCCAGAACCTGCCGGACAAGGTCTACATCATCCCGATCCACAACCGCCCGTTCTTCCCGGCCCAGGTCCTGCCGGTCATCGTCAACGAAGAACCCTGGGCCGAAACCCTCGAACTGGTCAGCAAATCCGATCACCACTCCCTGGCCCTGTTCTTCATGGACACCCCCCAGGAAGACCCGCGCCACTTCAACACCGACGCCCTGCCGCAATACGGCACCCTGGTCAAAGTCCACCACGCCAGCCGCGAAAACGGCAAACTGCAGTTCGTCGCCCAAGGCCTTAGCCGCGTACGCATCAAAACCTGGCTGAAACACCATCGCCCGCCGTACCTGGTCGAAGTCGAATACCCGCACCAGCCCACCGAGCCAACCGACGAGGTCAAGGCCTACGGCATGGCGCTGATCAACGCGATCAAGGAACTGCTGCCGCTCAACCCGCTGTACAGCGAAGAGCTGAAGAACTACCTCAACCGCTTCAGCCCCAACGACCCATCGCCGCTGACTGACTTCGCCGCCGCCCTGACCTCCGCCACCGGCCCCGAGCTGCAAGAAGTGCTCGACTGCGTGCCGATGCTCAAGCGCATGGAAAAAGTCCTGCCGATGCTGCGCAAGGAAGTCGAAGTCGCGCGTCTGCAAAAAGAGATCTCGGCGGAAGTTAACCGCAAGATCGGCGAACATCAGCGCGAGTTCTTCCTCAAGGAACAGCTGAAAGTCATCCAGCAGGAGCTTGGCCTGACCAAGGACGACCGCAGCGCCGACCTCGAACAGTTCGAACAACGCCTGGAAGGCAAAGTCCTGCCGGCGCAGGTGCAGAAGCGCCTCGAAGAAGAAATGCACAAACTGTCGATCCTTGAAACCGGTTCGCCGGAGTACGCGGTCACCCGCAATTACCTCGACTGGGCAACGTCAGTGCCATGGGGCGTGTACGGCGAGGACAAACTCGACCTCAAGCACGCGCGCAAGGTGCTCGACAAACACCACGCCGGCCTCGACGACATCAAGGACCGCATCCTCGAATTCCTCGCCGTCGGTGCCTATAAAGGTGAGATCAGCGGCTCCATCGTGTTGCTGGTCGGCCCACCGGGCGTGGGTAAAACCAGCGTCGGCAAATCCATCGCCGAGTCTCTCGGCAGGCCGTTCTACCGCTTCAGCCTCGGCGGCATGCGCGACGAAGCCGAGATCAAGGGCCACCGCCGCACCTACATCGGCGCGCAGCCGGGCAAACTGGTGCAGGCGTTGAAAGACGTCGAAGTGATGAACCCGGTGATCATGCTCGACGAGATCGACAAAATGGGCCAGAGCTACCAGGGCGACCCGGCCTCGGCGCTTCTGGAAACCCTTGATCCGGAGCAGAACGTCGAATTCCTCGATCACTACCTAGACCTGCGCATGGACCTGTCGAAAGTGCTGTTCGTCTGCACGGCCAACACCCTCGATTCGATCCCCGGCCCGTTGCTCGACCGGATGGAAGTGATTCGCCTGTCGGGCTACATCACCGAAGAAAAAGTCGCCATCGCCAAGCGTCACCTGTGGCCAAAACTGCTGGAAAAGGCTGGCGTGTCGAAAGGCAGCCTGAGCATCAGCGACAGCGCGCTCAAAGCCTTGATCGACGGTTACGCCCGTGAAGCCGGCGTGCGTCAGCTCGAAAAGCAAATGGGCAAACTGGTGCGCAAAGCGGTGATGAAGCTGATCGACGATCCGAAAGCGGTGATCAAACTCGGGCCGAAAGATCTTGAGGCCTCACTGGGTCATCCGGTGTTCCGCAACGAGCAAGTGTTGTCCGGTACCGGCGTGATTACCGGCCTGGCGTGGACCAGCATGGGCGGCGCGACCCTGCCGATCGAAGCCACGCGAATTCACACACTCAATCGCGGTTTCAAACTTACCGGGCAACTGGGTGACGTAATGAAGGAGTCGGCGGAGATCGCTTACAGCTACGTCAGCTCGCACCTGAAGTCGTTTGGCGGCGATCCGAAGTTCTTCGACGAAGCCTTCGTCCACCTGCACGTGCCGGAAGGTGCCACACCAAAAGACGGCCCAAGCGCCGGTGTGACCATGGCCAGCGCCCTGCTCTCCCTCGCCCGTAATCAGGCGCCTAAAAAAGGTGTGGCGATGACCGGCGAACTGACGCTGACCGGGCATGTACTGCCGATTGGCGGGGTGCGCGAGAAGGTGATTGCGGCAAGAAGACAGAAGATTTTCGAGCTGATTTTGCCGGAGCCGAATCGGGGTAACTTCGAGGAACTGCCGGATTATCTGAAGGAAGGCATTACCGTGCATTTCGCCAAGCGTTTTGCGGATGTGGCGAAGGTGTTGTTCTGAGCAACTAATACGAGAGTAGTTAAAATGGCCAGCGCTCTTAGCTGGCCATTTTTCGTCTCAAGAGCCTAGTCTTCGCAAATTTTCATAACCAATCAATCTAATAAACCTGTCAACTCTGACAGTTACCACTGTGAGTAGTCCAGTTCACCATTGAGGCTTATCACCTCATTGGAGCACTCGAAAGATGACCGCTAAATCTGCCGTAACAAACACCATTACTGGAAGCTTTAAAGCCAAGATTGAAAAGCAGCCTGATTTCGTAGCCACTCGTTTTACGGTATTCAAGGACGTAGAGCATTTTCATTTCTACGGCACAGAAGGTGATCCCCACCCGCTTAAAAACTATCGAGGGATTTACATAATTGTAAAAAAAGACGTGAGCGGTTTTAAACTCACCCAGTTTGGCTATCTCGACAAGGGTGAAAACCACAAATTCTATGAGGCAGAAGATGGAACATTCACCTTCAATTTCGATGAGACCAAAAGATGCTACAAAATGTCATTCCATGTTGTCGCCCAATACGTAATAGAAAAGGTCGACATTCTCGGCAGCTTCGACCTTGAGGTGAGTTAATTTCCATAACCTTGTGGGCCTGCACTTTGCCAAACGGTTTGCGGATGTGGCAAAGGTGCTCTTCTGACAATCATGTCGTGCCTGATATACCGCTATCGCTGGCAAGCCAGCTCCCACAATGTTCGTTGGTGATCACAAATCCTGTGTTCAACCGAGAAACCTGTGGGAGCTGGCTTGCCAGCGATGGCGCCCGGACTGACGACGCCAGCCCCGACCGTCACACTTTGTCTCATCTTCAGTTATGCTCGCCGTTCGTCGCCAACGCTGGAGCCGCTGACCTTATGTCCCCCACTCGCCTGTTTCTCCCCCTCGCCCTTGCCTTGCTGGCCGCTTGCGCCACGCAGCCGAAACACAACGTGACCGTGGAAAAACAAAGCGAATGCCCGGTGCGGCTCACCACGGGGCAGAACCTCATCATCATGCTGCCGAGCAACCCGACCACGGGTTATCGCTGGGCCATTCAGGACTCGGCCGGTGGCGTGTTGCGCGCGCTCAGCCCTGAGGTTTACAGCAATCCGGAAGATGCCGGCGTGGTTGGCGCTGCCGGGCTTTCGACCTGGCGCTTCCAGGCCTTCGCCCCCGGCACCGGACGTCTGCGCCTGACCTCGCAACAACCGTGGGCACCCGAGGTGTTGCCGGTGGAAACCTTTGACTGCGCGATTTCGGTGAACTGATCGTGGGTTGGCTGATTCTGGCGCTGATGGGCGCGGTGACGTTTCTCTACGGTGTAAGCACACATGCAGCGCTGCTCTGCCTGTTGGTCAAACCGCTGCCGGTGCTGGCGTTGCTCGGCTGGCTGCATGATGCGCCGCCCAGCGACTATCGGCGCTGGATCAGCCTGGGTCTGATTTTCTCTCTGCTCGGCGATGTGCTGCTGGCGTGGCCGGGGGATTTGTTCGTGTTTGGCCTGGGTGCGTTTCTGGTTGCGCATCTGGCGTATCTGAAGGCCTATCTGAGTGACTGCAAACGTCTGGCGCTGTTGCCGCTGGTGCTCGCAGTCGTGGTCGGCGCGGCGCTGTTGGGCATTCTGATTTCCAACGGGCTTGGGCCATTGCTGGTGCCAGTGATTGTCTACGGCACAGCCATAAGCGCCATGCTCTGGCGCGCCCTTGCCCGTCTTGGCACTGACGTCCCCAAGCGCTCGGCGCTGCTGGCGGCCGGCGGTGCGCTGGCGTTTGTGTTCTCGGACAGCGTGATCGGTATCGATCGTTTTGTGTCGCCGTTCCAGGCTGCGCCGTACGTCATCATCCTCAGCTACTGGCTGGGACAGTGGGGCATTGCGGCCTCGGCGTTTGATAGAAACCTAAAGCGTCACCAACCCTCATAACTGAAATCCCAAAGGTTCATTCCCAAACGGTATAAAAACCTGTCAGATCTGTCAGGTGCCAAATGAGTCTGGTGCTCCCATTATTGGATGGTGTTACCTATAGGCCATTCAAGGAAAGACCCATGAGCTATTTCAACCGCGATTTTTTTACATCTTCCGACACGAACCCTCCTCTCATCACAGTCAGTGCCAGAACATATTTGACGATCTCTAACCGAGTGGAATTCGACACTCAAGATATCCATTACGAAGCCCATCCTGATCCTGCAAACAATCTGATTGGGCTACATAGTTTCGCAAACTTTAGCCACCCTCTGGCCAGGACTCACAAATACCTCAAGCTTTACTTTGATAAAACCATTGAGTCCGGCTCCTATTCTGTTAGCGACCCAGACTTTCCATTCGATTTATTCCACTACGTTGAATTGGGCACCAAAGGCGATGGTTCCGCCGGTATCCTTTATGAACCAACCACCGGCACTGTCACAGTAGAGGTCATTGAAGTGTCTCCCGAGAAATTGCATTACCAGATCAACTACGACTTCAAGGCGTCTGGAAACTTCAATGAAGATTTGACCATTTCCGGCGAATCCACCTTTATCGTAATGTTGCGCAAGACTTATTAAAAGTTGAATGACCAGGCTCACCCGGCGAGCCTGGTCATTCAGTTTTCCTCAAACGCTTTCTCGCGTTTTATCAGACAACCCAAGCATCCCCGCGCCAGTTTGGCTAAAATGCCGGCCTTTTCCACCGACACCGCCGGACACCGCCGTGAGCAAAGAACCCGATCGCATTTTCGCCCAGCCCCTGGACAAGGTGCCTGACTTCGCCTTCAACGAAGACGTGGTGCGGGTGTTCCCGGACATGATCAAGCGCTCGGTGCCGGGTTACCCGACCATCGTCGAGAACCTTGGCGTGCTCGCGGCGCAGTTCGCCCAGCCAAACAGCGTGCTCTATGATCTCGGCTCGTCGCTGGGTGCGGTGACTCAGGCATTGCGTCGCCATGTGCGCACTGACGGCTGCCGGGTGATCGCGGTGGACAACTCGGCGGCGATGGTCGAGCGTTGCCGCGAGTACCTCAACGGTCAGGATTCGATGTTTCAGGAGTTGCTGCCGGTTGAAGTGATCGAGGGCGATATCCTCGCGCTGGACTTCAAACCCGCGTCGGTAGTGGCACTGAACTTCACGCTGCAATTCATCGCCCCGGATCAACGCACCGCGTTGCTTTCGCGCATCCGCCAATCGTTGCTGCCTGGCGGCGCCTTGATTCTCTCGGAGAAGCTGCGCTTCAACGATGCCGAAGAACATGAGTTGCTCACCGACCTGCATGTCGCGTTCAAACGCGCCAACGGTTACAGCGAACTGGAAATCGCCCAGAAGCGCAGTGCCATCGAAAACGTCATGAAGCCCGACAGCCTCGAAGAACACCGCGAACGCCTGTTGGCCGCCGGGTTCTCGAAAGTCGTGCCGTGGTTCCAGTGTCTTAACTTTGCCTCGTTGATTGCCTTGCCATGATTGATCTGTCCCCCCTCGCCCGCCGTCTGGCTGGCACCCCGCTGGCCGACTGGGCCAACACCCTGCAAGCGCAACTCGACAAGAAAATGGAGAAAGGTCACGGCGACCTGGAGCGCTGGCAAAGTGCGCTGAATGCCTTGCCGAAGATCCAGCCGAGTGAAATCGATCTGCTCAACGGCTTGAAGCTCGACACCGATTGCGACGATGCAACCCGTGCGCAAATGCGCACCGCGCTGATGGGCCTGTCGCCATGGCGCAAAGGGCCGTTCGATCTGTTTGGCGTGCACGTCGACACCGAATGGCGTTCGGACTGGAAATGGTCGCGGGTTGCACCGCATCTGAATCTGCAGGGCAAACGCATCCTCGATGTCGGTTGCGGCAACGGCTACTACATGTGGCGCATGCTCGGTGCCGGCGCGGACAGTGTGATCGGTGTCGATCCGAACTGGCTGTTCTTCTGCCAGTTCCAGGCGGTGCAGCGTTATCTGTCCGAGCCGAACGCCTGGCATCTGCCGTTCCCGTTCGAAGACCTGCCGCCGAACCTCGAAGGTTTCGACACGGTGTTTTCCATGGGCGTGTTCTATCACCGTCGCTCGCCGATCGAGCATTTATTGGCGCTGAAGGATTGCCTGGTCAAGGGTGGCGAACTGGTGCTGGAAACGCTGGTGGTCGAGGGCGACAAGCATCAAGTGCTGGTGCCGGAAGATCGTTATGCGCAGATGCGTAACGTGTGGTTCCTGCCGTCAGTGCCGGCGCTGGAGTTGTGGCTGCGGCGAGCAGGTTTCACCGATATTCGTTGCGTCGATGTCAGCACAACGACGGTCGAGGAACAACGTGGTACCGAGTGGATGAAGTATCAGTCGCTGAGCGACTTCCTTGATCCGGAAGATCACAGCAAGACGATTGAAGGACTGCCGGCGCCGATGCGGGCGGTGATTGTCGCGAAGAAGTAATTTTTACAACCACCAAACAAACCTGTGGGAGCTGGCTTGCCAGCGATGGCGTCGGCACATCAAACATTGATGTTGGCTGAACCAATGCTATCGCTGGCAAGCCAGCTCCCACAGGGTTTTGTGTTGTCTTTTAGATAGCTGGTTTAGCGCGACGAGCGCGGAAGAACTCGGTCAACACCGCCCCGCACTCCTCCGCCAACACCCCGCCCTCATACAACACCCGATGATTCAAAAAGCCCTGGGTAAAAAACTGTCCCTGGCTCTGCACGATCCCGGCCTTCGGTTCCAGCGCGCCATACACCACCCGCGCCACCCGCGAATGCACGATCAAACCGGCGCACATGCTGCACGGTTCCAGCGTCACATACAGCGTGCTGCCCGGCAGGCGATAGTTGTTCACGGCTTGCGCGGCGGCGCGGATCGCGACCATTTCCGCGTGGGCGCTAGGGTCGCTGGCGCTGATCGGGCAATTGAAGCCGCGACCGATGATCTCGCCAGCCTGCACCAGCACCGCGCCCACTGGCACTTCGCCGAGGGCCGCACCTTGCGCCGCGAGGGCCAGGGCTTCGCGCATGAAATCTCGATCACGGCTGCGGTCGATGATCGCCGCGGGGCGAATCTGGCGCATCACTTCACCTCGATGGCGGCCATCAGGCCGGTTTCCATGTGATCAATCACATGACAGTGGAACATCCACACCCCCGGGTTATCCGCCACCAGCGCCACTTGTGCGCGCTCGTTCTTGCCCAGCAGATAGGTGTCGGTGAAGTACGGAATGATCTTGTGCCGGTTCGACGCAATCACCTTGAAGCTCATGCCATGCAGGTGGATCGGGTGCTGATACTGGGTCATGTTTTTCAGTTCGAAAATATAGCTCTGACCCAGTTTCAGGCTGGCAATCGGCCGGTCGGCACAAGTCTTGTCGGTGATGTCCCAGGCCTTGCCGTTGATCTGCCACAGACTTGGCGGCTTGCCGTTGTCGACGTTGACCGACACCGAACCGACCCATTCGAAATTGAAGTTGAGTTTCTCGGCATTGGCCAGGTCCGGCTCGGCCACCGGATTGGCGGGCAGCGCTTTCGGCCAGTCCGTCGGCGCATCGGTGTTGGCCACCGAACGCAAGGTACCCAGTCGGACCGGGCCGTTGCGCAGCGAGAGTTCTTCACCCTCGGCCGGCGCCTTGATCGCCAGACAAATGCGCATGCCCGGGCCGAGCCAATATTCCTTGCCCAGCGGGCGAGGTTCGACCGGGTTGCCATCCAGCGCGTAGATCTTTGCCTCAACACCAGGAATGTTGATGCGATACGTCAGGGTGTTATCGAGATTGAGCAAGCGCACGCGGGTGATCTGCCCGGCCGGCAATTCGATCACTGGCAACGGTACGCCGTTGATGGTCGACAGACGCCCCGCCGTGCCGCCACGCGCAGCTTCACGCGGAATGCTGAATTCGACGAAGTTGCCTTCGTCATCGATGTGCCAGTTTTTCAGGCTCAGGGTCTTTTCATACTTGAAACCGGTCGGCTCGCGCTCTTCGATGATCAGCGGCCCGACCAGTCCGCGACCGAGTTCTTCGCTGCTGCTGACGTGCGGGTGATACCAGTAGCTGCCGGCGTCCGGCACGCGGAATTTGTAGTCGAAGTATTCGCCCGGCAGCACTGGCAGTTGCGAGACGTACGGCACGCCGTCCATTTCCAGCGGCAGGCGAATGCCGTGCCAGTGGATGGTGGTCGCCACCGGCAGATGGTTGATGAACCGCACCCGCAGCCATTCACCCTGACGCACACGCAATTCGGTACCCGGCGCCGACGGGCCGAACGCCCACGCCTCGGTCTTGTGCCCGGGCACCAGTTCCACGTCCAGTGGCGCGGCGATCAGCTCGTAGTCGTGACCCGCCTCGGCGTCGGCCATCTTGCCCAGCCAGTAACGCGACGCGCCCCCCGCTCCAACGCCAACGACAACAAGACCGGCCAGGCCACCGAGGATTTGGCGACGGGTAAAGGACATGAACTCAACTACCTCACGTATCAGCGACAGACCCTGAAGGCCCGTAAAAGGCGAATACGATACACCTGCGGTTGAGAAACAGTAAGGGTGACCTGAGGCCGCACATCCCCTCCGCGCTCAGCTTTGCAGGCCGGTAATCAGGTGCACCACCCCGCCCTCCAGGGGCATGACGCCCGCGACACCGGCCTCGCTGAGCGCCTGGCGATCCATCAGCGACACATCGCCCAACGCCACGCGCACGCGGGTCAACGCGACCGGTTGCTGCGATTTGAGGTTATCCGCACCACCCAGCGCGGCGACGATCTCGGCACTCAATCCATCGGCAGGCTCGGCCTGCGCGGGCGGTGCATCCACCACCAGATCCGGGGTCAGGGCTTTCCAGAATGCCTGCTGCAATTTATCGAACATGTTCAGTTCTCCAGAGCCGGTAAGGTATCGACGGTCGCTTCTTGATACAGGCGCAGCGCCTCACGCACTTCTTCAGCGCTTTCCAGGCCCTGCACCTGCTCGGCAATGGCCTTGCAGTCGAGCAGATCCACCTCGCGTACCGCCGCTTTGATCGCCGGAATCTGCGGCACACTCACCGACAACTCGTCCACGCCCAGCCCCAGCAACAGCGGCACCGCCAGACGTTCGGAGGCCATCGCCCCACACACACCGACCCATTTGCCATGGGCGTGCGCGGCGTTCACGGTCAGCGCAATCAGGCGCAGTACCGATGGATGAAAGCTGTCCGCCTGACTGGCCAGACGCGGATGATCGCGATCCATGGCCAGGGTGTATTGGGTCAGATCGTTGGTGCCGATCGAGAAGAAGTCCACGTGCGGGGCAAACACGTCGGCCATCAATGCCGCCGCCGGCACTTCGATCATGATCCCCAGTTTCGGCAGTTGACCCAGATTCAGCGCCAGCGCTTCCTCCTCCAGCATCTGTCGGGCCAGACGCAATTCCGCCAGTTGAGTGACCATCGGCAACATGATGTGCAGACGCGTCAGGCCGACACTGCCGAGGATCGCGCGGAACTGCTCACGCAACAGGTCCGGGCGCGCCAGACACAGGCGAATTCCGCGCAGCCCGAGGAACGGATTGGTTTCGCTGTCCATCGGCACGTAAGCCAGCGGTTTGTCGCCACCGACATCCAGCGTACGCACCACCAGATTGTGCGACGGCCCCACCGCCCGGGCGATGGCGCTGTAGGTCGACACCTGTTCATCACGGGTGGGCGCATGATTGCGATCCAGATAAAGAAACTCCGAACGCAAAAGCCCCACGCCTGTGCTGCCCACGGCCATCGCCCGTTCGGTTTCGCTCAGCGAGGCAACGTTGGCCGTGACTTCGATGTGATGCCCGTCGCGGGTGCAGGCTGCTTGCGTCGCCTGCGCCTGCTCGTGATGATGGCGCTGGCGTTGCTGCTCGTGCCTGGCTTGCCACTGGCTGATCGCCTCCGGATCCGGATGCAAGTGCAACTCGCCCCGGTCGGCGTCGAGCAATACCTGGGCGCCATTGGCCAGCGCGAGCATTTGCCCAGGCATCCCGCAGATCGCCGGCAAACCACAGGCTCGGGCCAGAATCGCAACGTGACTGGTCGCCCCGCCACCGACCGTGGCGAAACCCAGCACTTTTTCGGTGTCGAGCCCGGCGGTCTGCGACGGCGTCAGTTGATCGGCGATCAGAATCGTCCCGGCGTGCAGTTCCAGCGCCCGCTCGCGAACCCCGAGGATCAGTTTCAGCACACGTACGCCCACGTCAGCCAGATCCGCCGCCCTCTCGGCCAGCAACGCACTGCCCAGTTGCTGGAACAGTGTCGCTGTCGACTCGGTAGCCGCACGCCAGGCAAACGCCGCGCTTTTACCCTCAACGATCAACGCCTGAGCCTGATCCAGCAGACTCGGATCTTCGAGCAGTTCCTGATGCGCCTTGAAAATTTCCGCCTGAGCTTCACTGATGGCGATGTCGCGCAGATGCTGCAAGGCCATATCGGCCTCGATCAACGCGTTAGCCAGAGTTTCGCGTTCGATGTGTGCGCCAGCGCCGAACTCTTTCACCTCGAGCGTCGGCTCAGTGATCTGCACCGCCGTCCCCAATACCGAACCGGGTGACGCACAGACCCCACGCAAAACCGTCAGGGCCTCTGCCTCGGCGCGCTCGACTGGCGCCACAGCAACCACTGCCGTCAGCGCTTCGCCGCAGCCTTCGGCCAATAATCGGGTGAGCGTATTGACCGCGTCTTCAGCATCGTCGCCCAGCGCACTGACCTGCACGCTGTCACCGAAAGCGGTCTGCAACGCCATGATCGCCACCAATGACTTGGCGTTGGCTTCAGATTGCTGTTTGTGCAGATAAATCTTTGCTGAAAAAGCCTTGGCCGCTTGCGCGAACACCGCCGCCGGACGCGCATGCAGGCCATTCGGGTTAGGCAGTTTCAGCGATTGCGAAAACAGCCTTTGGCCCTCTGCAATCAAAGGTTCCTCGCTGCTCGCCGTGGCGCTGGCGAGACTCAGCAGTGCCTGGCCGGTTTCGACCAGACCGCTTGGCGAGACGCACCAACTGAATGACTCACCGCTGACCACCAGCATCAGGGTCATCAGGCTGCGGGCGTGCAGGGCGACGTAATCGGCATCGAACTCGATCAGCGCCTGCCCGACTTCAACCCGCTGGCCTTCCTCGACCTGCCGGGTGAATCCCTGCCCCCCCAGGTTCACCGTATCAAGACCGATGTGCATCAATACCTGAACGCCCGTGTCGGCGGTGATACTGATCGCATGCCCACTGGCCTGCACGTTGCTGACCACCCCGGCCAGCGGCGCGCACAGCGTTGACGAAGTAGGGTCGATGCACAGACCGTCGCCGATCACGCGCCTGGAAAACACCGGATCAGGCACTTGATCCAGTGATATCAGCACGCCGGACAGAGGCGCCAGCAGTTGCAATTGTTGGGATGTGGCCATGACGTCACCTGCGGTTTTGTTCTCTGAAGTGCCCGTGGAGCGCGACGCCCCACCAGCATCGCTTATTTCCACCAGTATTCGACCTGCAATCCGACGTTCGCACCGTGGCGCGCAGTGCCGAAGGCGCCGGTATCAGACAGTGCCGAGCCTTTGGCCAGTTCGTTGGCCGCACGCTTGGCCGCCTCGTTCCAGGTGGCATAGGTGTAATACAGCCGCACCTCGGGGCGCGCCCAGAATTCCGGGCCCTTGGGTGACCAGGTCGGGGCGAAAGTGAACTTGCTCAGCTTGCGCGTCCCTCCCGGGGCTTCGACTTGATCGTGGCCCAGTTCGGTGACCAGTTTGAACTGCTCGGTGAGCGCATAGGTCGGGCGCACACCCAGGGAAATCCAGTTCTGGTCAGCCCCGTCCGGGCGAATGTCCTTCTGATACACCGCCTCGACTTGCCCGCCGAAACGCGGCGTCACCTGCCAGTCGAAAAACTCCACGATCCGGTAACTCTTGTTGCTGTCGTCGAGTTTGACGTTACCGGTGTAGCCCAGCCCGGTGCCCGGCCCTTCGCCGTATTGCAGGGCCAGTTTGTTCTTGCCGCCAAGAAAATCCCTTTGCACATGTTGCGTGGTGATCGCCCAGCCACGGTGAGCATCGCGGCTGTCGGGCTTATCGATGTAGCTGAGGCCGAACTCAAGTTCACCACCGGGGTTGGTATTGAAACCGGCGACGTTGAAGTCGTGCCGGTTGATGTAATCCTTCTGGTAGAGGTTGTCTTTGCGCGAGAACGCGTAGCTGTATTTCAGATCACCGATCAGCACGTCCTCGATCCCGCCACCGGTGGCGCTCTGGTTCCAGTAGTAGAAATCGGAAATATGGATGTCGTTACGTTTGTAGTAACGGCGGCCGGCCCAGAGTGAGCCGCCATTGAGCGCGGGCATCGCCGACCACTGGGCGTAGGCCTGCGGCAGGCGAATCGAACCGTTGTCTTCGTTGAACGTCGGGCGGCGGTTATAGCGGTTGTACAGCGAGGCCATGCCGTCGACGCTGAGTACCGAGCCGTCGTCAAGGGTGTACAGATCCTGGCGCAGTTCAAGCTCGCCGTACTGCTCGCACTCGTTGCCCAAGCGATATTTGGTTTGCGCCCCTGGCAACTGGAAACACGACTGGCCACCGCCCTTGAGCGAATTGCCAACGCCACTGCGCAAGTAGCCACCGAACTCCAGCCCGTGCGACGACTGTGGTAACGCGAGGCATATACCTGCTACTGCAAGGCTGCGATTTATTGTTGTTTTCATAAGCCACCCCATTATTTTTATTGTGTGTTTGCATGAATTCGGCGCAAAACTCCCCCGCGCAGGGCTCTGCGTGTTTTTTGAAACGCTGGTTTTCCTGTTAGGAATCAGGGATCGATCAGGTGCAGCACGAACGACTCATAAGGTCGCAAACTCACCTGTCGATTGCGTCGCGGACAGTCCGGGTAATTGCTGATCAGCAAGCGCTGGTTCAATGCCTCGTCGATCTCCATGGGCAGTTCGACTTCGCACGGGGTGCCGTAGAAATTGTTCACCACCAGCAGGCGCTCGCCCGTGCCTTCGCGCAGGTAAGCCCAGACTTGCTTGTGCTCCGGCAGCAGTTGCCGATAAACGCCGTCTGACATCAACGTCTCGGTGCGCCGCAAAGCGATCAGCCGACGGTAGTGATTCAGTACCGATGCGGGATCGTCGAGCTGGTTATCGACGTTGATCTGAGCGGCATTCGCCGGCACCCCGATCCACGGTTCAACGCTGCTGAAGCCGGCGTTCGCTTCAGCGTTCCACTGCATCGGCGTGCGTCCGTTGTCGCGGGACTTCTGCATGATCGCCGCCATGTTGTCGGCGTCGCAGATACCCGCTTCGCGCTTGAGGCGGAAGATGTTCAGGGTTTCGACATCGCGGTACTGATCGATGTGTTCAAACCCCGGATTGGTCATCCCCAGCTCTTCGCCCTGATACACGAACGGTGTGCCCTGTAAAAAGTGCAGGGCAGTGCCGAGCATCTTCGCCGAGAGTTCCCGATATTCGCCGTCATGGCCAAAACGCGAGACCACCCGCGGCTGATCGTGGTTACACCAGAACAGCGCATTCCAGCCACCTCCGGCCTGCATGCCGGTCTGCCAGTCGGAGAGAATCCGCTTGAGCTGGAGGAAATCGAAATCGGCGCGTACCCACTTTTGCAGGTTCGGATAATCGACTTTCAGGTGATGAAAGTTGAAGGTCATCGACAGCTCTTGCGACTGCGGATTCGAGTAGCGAATGCAGTGTTCGAGGCTAGTGGATGACATTTCGCCGACGTTGATCAGGTTATGCCCGGCGAAGACTTCGCGGTGCATCTGCTGCAAGTACTCATGGACGTTCGGACCATCGGTGTAAAAGCGTCGACCGTCACTGCTGTCCTCGGGAAAGTCTGCAGGCTTGGAGATCAGATTGATCACATCGAGACGGAAACCGCCCACACCCTTGTCACGCCAGAAGCGCATCATCTTGAACACTTCGGCGCGCACCTTGGGGTTGTCCCAATTCAGATCGGCCTGGGTGTGGTCAAACAGGTGCAGGTAATATTGCCCGGTCTGGGCTTCATACTCCCAGGCCGAGCCGCCGAACTTGGATTCCCAGTTGTTCGGCTGATCGCGCCAGATATAGAAGTCGCGATATGGATTGTCGAGACTGCTGCGCGCCTGCTGGAACCAGACGTGTTCGATCGAAGTGTGGTTGACCACGATGTCGAGCATCAGCTTGATCCCGCGCTTGCCGGCTTCGGCGATCAGCAATTCGCAGTCGGCCATGCTGCCGTAACTCGGGTCGATCGCGTAGTAATCGCTGATGTCGTAGCCGTTGTCACGTTGCGGTGAACGCAGGAACGGCGTGATCCACAGGCAATCGACACCCAGCCATTGCAGATAGTCGAGTTTGGCTACGACCCCGAGCAGATCACCGGTCGGGTTGCCGGCATGGCTGTGAAAACTCTTCGGGTAGATCTGGTAGATCACCGAACGCTGCCAGTCTTGCATGGCGCATCTCCCTCTTGAATATGTAGCCCTTTGCAGGTCTGGAATCAGGCAACCCGGTAGCCGGGACGGACAATCTTCATGCTCAGCGCACAGGTCAGAACAAACGGCACAACCATGGCAATCAGCATTCCGATCACGAACATCGGAATGAACTGCGGAATGATCGAGATGAAACCGGGCAGGCCGCCGACGCCGATCGCCGACGCCTGGATCTTGTTCATCGACAGGAAGATGCAGCCCAGTGCCGAACCGGTCAGCGCGGCATAGAACGGAAATTTGTAGCGCAGGTTGACCCCGAACATCGCAGGCTCGGTGATACCGAAATACGCGGAAATCGCCGAAGTCGACGCCATGCTTTTGTCCCGCGCATTGCGCGTCATGTAGAACACTGCCAGCGCTGCACTGCCCTGGGCGAGGTTGGACATGACAATCATCGGCCAGATGAATGTGCCGCCCTGGGTCGAGATCAACTGCAGGTCGACCGCGAGAAACATGTGATGCATGCCGGTGATCACCAGCGGTGCATAGAGCAGTCCGAAAATCGCCCCGCCGACCATCGGCGCCAGATCAAACAGCATGACCACCCCTTCGGTGATCAGGATGCCGACATGACGGGTCACCGGGCCGATCACCGCCAGTGCCAGCACACCCGTGACAACGATGGTGGTGATCGGCACCACCAGCAATTGCACCGCATTGGGCACACGCGCCCGCAGCCATTTCTCGATGACGCTCATCACGTACGCGGCCAGCAATATCGGCAGGATCTGCCCCTGATAACCGACTTTCTCCACCTGAAACAGGCCGAGGATGTCGAAGTACGGCATGTGTTGCCCGTCCAGCCCGGCCACGGCCTTGCCGTAGTTCCAGGCGTTGAGCAGATCCGGGTGAACCAGCATCAGGCCGAGCACGATGCCGAGGATTTCGCTGCCGCCAAAACGCTTGGCCGCCGACCAGCCCACCAGTGCCGGCAGAAACACAAAGGAGGTGTTGGCCATCAGATTGATCAGGCTCCAGAGCCCGTCGAGTTTCGGGTAGGCGTCCAGCAGGGTCTGGCCCTCGATGAACATGCCCTTGGCACCGAGCAGATTGTTGATGCCCATCAGCAGGCCGGCAATGATCAGCGCCGGCAGGATGGGCATGAACACATCGGAAAACACCCGCACCAGGCGCTGCATGGCGTTGATCTTTTCGGCGCTTTTCTGTTTGACGTCGGCGATGGTCGACGCGGCGAGACCGGTCTGGCGACGCAGTTCGGCGTAGACCTTTTCCACCTCGCCCGGACCGATCACTACCTGATACAGACCGCCGGTGAAGAACGAGCCTTTGACCAGATCGATCTGGTTGAGCGTGGCGCTGTCGACCAGGCCGGGATTCTTCAGGGCCAGGCGCAATCGCGTGACGCAATGGGCGGCCTGTTCGAGATTTTCACTGCCGCCGAGGCTTTGCAGCAGCTCGCTGGCGATCTTCGGATAGTCGTGGCTCATGCTTGTTCTTCCACTGTGGATTGTTGTTATTGGCAGCACGCCGAAGCGAAAAATACTCGTACAGACGAGTTAATGCAATAACTCGTCTGTACGAGTTTGTTTTTGCCTATTGCCGCCAGACCGTCAGCGAATTTTCCTACCCGAACCTAAGGCGATTTCCATCCACCACATGGACAAAGCCCTACCCTGCCCTTAAGGTTCGAGGCTTTGAGCACAGCCGGCACAGAGCCTATCCATGAGCAAATACAACCAGATCTATAGCGATCTGCTGGCCAGTATCACCACTGAACGCCTCGAACGCGGCGCGCGACTGCCGTCCGAAACCGAACTGATGGACAGCTATCAAGCCAGCCGGGGCACCGTGCGCAAGGCGATCGAGCTACTTCAGGAGCGTGGTTTTGCGCAGAAGATTCATGGCAAAGGCACGTTCGTTCTTTCGACCAACCCGATCGAATTCCAGCTCGGCGGCATCGTCAGTTTTCAGGAAACCTATCCACGGCTGGGCAATGACGTCAGCACCGAAGTCGTCGAGTTGGCCCAGATCCCGCTCGAAGGCGCCCTGCTCGAACACATCGATGCCGAGCCCGGTAGCCTGATTACCCGCGTCAAGCGCGTGCGACGAATCGACGGCAAACGGGTGATTCTCGACATCAACCACTTCGTCACCGAGGTGATTCCCGACCTGTCTCGCGACATCGCCGAGCAGTCGATCTACGCCTACATCGAACAAACCCTGCTGCTGCAGATCGCCTATGCCCAACGCACCATCGAAGCCGTGCCACGCAGCAAGGATGACCTGCTGCACCTGGACCTCGACGGGCAGAGCCATGTGATCGTGGTCAGCAACCAGACGTTTCTGCAGGACGGCCGGCAGTTCGAGTACACCGAGTCGCGCCACACCCTCGACAAGTTCTACTTCTCCGACGTAGCCCGGCGCTGACCCCGGCACGTTTCGACCGCCGATGTGCGGTATCCATGTAGTGCACTCTCCCGGGGCGAATCAGCCATGCTCGGCTTTCGTTTCTCAAGGATGGAGAAAGCATGAACGCCCCCGAAACACGTCCTCTGCCCAACGCAGCGGACAACGCCGCCCTCAAGCTCATCGCCGCGACGGTCGTGCAAACCTGCCCCAGCCTGCACGACGCGGCCTATCAAGTCGCCCGCGAGCTGCTTGAGCTCAAAGGCCTGCCAGACACCGATCCGGACCGGGTTTACTTCCATCGATTCAAAGCGGCCCAGAGCAGCAGCCAGTCGTTTACCGGCTGGGAACATATCCGCGAAAAACCCTACGAATCGATGACCCTCACACAATTGGTGATCCATCGCTTTCGCGCCACCGACGTCGACAACGCCGACCTGCTGGATCTTTACGCTGGGTTCTATTCGGACGGGCCCGAGACCGAAGATTTCGACCACAGCAATGAAGTTCGCCTGCATGGCAACGAAGTGCTCAACGCCTTCTGGGACATCGATTTCAGCTCGCGTTACAACGACACACTGACTACGTTCTGGAACACTCACACCGATGATTTCCGCACGTTAGCCAGGTGTAACTTCCTCAGCCGTGCCGTGCAGGCACTTGAACTCGAGCAATTGAGCGGCACGGATTTCCAGTGGATCGTCAGCGCCGTTATGGGGCCTGTTACCTGGCCAGTGACGCTGGCCACGTTGCAATCAACCCACACACCAGACAGTGGCGTGCGCGCCTTCGATATCGACGGGCATATGGCGACCAACCTTCTGCGCATCGTCAGTACCACAGGCCGGGAGATGGTCTATCTGCCGGGTGAAACGGTGGCGTTCGTCGTACAGGAAACCGCGGCGGACATGCATGGGTGGGTGCTTGAGCAGATGAACCTGGAGCCCCGGCGCCAGGCTTTCTTCAGTCACTTTGCACTCGCCGACCGTCAGCACATGACGACGAACATCACCGATCTGATGAATCGGTTGGTCAGCACGTGGGGACACTCCGATCATCATCTGATCAATAAAACCAACGCCGTAATCAGCGGCGACGCCTTCAGTTGGCTGTGCGACTCGACCCGCAGCGCCATGTTTGCCGAAGCCAGCCTGACGCTGACGTCCAATGGCGATCTGCGCAAAAAACTGTGGATCGGTTACTTGAGCGCCGGCCTCAAGGTATTTGGCCCGATGGCCGCCGTCGGCTGGCCGCTCGCGCTGCCGGTGATTGGCGCCAGCATTGCCAGCATGGGGCTGAACATCGATCAGGCGGTCAACGGCAAAACCTCCAGCGAACGCAAGGCCGGCGTGCTGGGTGCCGTGTTGAGCGGCATTGATGCACTGTTCAACATTCCATTTCTCAAAGGCACCGGCCCGATGCTGGAGGTGGGTGTCGAGGTGGATGCAGTGGAGGCCGCAGAAATGGCCGGACTGAACGAGCCGGCTGCAGCAGTGGAGGTGCCGGATCCGCTGGTCGAACGGCAGGAAAGCGAGGTTGCGGTCGAGCCAGACGTGATTGCGCCGCCGCTGGAAACATCTTGGTTGCCGCCGACCGAGAGCGCTGCACCACCGCCCATACCTGACAAATACCTGTGCAACGAGCTGCTCGACGGGCTCGATGTGCAACGCGAGCCCGGGCAATTTCAGGGGATCTTTCGCCTGGATAGCGATCCGCCCTACGCCATCCATCTGGATGACAACCCATACTACGTGCGCTATTTCGGCGACACCGACGAGGGCGGCTACTGGGCCATCGTTGATCCGGACAGGCCCAATCAATTTGTCCACTCATTGCCTGTTCGCCTGAACGCCGAGGGCCAGTGGGAGCGGATGCAGGCCCTGCGCTTGCGGGGCGGCGGCCAATGCGCGGGCAAACCGTGCGCGCCCGACCTTGCGCTCGCCCCTCAGGAACCGCCAGCCCCCGAAGCGCCCGCGCAAACAGAGGTCGAATTGCCCAGCCCGGTATCACGTCCGGTGCGCATTGTGACGTCTGCCTTCGACATCGAGCCGACGGTACGCCGTTCGATAAGAGCCTGGGCACTGAATCTGAACGAAACCCACGCTCAACTGGTGCCCGACGCCGACGGTGCCTTCGGCATGACTGACCCTTTTGAGCTGTACGCCGTCAACAAGCGCATTGCGCTGCAAACCGCCGCGAAAAGATTTTTCAGTTCACTGCCGTGGATCACTCCACCGTTTCGCGCTCCCATTCCCGCGATCAATGCGCAGATCAGCCTTTCCGAGCTTATCGACCGCCTCTTTGAATCCGCCGTCGGGCTGGTGGTGGGAGAAACCCTAGATCGCATCACCAGCATGCGCTTCCTGATTGAGAACATGCCGGCGCTGGCTCGACACGCAAAAACCCTCTACATGCGCGGCATCCTCAGTGATTTCGCG
Organism: Pseudomonas sp. FW305-7; assembly: GCF_058786735.1. Classification (NCBI taxonomy): domain Bacteria; kingdom Pseudomonadati; phylum Pseudomonadota; class Gammaproteobacteria; order Pseudomonadales; family Pseudomonadaceae; genus Pseudomonas; species Pseudomonas sp. FW305-7. The sequence continues at coordinate 69,831 of NZ_JBYSZA010000016.1, forward strand.
CAGGTGGAACTGAACCGCTATTTCACAACCGGCAACCTGTCGGCCGATCTGCAAACCTACCTGAGCAGCCTGGGCACCGATCCGACGGGACGCTTCAATGCACTGGAACTGGTCAAAGTGGCCAGGGAAAACGGCGTTCGGGTCCAGGGAATCGACTGTGCAGCGAGCTACAAGATGAAGACTCCACTGTCGCCCTTTGACGAGCAAATGATCGGCACGTATCTGGCGAGCGACATCATGACCGGCGATACCTACCTCAACAGCCCGAAAAAATGGATCGTACTGACCGGCGCGCAGAACACCAACACCCTCAGGGGGCTGACCGGCCTCAGTGAGATAAAGGGCGGCATCGGTTTGCGCATCGAGGAAGTCGGCGCAGTGGACGCCATGGAAATCGACATCGATCCGGGTATCGACGTGAACCGGGGGCCGTTTGCCAATGGGGCTGCCGCGCGGGGCAATGACGATGTGCTTCGCGCCGATTTACGCCTGCGCATGCCGAGCGAACCGGTGAACTGGAATGAGCAGACGCTGGAAAACCTGCTGCACCGACGTGGCATGTACCTGTTCAGAAAAGTCGGCGATAGCTTCACCGTGCTGCACCGCAGCAAGTCAGGAATGCTCGCGCATACACCTGTGACGCGTCTGGCCGATGGACGGGTTTCCCTGCACCGGCCGGCTTGGCCGCTGGTGAACGATGTCAGCTTTGCCAGCATCGAGGACATGTCTCATCGTCTGACCGAGATGGGGCTGACGTTGCAGAGCCGACTGCCGGACTGAATCCGCACCGCAAAGGAAAAATACAGGGATAGTGCATGGCCCGTGAGCCGATGGGACATGCTCGATCTTCGTTTCCTCATGGATGAAGAACTGCATGAACGCACCCGAACGCCGTCTGCTGCCGAACGCAGCAGACAAGGCCAGCCTCAAGGCCATCGCTACCACCGTCGTACAAACCTGTCCCAGTCTGCTGGACGCGGCCCGCGAAGTCGCCAGTGAGCTACTGACGGACAAAGGACTTTCGGGCAACGATCCGGACCATGTCTATTTCCACCGATTCAGGACGGCGCAAAGCAGCGCTCTGACATTTACCGGTTGGGAACACACACTGGAAAAACCATACGAATCGTTGACCCTCACACAATTGGTGATCCATCGCTTTCGTGTCACCGATCAGGACAATGCAGACCTGCTGAGCCTGTACGGCGGCTTTTACACGGACGGGCCGCAGGCCGAAGCCTTCAATCAGAGCAATGAAGTGAAGCTGCTGGGCAGCGATGTTCTGAAGGCGTTCTGGAACATCGATTTCAGCGCGCGCTACACCCGTCAACTGAGCACGTTCTGGCAGAACTCAGCGGACAATTTCCGCACGCTGGCCAAGTGCAGTTTTCTCAGCCTGGCGGTGAACGCGCTGCAAAAAGGTCACCTCGACGGCACTGATTTTCAACGCGTGATCAACTCGGTGTGCGGTCCCGTCACCTGGCCCGTCACCCAGCAAATGCTGCAGTCCTCTTACCCTGTCGGCAGTGAGGTGCGCGCGCTGGATATCGACGGTCACATCGCCGTCAATATCCTGCGCTTTGTTGAAGATAGCGGGCGGCAAACACTTTATCTGCCAGGCGAAGCCCAGGCCTTTCAAGTGCTGGAGAACGAAGCGGCGCTGCACTGGTGGGTGCTTGAACAATTGAACGACGAGACGCGCTGCAAGATTTTTCTCAACCATTTCTCTTTCGCAGACCGTCACGCCATCAACCAGAACTTCACCGACCTGATGAATCGTCTGGTCAGCACCTGGGGTCATTCCGATCATTACCTGATCAACAAGACCAACCTTGAAATTGGTCGTGATGCGTTCACCTGGCTACGCATTTGCGCCCGCCATTCGATGTCCGAGGAAGCCAGTCTGTTACTGACGTCCAATGCTGAGCTGCGCAAAAAGCTCTGGATCGGTTATTTGAGTGCCGGACTCAAGGTGTTCGGCCCGATGGCCACCGTGGGCTGGCCGTTGGCGTTGCCGGTTATTGGCGCCGGCATTGCCAACATGGGACTGAACATCGACAGAGCGGTCAACGGAAGGACGCCCGCCGAGCGCAAGGCCGGTACCCTTGGCGCGGTGCTCAATGGCATAGAAGCGCTGTTCAACGTGCCGTTTCTGATCGGCACCGGGGCGCATCTGGAAGTGGGGCCACAGGTTGAATTTGCCGAAGCGCAAGAGATGGCCGGGTTGATCGAGTTCACCTCGGCTGACGAACCTTTCCTGCCAACCCAGGATCAGGCGCAGGTTGTGGTGGCGGATAAAGATGTTGTCGAGATGGCAAACGACATTGCCAGCGAAACAACCCCCACTTCGCCCGTAGTCCTCGCTCCCACTGCGCCGCAAACCCCAACGGTACCGAAGGTTCCGGCCCGCTATCTATGCAATGAGTTGCTTGATCGCTACAGCGCAGAAACGCAGTCAGGGAAATTTCAGGGCATTTACCGCCTCGATGGCGAACCGCCCTATGCCATTGATCTCGATGGCAAGCCCTACTACGTACGTTATTTCGACACCTCCGAGGACAGTGGCCACTGGGCTATCGTCGACCCTGAGCGCGCCAATCAGTTCGTCGGCTCATTGCCGGTCCGCTATAGTGCCGCCGGCCGGTGGGAGCGCATGCTGGCGCTGCGACTCAATGGCGGCGGTCAATGTCTGGGTACGGCGTGCCATTCGTACTTTGATCCGCACTCGTCGACCATCTCATCAAACCCGCCCACCCCATCAACACCATCGCCGGAGCTGCCATTGGTCGAACCCGTCCCGGCAACCGCCCGTCCGCTACGCCTTGTGACCACCCTCTATGATGTTTTGGGGCTGGACATGGCCAGGCTGAGAAAGTGGGCGATGAACTTGCCTGACGATTCCGCCGATGCGGTTCGCGAGGCCAGACGCAATTTGTCTGTGAACGATCTGTATACCCTGCATTTCGACCACCAACGCACATTGCTCCTGAACGAAGCCAGAGAGTATTACTCAGCACTGAACTGGTCCAATCTGCCCGCACGCCCGATTCTGCCCGAGGTCAGTCACTCAATGACGACCGATGCATTGATTGATCGCATTTTTGAAAAAACCAAAGGTCTGGTGGTGGGAGAAACCCTGGATCGCATCACCAGCATGCGCTTCATGATCGAAAACATGCCTGCGCTGGCGCGCCACGCCACGACGCTCTACGTGCGTGACCTGCTGAGTGATTTCGCCCAGTCAGACCTGAACAGCTTCCACACGTCCGGTCAGATGTCAGAGGATCTGCGGATTTATCTGACCAGCCTCGGAACCGATCCGAACGAATCGTTCAACATGCTCGAACTGGTCAAGTCTGCCCAGGCAAATGGCGTCCGGGTTCAAAGTCTCGATTGTGCGGCGAGTTACAAAATGAAGGTGCCGCTCACCTCGATTGAAGAGCAGATGATGCGCGCTCGCATGACGTCCAAAATCATGTGGGGCGACGAAATCCTCAATCGCCCAGACAAATGGATCGCCCTGGTCGATGCGCAGAACACCAATAACTTCAGAAATCTGCCGGGCATCAGCGAGCTCAAAGGCGGCATCGGTTTGCGGATTGAAGAAGCCTTTCCCGGAGAAGATCCGGGCGTCAGCATCGACCCGGGAATCAAAGTCGCTCGCGGCCCCTTTGACAACGGGGCATCGACGCGCGACTCGTTCGATTACCTGCACGCTGACTTGCGCCTGCAAATCGACGCACCGCCGGTGACATGGACTGACGAAACACTGGACCGCCTGCTGCATCGCAATGGCATGTACTTGATCGAGAAGTCGCAAGGCAATTACACACTCGTGCGTCGCAACAGCACAGGCAGCATTGTGCGAACCCCCGTGAATCGGACGCTGGACGGCCAAGCCTACCTCTGGCTTCAATCAATGCCACGCATCAGTGGCGTATTGTTTCCTGATATCTCAGCGTTATCGCAGCGCCTGATAGAAATAGGCCTGAAACTACAAAGTCGCCTACCCGACTGAAGGGTTTTCGCAAGCGATTGAAATGCCCCAAATCCGGCCTGGGCCGGGGGTTTCAGCCACTTGAAGCAAGCAGGCAAGTTCAGCGCGATCATTGCCGTTCAATGGTCCGCTGGTGGCTTGTCAGGCCCTCAGCCCCCGTTCGTGTCGGGGCGCAGAGCAACCTGACAAACGGGAACAACCTCCCGTAGAATGCGTCCGTGGCTATGGAACACCTTCCTTCTAAACCTCCTATGACCTAGGGGTTTCGCTCTCCACACTGCGCCTGCTGCTTGCAGGCGTTTTCATATCTGCTGTAGACACAATGCTGCTGCTCGTTCACGACGGCGACCAAAGGAGAAAATCAAGGATGAATCAGGAGCTGTTCCTGCGTCGCCGCAGCAAAGTTCACGTCCCGATGGGCACTGGCGGTGCCACGCGTGCTCATGTCGCGTCGGCCATCCAGGAAATCGCGGCGTTCCGATGCGTACTCTCGGAGTCTCTGATTGAGCAAATCGGCGGGCTGTCACCCGCAGAACTCAAGCACTGGCTGCGCGACATTATCGGAATGCTTCGGCGCCGGGCTGGCGCTCATGTGCACCACCGGCCGTTTTATCCTGACTTTCCAGAGCAGGTTCTGCAGGCCCCAGAGGCAGAGCTGTACCTGAACGCCGTCATGCACTACCTCACGCTTCGGCGTTTACCACCGACTGAACACTCTCGACCTCCCCTGCTTGAAGGCAACTTCATACCTTGGGTGATCGAATCCGGAAGCGTCTCTGAGTTCGAGTCACTGCTTGAGCCACTGGTTTCATCGCGCACCTCGCTCTCCGAAGAGGAGACGGCCGATGTCGTCTGGTTTATCCGCGAGTACAAAAGCGATGTATTCCATCTGCTGCCCGAGACCATCCCCTTCCGGGAGATCCGTGCACTGGTTGGCGGGGCATTGATCCTGCATGTCGCCAGCGATGCTCGGGTCGACACATTTCTGCAGCGAAACGTCGAAACGGCAACTGACGTGCTACGACTGGCGGTCGCGTTGAGTGGCGGAGACGTGTCGCTGGCGACCGCTTCGACACGTTTCAAAGCGATGAAGCGCTCGATGCGTCGCCTGTTTTTGCGCCTGCTCGATAACATTCCCGACGCTGTAGAAGACGTGATGCGCCATGCTGAGCGCTGGAAACGCCTGGCTGAAGTACTGCATCCGGGCGACTACGCCGAGAAGTACCCACGAGCGCTGGCCGCCATCACGGCAGCGCGTCGTAACGAACCGCCCGCCACATTTAATTCACGTGTCGAAACAATGCTGGCCCAGCGTGACATCACCACGCTTGTGCCAATACTACAAAGCCGTCCTGGCGAGTTCGCACGAAGGCTTGACGTGACCCTGCGCCGCGCGACGGAAACCGAATCGGTACTCGACGCGTTCGAGGCCGTTGCGGCACACGTTTCCTCACCCGTTCTGCTGCAGTTGCTGGCCCAGTTACGTGCACCGCGCCCTCTGCCCCTGCGGGCGTTCACCCCGAAAGGTTCATTCGCCAAAGTCTTTGCCATCAAGGATCGACGCGAACCTCTCACACCTGAAACGTTGGCGCGTGCTGCCCGTATCTGCGAGAACGCACTCGTACAGCGTTTTGCCTCCCTGCCGCCATTAGGTCGCTGTTTCATCGATCCAGCATTACGTGAATACAAGGTGCCGCTGGCGCAGCGCGCTTCATCGAAGTCACTACGTACACTTGTGCGGGGCAGTCGGTTGCCTGTGCCTGACACACGATTCATTCGCCTGTTTCTGTGGTGGAAGAATGGCCGCGAACGCACGGACATCGACTTGTCCGCCGCATTTTTCGATGCCGACTTCGTGTTCAAGGATACGGTCGCGTACTACAACCTGAAGGGCTACGGCGGTTACCACAGCGGCGACATCGTCGATGCGCCCGACGGGGCTTCGGAATTTATCGATCTCGACATCAACGTGCTCGTCGAGCAGGGCATCCGTTATGTCGTCACGTCCATCAATTCATACACCGAGCAGCCGTACTGTGATCTCCCGGAATGCTTCGCTGGCTGGATGGCCCGCACTGACACTGCGTCGGGTGAAGTGTACGAGCCGCGAACCGTGTTCGACCGTATCGATATCGCGTCCGACACAGTGATCTGTCTGCCATTCGTGATGGACCTTCAGGAACGACGCATGATCTGGGCCGATCTGGGGCTCACTTCATCTCCACGGTGGAACAACGTCGGCAACAATCTCAGCGGGGTATCGTTGATGCTGCGGGCTTTGGTGCATACGCCACGGCCGGATCTGGAGACTCTGTTCGATTTACATGTACGAGCACGAGGGGAACGCGTGGCTTCGCCGCAGCAGGCACAGATGGTTTTTGCGCCTGATCAAGGGACAACGCCGTTCGATACAGACGTGATTCGATCGCAGTTTCTTTAGTAACGACTCCAGTCTTCGCGATCAATTTAGCGCGACGAGTCTTGCCAAGGTGCTTTGCGCCCGGAAACAAAAATGCCAGTCAGTAAAACTGACTGGCATTGGCGAAGATCCGTAGGCGTAATCAACGCGAAACAGAATAATTCTGGACGATATCGTTCTCGAAAAAAATCCTCAAATTGATCCCTTGGGCGGTGGTCTTGCCGGTGGTTACGCTGGTCACTTCATTCATCGTGCCCTGCGCATTGGCCACGTGTGACGTCGCTGTACCAATAGCACCGCTGGTTTCCGGCGAGACGAATCGGTGGGCAAGATTCACGTACTTCTCCAGCCCTTCTTCGCTTTTTACGTACGTCCAGTTAGTCATGGTGTCCGAGTCGGCCTGTTCCTGCATCGGCGGGCCAAACATCTGAGATATCTGGTTTTTAGTGGTTTTGCCACGAACGATGGCGGTCCAACCCACAACAGAAGTTGCCTGTAGCTTAGGGCGATGAAATACGCGTAGCTATAGTACAGGTGTGCTAGTACCCACTTCGATTGCACACGGTGAACTCAAAAAAAAACCGCCTGACGCGAACGCCAGACGGTTTTTTATTTCAGTCAATCGGCCCTCAGGCCGGTGACATTATTCCCACTCAATGGTCGCCGGCGGCTTGCTCGACACGTCATAAGTGACGCGGGAGATACCTTCGATTTCATTGATGATGCGGCCGGATACGGTTTCCAGCAGTTCGTAAGGCAGGTGTGCCCAACGTGCGGTCATGAAGTCGATGGTTTCCACGGCACGCAGGGCCACGACCCAGGCGTAACGACGGCCATCGCCCACCACGCCAACCGATTTCACTGGCTGGAACACCACGAAGGCCTGGCTGACTTTGTGGTACCAGTCGGCTTTGCGCAGTTCTTCGATGAAGATGTGGTCGGCACGACGCAGCAGGTCGGCGTATTCCTTTTTCACTTCACCGAGGATACGTACGCCCAGGCCCGGACCCGGGAACGGGTGACGGTAGACCATGTCGTACGGCAGGCCCAGTTCCAGGCCCAGACGACGGACTTCGTCCTTGAACAGCTCGCGCAGTGGCTCGACCAGTTTCAGGTTCATCTCTTCCGGCAGGCCGCCCACGTTGTGGTGCGACTTGATCACGTGCGCCTTGCCGCTTTTCGCGCCAGCCGACTCGATCACGTCCGGGTAGATGGTGCCCTGAGCGAGGTACTTGATGTTTTCCAGTTTGTTGGACTGGGCATCGAAGACGTCGATGAAGGTGCGACCGATGATCTTGCGCTTCTTCTCTGGATCGGCTTCGCCGGCCAGGTTGTTGAGGAACTGCTCTTCAGCGTTGGCGCGAATGACTTTGACGCCCATGTTCTCGGCGAACATGGCCATCACTTGCTCGCCTTCGTGCAGACGCAGCAGGCCGTTGTCGACGAACACGCAGGTCAGTTGGTCGCCAATGGCTTTGTGCAGCAGCGCCGCAACCACCGAGGAGTCAACGCCGCCGGACAGACCCAGCAGCACGTTGTCGGTGCCGACCTGGGCGCGGATGTTGGCGATGGCGTCTTCAGCGATTTTCGATGGAGTCCACAGGGCTTCACAGCCGCAGATGTCGAGAACGAAACGCGACAGGATGCGACCGCCCTGTTTGGTGTGGGTCACTTCCGGGTGGAACTGCACGCCGTAGTAAGCACGCTCGTCGTTGAACATGCCGGCGATCGGGCAGCTCGGGGTGCTGGCGAGGATGTGGAAGTCTTCCGGCATCCTGGTGACTTTGTCACCGTGGCTCATCCACACGTCGAGGCCGAACAGGCCGTCGGCGTCGATGTGGTCTTCGATGCCGTCGAGCAGACGGCTCTTGCCGACCACGTCAACACGGGCGTAACCGAACTCACGCAGTTCGGAACCTTCAACCTTGCCGCCCAGTTGCTCGGCCATGGTCTGCATGCCGTAGCAGATACCGAAGACCGGAACGCCCAGGTCAAACACGGCCTGCGGGCAGCGCGGGCTGTTGGCTTCGTGTACGGACTCTGGGCCGCCGGCGAGGATGACGCCTTTTGGAGCGAATTCGCGGATCGCATCTTCGTCCATGTCGAACGGGTGCAGTTCGCAGTACACACCGATCTCGCGCACGCGGCGGGCGATCAGTTGGGTGTATTGCGAGCCGAAGTCGAGGATCAGGATGCGGTGAGCGTGAATATCGAGGGCCATGATTCAGTCTCGTCTAAGTCATTCAGAAACAGTCGTGATTCAGAAACAACTCGGGGCTGAATAAAACAGCCCCGGTTGCTTAGCTTGTTGCTTGAAGGCTCAACCTACGCGGTAGTTTGGCGCTTCTTTGGTGATCTGCACGTCGTGCACGTGGGATTCGGCCATGCCGGCGCCGGTGATCCGCACGAATTCAGGCTTGGTGCGCATCTCTTCGATGTTGGCGCTGCCGGTGTAACCCATCGAGGAACGCAGACCGCCCATCAACTGGTGAATGATCGCGCTCAGGGTGCCTTTGTAAGGCACACGGCCTTCGATGCCTTCCGGAACGAGTTTCTCGGCACCGGCCGAGGAGTCCTGGAAGTAACGGTCGGAAGAACCTTGAGCCTGGGACATGGCGCCCAGCGAACCCATGCCGCGATAAGCCTTGTACGAACGGCCCTGGAACAGTTCGATTTCGCCCGGTGCTTCTTCAGTACCGGCGAACATCGAGCCCATCATCACGCAGGAAGCACCGGCTACGATGGCCTTGGACAGGTCACCGGAGAAACGGATACCGCCGTCGGCGATCAACGGAACGCCAGTGCCTTCGAGGGCAGCGGCAACGTTGGCGATGGCACTGATTTGCGGAACGCCGACACCGGCGACGATACGGGTGGTGCAGATCGAGCCAGGGCCGATACCGACCTTGACTGCGTCGGCGCCCGCTTCGGCCAGAGCCTTGGCAGCGGCGCCGGTGGCGATGTTGCCGCCGATCACCTGCACTTCAGGGAAATTCTCTTTGACCCAGCGAACGCGGTCGATCACGCCTTTGGAGTGACCGTGCGCGGTGTCGACCACCACCACGTCCACACCGGCATTGACCAGGGCTGCGACGCGATCACCGGTGTCTTTACCGGTGCCGACGGCAGCGCCAACGCGCAGACGACCTTGATCGTCCTTGCTGGCCAGCGGGTAGGCTTTGGCTTTTTCGATGTCTTTGACGGTCATCATGCCTTTGAGGGCAAACTTGTCGTCGACGATCAGAACTTTTTCCAGACGGTGCTTGTGCAGCAACTCGCGGACTTCGTTCTTGTTGGCGCCTTCGCGTACGGTGACCAGACGCTCTTTAGGCGTCATCACTTCACGTACGGTGGCTTCCAGACGGGTTTCGAAACGCACGTCACGGGAAGTGACGATGCCGACCAGGTCGCCATCGTGCAGTACCGGAACGCCGGAAATGTTGTGCATGCGGGTCAATTCGAACAGATCACGAACCGTGGCGTCAGCCTCGATGGTGATCGGATCCTTGACGACGCCGGCTTCGAACTTCTTGACCTTGCGAACTTCGGCAGCTTGCTGCTCGATGGTCATGTTCTTGTGGATAATGCCGATGCCACCTTCCTGAGCCATGGCGATTGCCAGACGGGCTTCAGTGACGGTGTCCATTGCAGCAGAAACCAGAGGAATGTTCAGCTCGATGCCACGGGTAAGGCGGGTCTTGAGACTGACTTCGTTAGGAAGCACCTCGGAATAACCAGGCACTAGGAGAATGTCGTCGAATGTCAGAGCTTCTTGGCTGATACGCAGCATCGCGGGGGCTCCCGAGCGGGAAAATGGAAGCGCGCCATTATAGTCAGACACCCCCTGCTGTTCAATGTAAAACTCTGCTTAATATCAATGTTGCTGATGTACGGGAATCGCCGGCTCTACAGTTCTACCTTGACCCAAGAGACAGGTTGATCCAGCCAATCGGCAAATTCATCGATAAAGCTCTGCTTGAACCCTGCTTCCAGCCAGTTATTGAAGATGAAACCGAGGTTGGAGAACGCGCACTCCTGCAGGTACAGAAAGCCGTTGATGTCGTCTTCGTGCCCGCATTCTGGGCAGGTGAAGTTGTCGGTGCGGCCTGGGAACCAGTCTTCGAGGCTTTCGAACAGCGCTTCGCCGACTTCGCGACGGCACTCGGCGCAACCGGCTTCTTCGAGAAAGCCCTTGGCCGGGGTGTAGATGCAGCGTTTGGTGACGATCTCCAGGCCGTTGATCGGCTCGCCGAACGGCAGCGCCTCTGGGTGCAACACCACGGCGCGGGCGCCATCGGCAATGGCGTGGGCCATGCGGTTGCCAGTGCGCCCGCAGGTGGTCAACTCTTCCTCGATGATGTTCTTGCGCACCAGCCAGCGCACGATCGCCCGGGCCCGGGGTTCGTGGACCGGCAGGGTGGAAATTTTCGGGACGATGATGCTTTGCGAATTCATGGGTGCAGCCTGTGACGTCAAATGGAAATTCTGCGGTGCTCTCTCCGACGCCATCGTTGGCAAGCCAACTCCCACAGGTTTTTCTGGTGTACACAATATTTGTGAGCGACCGAACTCTGTGGGAGCTGGCTTGCCAGCGATGGCGTCAGTGCGGGCGGCAGCTTAATCCCTGACGAAATGCGGTCAAGTGCTGAAATAACGCCCGATCAACGCAATCCCGCTCGCCAGCACCAACCACGTCACCAGCCGCACAAACGCCTCGCGAGACAAGCGCAGGGTCAACCGCCGCCCGATCCACAACCCCAGCGCCATGGCCGGTAACAGACACAGCGCCAACATCAACAAGGGTAGCTCGGCATACACGCCGGCGATGGCAAACAGGCTCAAACGCACCACCGTACTGCAACTGATCAGCGCACTTTGCGTGGCCCGCGCTGCGTCTTTCGGCAACCGGCTGTTGAGATAGATCGCGTATAAAAAGCCGCCACTGCCAAACAGCGCCCCGAACAACCCACCGACCGTACCCATCGGCACCGCCCACGCCGCTGACAATTGCGCCGGCCGCGTTTTGACCCACAGGCTGTAAATCGCATAGGCGCTGATGAACAGCCCCATCAACAGCAACAACAGCTCCGATTTGAGGTTGAGCAGGAAGATCACCCCCAACGTGCAACCCACGGCCATGCACGGCAGCAGCCGCAGCAACTCAGGCTTGGCCACATCGCGGCGCGACGGCAGCAGATTGCCGAACGCTGCAACGAAATCCAGCAACACCAGCAACGGCACGATTTTCGACAACGGCATAAACACAATCAGAATCGGCCCCGCCACCAGCGCCGTGCCAAATCCGGCGATGCCGAACACGATATAAGCCAGCGCGATAGCCAGCCCGATCACCACCCAGCCCTCGGCGCCCCACGCCCATTCATTCAACAGTCCTGCCACGCTCATCGATCCGCGTCCTTAATAAGCTTGCGATGACTTTAGCCAGCGCCAAGCGTTGCGACTAATATCTTCAAAGCCGACCACCCATCTCGAAAAGGCATACCTCGTGCTGTCTACCCGCCAACTGCGTTACTTCGTGGAAATCGCCGAATGCGGCAGTTTCAGTGCTGCAGCCGAGCGATTGTTCATTGCGCAATCGGCGCTGAGCCGGCAGATCAAGGAGATGGAGATCCAGTTGCAAACACCGTTGTTCGAACGCACCGCGCGCCAGCCTCGACTCACCGCCGCGGGCGAAGCGTTTTTACCGCGTGCGAAAAATCTGCTCAACGAGCTGAGTAAAGCCAGCGCCATGGCCACCGAAGTCGGTAACGGCCAACTCGGTACATTGCGCCTGAGTCATTCGAGCACCGTACCGATCAGTGGGCGCCTGCTGCGTGACATCAGCCGCTATCTCGATCAGCAACAAGGCGTGTCGCTGAACATCGGCAAACTGTCCTCGGAGGCGCAACTTGAGGATCTGGCCGAGGGGCGCCTCGATATTGGCTTGCTGCGCCTGCCTGTGCTTCGTCAGCGTGAAGGCATTCAGATCGTGCCGCTGTTTACTGAGCGTTTGCTGCTGGCAGTTCCGGCCGAACATCGGTTGGCCGATTCGGCCCTGGTCGAACTGGCGCAACTGAAAGATGAACCGTTCATTTCCATTCCCCATCCACAGCGCGGCGGCCTGAGCTATTTATGTGCCGACCTGTGCATGCGTCAGGGCTTTTTTCCGAAAGCGGCGCGGGTGATGTCGCGCAAGACCACGCAATTGCAGTTGATTCAGGCCGGATTCGGCATTGCCCTGCTGCCGGAATCGATGCAGGACCTTGCCCCGCCCGGCGTACGCTTTTTGCCACTGAGCGACCCCGACTGCCAAAGCACCGTCGCCCTCGCCTATCGCCAGAACCCTACTCCACTGATCCAACACTTCCTCCAGACTTTTACAAATCCCTTGTAGGAGTGAGCCTGCTCGCGATAGCGATCTGTCCATCACCACCTCTTCGCCTGACACACCGCTATCGCGAGCAGGCTTACTCCTACAGGGGACATGTGGTGATTCGACGGCGAATGCCTTTAAACTGCGCCCCATGATTAAAGATCCCTTTGCAAGACTTGGCCTGGACCGTGAAGTCCTGACCGTCAGCCAGCTCAACGGCCGTGCGCGGGTGTTGCTCGAAGACGTGTTCAGCAACATCTGGGTCGAAGGCGAAATCTCCAACCTCGCCCGCCCGGCGTCGGGGCACATTTACTTCACGCTCAAGGACAGCGGCGCACAGGTGCGCTGTGCCTTGTTCCGCCAGAACGCGGCGCGAGTGCGTCAGGCGCTGAAGGATGGCCTGGCCGTGAAGGTGCGCGGCAAGGTTTCACTGTTCGAGGGCCGTGGCGACTACCAGCTGATTCTCGACACCGTGGAGCCGGCCGGTGACGGTGCGTTGCGTCTGGCCTTCGATGCACTGAAGGAAAAGCTCAGCGCCGAAGGCCTTTTCAGCGCCGAACGCAAAGTGCCGCTGCCGGCGCATCCGCAGCGCATCGGCATCATCAGCTCGCCGACCGGCGCGGTGATCCGCGACATCATCAGCGTGTTCCGCCGTCGTGCGCCGCAGGTGCAACTGACGCTGATTCCGACTGCCGTACAGGGCCGCGAAGCCACTGCACAAATCGTCCGCGCCCTGAAAATGGCCGATGCCCGCGGCTTCGATGCGTTGATCCTTGCCCGTGGCGGTGGCTCGCTGGAAGACCTCTGGTGCTTCAACGAAGAAGCCGTGGCCCGCGCCGTCGATGCCTGCGTAACGCCGATTGTCAGCGCCGTCGGCCATGAAACCGATGTGTCGATCAGCGACTTTGTCGCCGACGTTCGCGCACCAACGCCTTCCGCCGCCGCCGAACTGCTCGCCCCAGACTCCAGCCATCTGATCCGTCAGGTGGAAAGCCTGCACCGCCGTCTGGTGATGCGCATGCGAGACCGTTTGATGCGTGATCGCCTGCGCCTTGAAGGCATGGCCCGGCGTCTGCGTCATCCCGGTGAACGTCTGCGCCAGCAGGCTCAGCGTCTGGACGATCTGGACATGCGCATGCGCCGCGCCTTTGAACGCCACCTCAACACCCGCCGCGAACGCCTGATTCGCCTGGAAACGCGCCTCGCCGGTCAGCATCCGGGACGGCAACTGGCGATGCTGCGCCAACGTCTGGACAGCCTCGCCGAACGCCTGCCGCGAGCCATGCGCGAAGGTCTGAAAAACCGTCGCCTGCAATTGCATAGCCAGATGCAGACACTGCATGTGGTCAGTCCGCTGGCGACCCTCGGCCGTGGTTACAGCATTCTGCTCGACGAACGCGGTCATGCGATTCGCAACGCCGCACAGACTCACACCGGGCAGCGCCTCAAAGCCAAACTCGGCGAAGGCGAACTGCAAGTGCGCGTCGAGGACAATCACCTGACGCCTGTCACCCTCTCTTTACTGGACTGATCCATGCCGCGTTTTCTGGCTCCATTGTTTTTGCTCTGTCTGACCTTCAACGCCCACGCCGACAGTTACATCACCCGGCTGCTGAACAAACCGGTGCCGGGGGGCGTCGCGGTGGTTGATCTGGGCGTTGCCGCTCAGGCGCCGAAAGCCACGTATCAGGGCAAACCGGTGCTGGTGGTGAAGGAGCAGAACAATTGGCTGGCGATTGTTGGCGTGCCGCTAACGGTCAAGCCCGGCGCGCAGCAGATCAGCAGTGGTGGGCGCAATCTGCCGTTTACCGTGGGCAACAAGAAATACCCTGAACAACGCATCACCCTGAAGAACAAGCAGCAAGTCAATCCGGATCAGTCGAACCTCAAGCGCATCGAGGGCGAACTGGCCGAGCAGATCAAGGCGTATCGCAGTTTCAGCCCGAACACGCCGAGCAATCTGCTACTGGACAAACCGGTCAACGGGCCGCTGTCGAGCAAGTTTGGTGTGCGCCGTTTCTTCAATGGTGAAGAGCGCAATCCGCATGCGGGCCTGGACTTCGCGGTGCCGGCGGGCACGCCGATCAAGACTCCGGCGGCGGGCAAAGTGATTCTGACCGGCAACTATTTTTTCAACGGCAACACGGTGTTTGTCGATCATGGTCAGGGCTTTATCAGTATGTTCTGCCATATGTCGAAGATTGATGTGAAGGTCGGCGATCAACTGGCGCGTGGCGCAGTGGTCGGCAAAGTGGGTTCGACTGGCCGGGCGACCGGGCCGCACATGCACTGGAATATCAGCCTAAATGATGCGCGGGTGGATCCGGCGATTTTCATTGGTGCATTCCAGCCTTAAATATGTGTTGAGGCGACCGGCCTCTTCGCGAGCAGGCTCGCTCCCACACTCGATCTTATTAACAACAAAGATCCCCTGTGGGAGCGAGCCTGCTCGCGAAGGCGGCCTGTACAACACCGCAATACTCAATGCTCCCCCAAAAAATCAATTGCGCCCCAACCGAACCCCGCGCAAAAAACCAAACAATCGTCTTTATTACGCACAATAAAATCGCGCAAAAACTCGCTTTCCGAGTATTCCTCTCAATTTTTTCCGACTGCTTGCCATCCTTCCCACCCGCGGTTAGGGTTGAAGGCATGAAAACCTCTCACACCCTTATTCAGCTTCGCCAGCACCGCAGCCTGTGCCTCGTCAGCGCACGACTGCCGGGCTGAATCGCTGCGCCTCGTCCCACTCTTTTCCAAGAATATTCGTTCCACCGGCAGGCCGCCTCTTTTCGGCCCAGACAATAAGGAATTTCCCGATGAGCATGCTCAAAGATCCGTCTTCGAAATACCGCGCATTTCCCGTCATTAACTTGCCGGATCGCACCTGGCCGTCGAAAACCATCGACACCGCGCCGATCTGGTGCAGCTCCGACCTGCGTGACGGCAACCAGTCGCTGATCGAGCCGATGGACGCGGTGAAAAAGCTGCGCTTCTGGAAAACCCTCGTTCAAGTGGGTGTGAAGGAAATCGAAGCCTCGTTCCCGGCAGCGTCGCAAACCGACTTCGACTTCGTGCGTACTCTCATCGAGGAAGGCCATATCCCGGACGACACCACCATTCAGGTGCTGACCCAGGGCCGTGAAGACTTGATCGAGCGCACTTTCGAATCCTTGCGCGGGGCGAAAAAAGCCATCGTTCACCTGTACAACGCTACCTCGCCGTCTTTCCGTCGCATTGTCTTCAACCAGGACAAGGACGGCATCAAGGCCATCGCGGTCAACGCCGCCAAGCTGTTCGTCAAATACGCCGCGATGCAGCCGGACACCGAGTGGACCTTCGAATACTCGCCGGAAACCTTCAGCGCCACCGAACTGGAATTCGCCAAGGAAGTCTGTGACGCGGTGATCGAGGTCTGGAACCCGACGCCTGAGCACAAGATCATCCTCAACCTGCCAGCCACCGTTGAATGCGCGACGCCGAACGTCTACGCCGACCAGATCGAGTGGTTCCATCGCAACATCAACCGTCGTGACAGCGTGCTCATCAGCCTGCACACCCATAACGACCGTGGCACCGGCGTGGCCGCCACCGAGTTGGGCCTGATGGCCGGCGCCGACCGCGTCGAAGGCTGCCTGTTCGGCAACGGCGAGCGCACCGGTAACGTCGACCTCGTCACAGTGGCACTGAACATGTACACCCAGGGCCTCGACCCGCAACTGGACTTCTCCGACATCGACGGCGTGCGCAAAGTCGTCGAAGAGTGCAACCAGATCCAGGTTCATCCACGTCACCCATACGTCGGTGACCTGGTCCACACCGCATTCTCCGGCTCCCACCAGGACGCGATCCGCAAGGGCTTCGCCCAGCAGAAATCCGATGCCCTGTGGGAAGTGCCGTACTTGCCGATCGACCCGGCCGACATCGGTCGTAGCTACGAGGCGGTGATCCGCGTCAACAGCCAGTCCGGCAAGGGTGGCATCGCCTACTTGCTGGAGCAGGAATACGGCATCAGCCTGCCGCGTCGCATGCAGATCGAGTTCAGCCAGGTCGTGCAGCGTGAAACAGACCGTCTGGGCCTGGAAATGACCGCCAAGCAGATCCACTCGCTGTTGATCAGCGAATATCTGCAAGCCAACACCCCGTACGCGCTGGTCAGCCATCGCCTGCAGGAAGAAAACGGCAACAGCAATGTTGAAGTGGAAGTGGCGAGCAAGGGTCAGGGCGAAACCAACCTGCACTGGCGCGGCAAAGGCAACGGTGCGCTGGAAGCACTGGTGGCCGGCTTACCGATTCCAGTGGAGATCATGGACTACAACGAACACGCAATTGGTGCGGGTACCAACGCCAAGGCTGCGGCCTACATCGAATTGCGTGTGAACGGTGAGCGTGCGGTGCACGGCGTAGGGATCGATGAAAACATCACCACCGCCAGCTTCAAGGCGCTGTTCAGTGCACTGAACCGCTCGTTGAGCCAGCCGGAAGCGAAAGCGGCTTAAGCTGTCGCTGAAATGCAAAAGGCCCCGGGGTTTGAACCTCGGGGCCTTTTTTTGCCTGATGGTTTTGTGTTGTTCAATCAGGCCTCTTCGCGGGCAAGCCCGCTCCCACAGTTTGAACGCAATTCCCTGTGGGAGCGGGCTTGCCCGCGAAGAGGCCTGAACAGACGGCGCAAAACTCAGGTGAACTCGAAGGTATCCGCATCCAGATTCGCCGGAAAGCGCTCGCGGTACGCCGCCAGTGGCGCCGCCTCAAGAACAGCCTTAAAGACTCCGTCAGCCTCGCCCGCCGCCAGCAACATCTCGCCTTGGAAATCCAATACCTGACTGTCACCGGTGTAGGCAAAGCCCTTGCCGTCGGTCCCCACGCGATTCACCGCCGCCACGTAGCAGAGGTTTTCAATCGCTCGCGCTGGCAGCAAACGGTTCCAGTGCAGACGCCGGGCACCCGGCCAGTTGGCGGTGTACAGGAGCAGATCGGTGTCCTGGGCGTCGCGACTCCATACCGGGAAGCGCAGGTCGTAGCAAATCAGCGGGCGGATGCGCCAACCCTTGAGCTCGAACTGCACTTGGCGCTCGCCGGGGGTGTAATGGTTGTGCTCGCCGGCCATGCGAAACAGATGACGCTTGTCGTAATGCAGCACTTCGCCATCGGGACGTGCCCACAGCAGACGATTGCGATGGCTGCCGTCAGCCGCCTGAATGATCACGCTGCCGGTAATGACCGCATTCAGCTTTGCCGCCTGCACCTTGAGCCATTTGCTGGTCGGGCCGTTTTCAGCTTCGGCGAGGGTTGCCGACTCCATCGAGAAGCCAGTGGTGAACATTTCCGGCAGGATGATCAGATCTGCCCCACGCGCCTGTTCCAGCAACGCGTCGAAGTGCTCAAGGTTGGCCTGACGGTCGTGCCAGGCAAGGCTGGTCTGGATCAACGCCAGATTGAGGTCGGGCAACGTACTCAGATCGCGCATAGTTTTGCCGCCGCTTCGCGCAGCGTCTCCTCGCGTTTGGCAAAGCACAGACGCACCAGGCGCTGGCCTTCAGGTGGGTTCTGGTAGAACACCGACACTGGAATACTCGCCACGCCGTGTTCGCGGGTCATCCATGTCGCCATCTCGACATCGTTCAGCTCGGGACGGATCTGCGAATAGTCGACCAACTGGAAATAGGTGCCAGCGACACGGGTGAAGCTGAATCGCGACGAAGCCAATAGATCGCAGAACAGATCGCGCTTGGCCTGATAGAACCCCGGCAGCTCTTCAACGTGTTCCGGATGCTCGGCCATGTAATCGGCCAAGGCGTATTGCAGCGGTGTGACCCCGCAGAAACTGACGTACTGGTGCACTTTGCGCAACTCGGCGGTCAGCGCGGGGGGCGCGACGACGTAACCGGTTTTCCAGCCAGTGACGTGGTAGGTCTTGCCGAACGAGCTGACCACGAACGCGCGCTGATACAGCTCTTCATGGGCCAGCACACTGACATGCGGCACGCCGTCGAACACCAGATGTTCGTAGACTTCGTCGCTGATCAGGTAGATGTCGCGGTCGCGAATCAATGCCGCCAGTTGATCCAGCTCGGCGCGGCTGATCAATGCGCCGCTGGGGTTGTGCGGGGTGTTGATGACGATCATTTTCGTGCGCGGGCTCAGGGCCGCCGCGAGCTTGTCGAAATCGATGGAGAAATCGTTCGGGTTCAGTTGCACATGCACACACCGGCCGCCCGCCAACTCCGTCGCCGGCTCGTAGCTGTCGTAGCAAGGGTCGAACACGATGACTTCGTCGCCGTTGTGGATAACCGCCTGAATCGCACAGAAGATCGCTTGGGTGGCGCCCGGCGTCACCGTCACCTCAGTGTCGGCATCCACCTTCACGCCGTAGCTGCGAGCGATCTTCGCCGCAATCTGCTCACGCAGTGCCGGCAGGCCGGTCATCGGCGAATACTGGTTGTGGCCACTGGCGATATGCCGTCCCACCGCGTCGCGCAACGACTGCGGGCCGTCGAAATCAGGGAAACCCTGGGACAGGTTGATGGCTCCGGTCTGCGCCGCGAGCTGAGACATCTGCGTGAAAATAGTGATGCCGACATTCGGCAGCTTACTGGTGATCATCGGGGGTTCCCTGCTCAACACCCGGCTCTGACGGCGGCGCGGGAGAGCCCGAGGATAGCCCATCCGACGCCCATAAAAAAAGGGCGCCTACCGGCGCCCTTCTCTTTCAACGATCGTTCCCACGCGGAGCATGGGAACGATCAACGGCCAGCGACCTTACTTCTTGTCGCGGCGCTTCTTGCTGGCTTTCTTGTTGTGCGACATCAAGCGACGCTTCTTGTTGACCTGGCGGTCGGTCAACGTGTTCTTGTTGCCTTCGTACGGGTTCTCGCCGCCCTTGAACTCGATGCGGATCGGCGTACCGACCAGCTTCAGCACACGGCGATAAGTGTTCTCCAGATAGCGCACGTACGACTTCGGCACTTTCTCGATCTGGTTACCGTGAATCACGATGATCGGCGGGTTCGCACCACCCAAGTGGGCGTAACGCAGCTTGATCCGGCGGTTGTTGACCATCGGTGGCGCGTGTTCGCCAACCGCGTCTTCGAGAATCTGGGTCAGACGGTTGGTCGGCCAGCGGGTGACCGCCGACTTGAACGAGTTCTGCACGGAAGCGTAGAGGTTGCCCACGCCAGTACCGTGCAGGGCCGAGATGAAGTGGATGTCGGCGTAATCAACGAAGAACAGTCGACGTTGCAGCTCGACCTTCACGAAGTCGCGCTCGCTCGGCGTCATGCCGTCCCACTTGTTGATCGCGATAACCAGCGCACGACCCGATTCGATGGCGAAGCCCAACAGGTTGAGGTCGTGATCGACCACGCCTTCGCGGGCGTCCATCACGAAGATCACCACGTTGGCGTCTTTGATCGCCTGCAGGGTTTTGACCACGGAGAATTTTTCGACTTCTTCGTGGATCTTGCCGCGCTTGCGCACACCGGCGGTGTCGATCAGCGTGTACTTCTCTTCATTCCGTTCGAACGGGATGTAGATACTGTCACGCGTGGTGCCGGGTTGGTCGTAGACGATGACCCGGTCTTCACCAAGCATGCGGTTGACCAGCGTCGATTTGCCGACGTTCGGACGGCCGATGATGGCGATCTTGATCCCGTCTTTTTCGCTCGGGCCAGGAATGCGCTTGGCTTCCTCGCCTTCGGCGACGATCTCTTCTTCTTCGCCTTCAGCAGGCTCGTCATCATCACGCGGGAAATCGCTCAGGGCGGCTTCCAGCAATTGCGTGATGCCGCGACCGTGAGCACCGGCGATCGGGATCGCGTGGCCCATGCCCAGCGGGGCGAACTCGGCGCGAGCCATTTCCGGGTCGATGTTGTCGACCTTGTTGGCGACCACGTGGGAACGCTTGTTACGTTTGCGCAGGTGCTCGGCGATCATCTGGTCGGCGGCGGTGAAACCGGCCTTGGCATCTACCAGGAACAGAACAACATCTGCCTCTTCAATGGCCAGCAGCGACTGCTCGGCCATTTTTTCGTCCATACCGTGCTCGTCACCGGAGATACCGCCGGTGTCGATCAGAATGTAGGAACGCCCTTGCCACTTGGCCTCACCGTACTGGCGATCACGGGTCAGACCGGACAAGTCGCCGACGATGGCGTCGCGAGTCCTGGTCAGGCGGTTGAACAAGGTGGATTTGCCGACGTTCGGTCGGCCCACCAGGGCGATTACGGGAACCATGCGGCTCTCCACTTCGTTATTTCAGAAAATACAAAAGCCGCTGCGAGGCAGCGGCTGGTGCTCGGGGCAACACCCATGGGTGCTGCAAGCCTTGTAAATACAAGGCCGCTTGGGGATTAACCCCAAGCATAGTTGTTACTTGATGGTCAGGGCTTCCAGTTTGCCGCTGTTGCCATACACATAAATCGTGTCACCCACCACCAGCGGACGGGCACGCAGGCCGTCGCTGTCGATGCGCTCACGGCCGACGAAACGACCGTCAACCTGACTCAGCAGGTGCAGATAACCTTCCAGGTCACCCACTGCCACGTAGCTGGAGAACACTTCCGGAGCCGACAACTGACGGCGAGCCAGCGAATCGTTGCTCCACAGCGCAGTGGTGGAACGCTCGTCGACGCCTTCAACGGTGCCCGAGGACAGGCTCACGTAAACGCTGCCGAAACCCTGGGCAATACCGGCGTAGCTCGACGCATCGCGCTGCCAGAGTTGACGACCGCTTTCCAGATCCAGTGCCGCCACGCGACCCTGATAGCTGGCAACGTACAGCGTACCGCCGGACAACAGCAGACCGCCGTCGATGTCGACCACGCGCTCCAGTTCCGAGCGACCCTGTGGAATCGCGATCCGTTGTTCCCACACCGGCACGCCGTTGGAGATGTCCAGAGCGACCACTTTGCCGGTCGACAGGCCAGCCACCGCGAGGCGGTTGGTCACCAGCGGTGCACTGGTGCCACGCAGGGTCAGAACGGCAGGCGTGCTGTCATACACCCAGCGTTGCGTACCGGTGGAGGCATCCAGACCGATCAGACGATCGTCCTGAGTCTGAACCACCACCACGTCGCCGTTGTTGGCCGGCGGCGCAAGGACTTCGCTGTTGACGCGAGCACGCCATTTCTCTTCACCATTGCTGGTATCCAGAGCGACCACTTCGCCACGCAGAGTGCCAATCAGAACCAGACCGTAACCCACGCCAACGGCGCCGGAGACAGGCAGATCGAGATCCTGCTTCCACTTCACGTCGCCATTGCCGCGATCCATGGCCATCACCACGCCGGTCACATCAGCGGCGTAGATGGTGTCACCGTCGATCGCCGGCACCAGCATGTTGTAGGTCTCGCCCTGACCGTCACCGATCGAACGACTCCACTGCTTGTGCAGAACCACTTCTTCTTTGAAGTCGGTCAGTTCAGCCGGTGGCAATTCTTTTTTACTGTTGCTGCTGCAACCCGCGGCCAGAAGGGCCAGAGCCAGCAATGCTGCATGCTTCCAACGGATCACGTCACGCATCCCCTTTGGCCAGGTCGTCGAGCTTGATTTGAAGGCCACCGACCGCCGCTTCATCCGACAGTGCCGCCTTGGCTTTTTGATACGCCTTGTTCGCGTCATCGGTACGGCCCAGCTGTACCAGCAGGTCGCCCTTGAGTTCTTCGCGAGTGGCCAGGAACGCTTTGTCGGCGTCGCCGTCGAGCAGTTTCAGGGCGTCTTCGGCCTTGTTCTGCGCGCCGAGCACCTGCGCCAGACGCTGACGGGCGATTTCGCCCAGCGCCGGGTTGGCCGGTTTGTCGACGATGGTTTTCAGCTCGGTCGCGGCGTCGTCCAGCTTGCCGCTGTCGACTGCAACCTTGGCCACGAACAGGCTGCCGTACTGTGCGTAGGCAGAACCGCCGAACTCGCTGTTGAGCTTGCCGGCCAGATCTGCAACACGGGCAACATCAGGCTTGCCGTCAGGCGTCAGCGTGGTTTCCAGCAATTGCTGATAGAGCACCGAAGCACCTTGCGACTGGTTGCTCTGATACTTGTGATAAGCCTGCCAGCCGAACACGATGACCAGCGCCAACAGGCCGCCGGTGACCAGAGGTTTGCCGTTGCGTGTCCACCAGTCCTTCAAATCCGCCAACTGTTCGTCTTCGGTACTCGACACCCCAATACTCCTTAATCGCTAAATCGGCTGTTTAGACAGCTTCAACCCTGCACGACGCAGGTGGCCAGGTGAGCGGCGAGCGCATCCCAGGCAATGCTTTGTTGTTCGCCCTGGCCACGCAGGGGTTTGAAACCTAACACTTGCTGGGCCATTTCGTCGTCACCGAGGATCAGTGCGTACAGCGCACCGCTCTTGTCGGCCTTCTTGAACTGGCTCTTGAAGCTGCCGGCGCCGGCATTGACTTGCAGGCGCAGGTTTGGAAGTTGATCGCGAACACGTTCGGCCAGTTTCAGACCGGCCAGCTCGGCGGCTTCACCGAAGGCGCAGAGGTAGACATCGACCTGACGGGAGATTTCTTCCGGGATCTGCTCAAGGGTTTCGAGCATCAGCACCAGGCGCTCGATACCCATGGCGAAACCGACGCCAGTGGTTGGCTTGCCGCCCATCTGCTCGACCAGACCGTCATAACGGCCGCCCGCGCACACAGTCCCCTGGGCACCCAGCTTGTCGGTGACCCACTCAAAAACGGTTTTGCTGTAGTAATCGAGGCCACGCACCAGCTTCGGGTTGAGCACGTAAGGAATGCCAACGGCATCCAGACGGGCCTTCAAGCCTTCGAAGTGGGCACGGGATTCGTCGTCGAGGTAGTCGGCCATTTTCGGCGCATCGACCAGCACGGCCTGGGTGTCGGCATTTTTGGTGTCGAGCACGCGCAGCGGGTTGGTTTTCAGACGACGCTGGCTGTCTTCGTCGAGCTTGTCGTGGTGCGCCGAGAGGTACTCGACCAGCGCTTCACGATAACGACCACGGGACTCGCTGGTGCCGAGGCTGTTGAGTTCGAGTTTGACCGCATCACGAATGCCCAGCTCGCCCCACAGGCGCCAGGTCATGATGATCAGTTCGGCATCGATGTCCGGACCGTCGAGGTTGAACACCTCAAGACCGATCTGGTGGAACTGGCGATAACGGCCTTTTTGCGGACGCTCGTGGCGAAACATCGGGCCGATGTACCAAAGCTTTTGCACCTGACCACCGCCGGTGATGCCGTGCTCGAGCACAGCGCGCACGCACGCGGCAGTGCCTTCCGGACGCAGGGTCAGGGAGTCGCCGTTGCGGTCTTCGAAGGTGTACATCTCTTTTTCGACGATGTCGGTCACTTCACCGATCGAGCGTTTGAACAGCTCGGTGAACTCGACGATCGGCATGCGGATCTGCTTGTAACCGTAGTTATCCAGCAGGCGCGCAACGGTGCTCTCGAAATAGCGCCACAGCGGGGTCTGCTCGGGCAGGATGTCGTTCATGCCACGAATGGCTTGCAGAGACTTGCTCACTTTAAATCCTTAAATTCGTTCGGCTTTCAGTCAGGCTCAGCCGCGCGCGATAACCGCTGCGTCAGCTTCGACCTTTTCGGCCGCTTTCTCGCGGATCAGCCTTTCCAGCTCATCCACCAGATTGTCATTCGTCAGTTTCTGCGACGGTTTGCCGTCGATGTAAATCAGGTTTGGCGTGCCGCCGGTCAAGCCGATATGGGCTTCCTTGGCTTCGCCGGGGCCGTTGACCACACAACCGATCACCGCGACATCCAGCGGCACCAGCAGGTCTTCAAGGCGCCCTTCCAGCTCGTTCATGGTCTTGACCACATCGAAGTTCTGCCGCGAGCAGCTCGGGCAGGCGATGAAGTTGATGCCGCGGGAACGCAGATGCAAAGACTTGAGAATGTCGTATCCGACCTTCACTTCCTCGACCGGGTCGGCCGCCAGCGAGATGCGGATAGTATCGCCAATCCCCTCGGCGAGCAGCATACCTAGGCCCACGGCGGATTTCACTGTGCCCGAACGCAATCCACCGGCTTCGGTGATGCCCAGGTGCAGCGGCTGAACGATTTCCTTGGCCAGCAAGCGGTAGGCTTCGACGGCCATGAACACGTCGGAAGCCTTCACGCTGACCTTGAAGTCCTGGAAATTCAGGCGTTCGAGGTGTTCGACGTGGCGCAGAGCGGACTCAACCAGCGCCGCTGGCGTCGGCTCGCCGTATTTCTTTTGCAGATCTTTTTCCAGCGAACCGGCGTTGACGCCGATGCGGATCGGAATCCCGCGATCACGGGCGGCATCGACCACGGCACGCACGCGGTCTTCACGACCGATGTTGCCCGGGTTGATCCGCAGGCAGTCCACACCCAGTTCGGCTACGCGCAAAGCGATCTTGTAGTCGAAGTGAATGTCGGCAACCAGCGGCACCTTGACCAGTTGCTTGATCTTGCCGAACGCCTCGGCGGCGTCCATGTCCGGCACCGATACGCGGACGATGTCGACACCGGCGGCTTCCAGACGATTGATCTGCGCAACGGTGGCGGCAACATCATTGGTGTCGCTGTTGGTCATGCTCTGCACAGCGATCGGCGCATCGCCGCCCACCGGCACATTGCCGACCCAGATCTTGCGCGAAAAGCGACGTTTGATTGGAGATTCGCCGTGCATGACTTATTGACCCAACTTCAGGCGAGCAGTCTCGCCACTGGTGAACGGAGCGACATCGACCGGCTGGCCGTTGTAGCTGACCTGCGCGCCACGGGCATAACCCAGGCGCACGGCAAACGGTGGCTTGCCGGCAACCGCCAGGCTGTCGCCTTTACGCTTCAGGCCACTGAACAGAACTTTGCCGCTGCCGTCGCTGACCTGGGTCCAGCAATCGGCGACGAACTGTACCGACACCTGGCCTTGACCGGCCACCGGAGCGGCTGCGGCAGGAGCGCTGATCGTCGGGGCCACTGGCGCGGTGACAGTCGGCGCTGGCGTGCTCGGAACAGTTGGTGCCGGAGTAGCAGGCGTGGCAACAACCGGGGCGGGCGTATGAACCGGTGCTGCGGGCGTTGCGCTCGGAGCAGCTGGAGCAACCGGTGCAGTTGCTGGCGCAGCAGGCTCGGCACCGGTCGATTCAGCGGTGGTTTCCGACTGCGGCAGGGCCAGAGCGGTCGCGCCCTCCGCCTGACCTTCAGCGACAGCCTGATCTTCCGGCTCGTCGATCGGGTGAATCTGGGTGGTGCCATCGGCGCCTTCGACTTCGACGTGCTCCGGGGCCAGAGTGTTCAAGTCTTTGCTCCGCAGCGAGGTCTGATCCTGCCACCAGACGAAACCGCCACCGATGACCGCGATCAGCAACAGCAGGCTGACGATACGCAAAATAGTGTGGGACACGCGCACCGGCTCTTCGATACGGCCCAGCGCATGGACGTTGCTGCCCTGGGAATCGGTGCCGGTGGACTGGTCGAATTGCTGAACCAGAACGGTCTGATCCATACCGAGCAACTTGGCATAGGCGCGAATGTAACCGCGAGCGAAGGTATGCCCCGGCAGCTTGTCGAAGGCGCCGGCTTCAAGATTGCTTAGGGAAGTCACGGTGAGGTTGAGCTTGAGGGCCACTTCGGCCAGCGACCAGCCATTGCTTTCGCGGGCCTGGCGCAGGGTCTCACCGGGGTTAACGCGATTCGCTGCTACAACTTCGGGATGCGCCGCTTTCATCATTGCTCCGACAGGTATTGCTGATATTCCGGCGTACCGGGATAGAGTCGTTTTAATTGCAGGCCGTAACTGGCGGCCTTGTCGCGATCTTCAAACACTTTTGCCAGCCGAACGCCGAGCAATAGACTACGTGCATTTTGCTCGGTTAGCAGGCTGAAACGGTCGTAATAGTCACGCGCGGGCACATAATGCCTGTCTTCGAAGGACAACTCAGCCATTTCCAGCAATGCACGCGGTTGTTGACGGTTCAAACGCAGGGCCTTTTCCAGCTGCTGCTGCGCCAACTCACGCTGCCCCAGCTTGGATGCGGTCATGCCGAGGTTCTCGAACACACGCGAACGCTCAGGATACAGGGTATCGGCGGCGGCCTGTTCAAAACGCTCGTAGGCTTCCTTGTAACGCTGTTCTTCGTAGAGAAAACTGCCGTAGTTGTTGAGGATGCGCGCATCAGCGGGACGGGAGGACAAGGCTTTGCGGAAGTGCTCGCCGGCCAGTTTCGGCTCCATTTCGGCCTGAAACACCAGACCGAGGGCAGCATTGGCGTCGGGATCGGAGCTATCCAGATCCAGTGCTTTCTTCAGCGGCACCTTGGCCCGCTCGGTCATGCCCTGCTGCAAATACCCCAGCCCCAGCTGCACATAGGCAGCCCGCGCTTCATCGCGGCCCTTGCTGGTCTTCATCGGGTTGTAGTCACCCGACAGGACACAACCAGCACTCAGGCTGGCCAACAGCAACAGCAGCGCAAAGCGCAGGGACATAGAGATCCTCTCTTAGTTAGTGTTCGCGGCGTTCTGTGCCAGATCGCTGTCGGCGCTCAACTCACGCACCGCGATGTAACGTTCGCTGCGACGGGTGCGATCCAGCACCTGCCCTACCAATTGACCACATGCGGCATCGATGTCTTCACCACGGGTGGTGCGGACAGTGACGTTGAAACCGGCCTGATGCAACTGATCCTGGAAACGACGGATCGCGTTGTTGCTTGGCCGCTCGTACCCGGAGTGCGGGAACGGGTTGAACGGAATCAGGTTGATCTTGCACGGAATATTCTTCAGCAGCTCGATCATCTCAACGGCGTGTTCGACCTTGTCGTTGATGTCCTTGAGCAAGGTGTACTCGATGGTCAGCACGCGTTTCTCGCCGAGGGACGACATGTAGCGCTGGCACGACTCGAGCAGCATCTTAAGCGGATACTTCTTGTTGATCGGCACCAATTGGTTACGCAATGCGTCATTCGGTGCGTGCAGGGACAACGCCAGGGATACGTCGATGTGCTTGGCCAGCTCATCGATCATCGGCACCACACCCGAGGTGGACAGGGTCACGCGGCGCTTGGAGATCCCGTAGCCCAGATCATCCATCATCAGATGCATGGCGGCGACGACGTTGTCGAAGTTCAGCAGCGGCTCACCCATGCCCATCATCACCACGTTGGTGATGGCACGGTCGACGGTGGCCGGGACACTGCCGAAAGATTTGTTGGCAATCCACACCTGACCGATGACTTCGGCGGCGGTGAGGTTGCTATTGAAGCCTTGCTTGCCGGTGGAGCAAAAACTGCAATCCAGGGCACAGCCTGCCTGGGACGAAACGCACAAAGTGCCGCGTTTGCCCTGGGGAATGTACACGGTCTCGACGCAGCTGCCGGACGCCACGCGCACCACCCATTTACGGGTGCCGTCGCTGGAGATGTCCTCGCTGACCACTTCCGGACCACGGACCTCAGCAATCGCCTTGAGCTTGTCGCGCAAGGCTTTGCTGACGTTCGTCATGGCGTCGAAATCATCGACGCCAAAGTGGTGAATCCATTTCATTACCTGACCGGCACGGAAACGCTTCTCCCCGATTGAGTCGAAGAATTTTTCCATTTCCGGCTGGGTCAGACCCAGCAGGTTTGTTTTAACAGTCGATGTAGTCATGGATTCACCTTCACTCTTTAAGCAATGCTTAGCGAGTGGTTACTTCAGTAGCTGCGAAGAAGTACGAGATTTCGCGAGCAGCAGCGGCTTCGGAGTCCGAACCGTGCACGGCGTTGGCGTCGATCGACTCAGCGAAGTCAGCACGGATGGTGCCAGCAGCAGCTTCTTTAGGGTTGGTAGCGCCCATCAGCTCACGGTTGCGAGCGATAGCGTTTTCGCCTTCCAGAACCTGAACAACTACTGGACCGGAGATCATGAAAGCAACCAGGTCACCGAAGAAACCGCGCTCTTTGTGCTCAGCGTAGAAGCCTTCAGCTTCGGCTTTGGACAGTTGCTTCATTTTCGAAGCAACAACTTTCAGACCAGCCTTTTCGAAACGGGTAACGATTTCGCCGGCAGCGCCTTTAGCAACAGCGTCAGGCTTGATGATGGAGAAAGTGCGTTGAACAGCCATGGTGTAACTCCAGAAACGGTAATTTGCGAAAAATTAAACCCGCGAATTATACGCGGGTTCTTGGGTATTGCCTAACCTGCGAGACGATCAGTCCAATTCTTTGGCCCAGAGCTCCTGAACCGCTTCCAGCACCTTCTCGCCGACACGGCCAGAAGTGCTGTCGAAGTCAGGCAGATCCAGGATCATCTGCTGCAAACGGACAAAACCTACAGAATACGGATCGACGCCGGCATGGGCCTCGGCCAGTTCTTCTGCAATACGTTGAACATCATTCCAACCGTAGCTCATGACAGTCTTACCAGTCAGTGCGGCGCTTCGGCCGCATGGTTAAGCGAATATTTCGGAATTTCGACGGTGATGTCTTCTTCACCGACGATAGCCTGACAGGCCAGGCGCGATTGCGCTTCCAGACCCCAGGCACGATCGAGGAAGTCTTCTTCCAGCTCGTCAGCCTCTTCCATCGAGTCGAAACCCTCGCGGATGAGGCAGTGGCAAGTGGTGCAAGCGCAGACGCCGCCGCAGGCGCTTTCCATCTCGATGTGGTGTTCGTGGGCCAGTTCGAGAATCGATGTGCCGGGCGCAGCCTCGACCACCATGCCTTCAGGGCAGAACTTCTCGTGGGGCAGAAAAATGACCTGCGGCATCAGATATCCTCGATTTCATTCAGATTGCGCCCCGACAGAGCGGCTTTCACCGTCAGATCCATGCGGCGGGCAGCAAAAGCATCGGTCACTTGCGACAGACGCTTGGTCTGCTGCTCGATGGCGTAACCATCGGTACCTTTCATCAGTTCGGTGAGTTCCTGCACTTGCAGGTCGATGACCATGCGCTCTTCGGCGTCGAGCAAACGCTCGCCATCCGCCTCCAGAGCGCCCTGCACCGCTTCGATCAGGCGCTGGGCATCGACTTGCTGCTCACGCAGGACGCGGGCGACTTTGTCGTCATTGGCGTGCTGGAACGAATCTTTGAGCATCTTGGCGATTTCGCCGTCGGTCAGACCGTAGGACGGCTTGACCTGAATGCTCGCCTCAACGCCCGAACCCAGTTCTCGGGCAGAAACGCTGAGCAGACCGTCGGCATCGACCTGGAAGGTCACGCGAATCTTCGCCGCGCCAGCCACCATTGCTGGAATGCCACGCAATTCGAAGCGCGCCAGCGAACGGCAGTCACTGATCAGCTCGCGCTCACCCTGCAGTACGTGGATCGCCATGGCCGACTGGCCATCTTTATAAGTCGTGAAATCTTGTGCGCGAGCGACGGGGATTGTGGTGTTGCGCGGGATCACCTTCTCCATCAGACCGCCCATGGTTTCCAGCCCCAGGGACAGCGGAATCACGTCGAGCAGCAGCAGCTCGCCGCCATCGCGCTTGTTGCCAGCCAGCGTATCGGCCTGGATCGCAGCACCGATGGCCACCACTTGATCCGGATCGATTTCAGTCAAAGGCTGACGACCGAAAGCTTCGGCAACGGCTTCGCGAACACGCGGCACGCGAGTCGAACCACCGACCATGACTACGGCGTGCACGTCTTCCAGCTCGATACCGGAATCACGCACGGCACGGCGGCAGGCTTTCAGGCTGCGCGCGACCATCGGCTCGATCAGCGCATCGAAGGCTTCGCGGGTCAGTTGCGCCTTCCAGTCGCCGTAGGTCACTTCAACGCTGACCCCATCGGTCAGTGCTTCTTTGGCCGCGCAGGCGGTTTGCAGCAGATTACGCTGTGCGCCCGGATCGAGGTCAGCGGACAGGCCCGCGCGCTCGATGATCCAGCTGGCAATCGCGTGATCGAAGTCATCGCCTCCCAGCGCGCTATCGCCGCCGGTTGCGAGCACTTCGAAAACACCGCCAGTCAGACGCAGAATCGAAATATCGAAGGTGCCGCCGCCCAGGTCGTAGATCGCAACAAGCCCTTCGGCATGCTGATCCAGACCGTAAGCCACAGCGGCCGCCGTCGGCTCGTTAAGCAGACGCAACACATTGAGACCGGCGAGTTTGGCCGCATCTTTGGTGGCCTGACGTTGAGCATCGTCGAAGTACGCCGGAACGGTGATCACCGCACCAACCAATTCGCCACCCAAGGTCGCCTCAGCGCGCTGACGCAGCACCTTGAGAATATCGGCGGAAACTTCGACCGGGCTTTTCGGGCCTTGCACGGTGTCGATGAACGGCATGTGCGATTCGCCACCAACAAAGCGGTACGGCAGTTGCTCGCCCAATTGCTTGACGTCGGACAGACCACGACCCATCAAGCGCTTGACCGATAGCACAGTGTTCAAAGGATCGGAGGACGCAGCCAGCTTGGCCGATTTACCGACTTCGACGCGGTCGGCGTGATAACGCACGGCGGACGGCAGGATGACCTGCCCGTTTGCGTCGGCCAGCGGTTCGGAAAGACCACTGCGCAACGCAGCGACCAGCGAATTGGTAGTGCCCAAGTCGATCCCCACAGCCAGACGACGCTGGTGCGGTTGAGGACTTTGGCCGGGTTCGGCGATCTGCAGTAGGGCCATCGTGATCAGGACTTATCTGTATATCAGGCGTGCGACCGGAGCGGCACTGGGTTAATCGTCGAGGCGCTCTTCTAACTGGCGCACTTCGTAGGTGAGCTTGTCGAGGAACTGCATGCGCCGCATCAGGCGTTCGGCCTGTTCACGTTGCGCTGCATCATCCCAACAGGCCGCGAAGCTTTCGTTGAGTTCTTCCTGAGCCACTTTCAAGCGACGCTTGAATACCGCGACACCGTCGAGGTCGGCGCTGTCCTGGAGGTCTTCGAGCTCTTCGCGCCATTGCATCTGCTGCAGAAGAAACTCGGGGTCATGGACCGTGACTTCCATCGGCACTTCATGCCCGCTGATGGTCAGCAGGTAGCGTGCACGCTGGGCCGGGCTCTTGAGCGTCTGATAAGCGTCGTTGAGGCGCGCAGACTGCTCGAGTGCCGAACGCTGCTCACGCTCGGAAGCGTCGGCAAAGCGATCAGGATGAACGCCGCGCGCCAACTCACGATAGCGCGTTGCCAACTGCTCGAGATCCAGACGGAAGCTCGGTTGCAGCTCGAATAAAGCGAAATGACAAGGAATACCCACGACAAGCCTCAGATGTTGAAGCTTTCGCCGCAGCCACATTCACCGCGAACGTTGGGATTGTTGAACTTGAAGCCTTCGTTCAACCCTTCCTTGACGAAATCGAGCTCGGTGCCGTCCAGGTAGGCGAGGCTTTTCGGGTCGATGATCACTTTTTCGCCGTGACTCTCGAACACCTGATCCTCTGCAACCACCTCGTCGACAAACTCCAGCACGTAGGCAAGGCCGGAACAGCCTGTGGTGCGAACACCCAGACGAATCCCTTCACCTTTGCCGCGCCCGTCGAGGGAGCGCCGCACGTGTCGAGCAGCCGCTTCTGTCATGCTGATAGCCATCGTTGACTCCTTACTCGTCGCCCAATGCTTAGATCAAGCCTTTCTTCTGCTTGTAATCGCGAACAGCCGCCTTGATAGCGTCTTCAGCGAGTACCGAGCAGTGAATTTTCACTGGCGGCAAGGCCAGTTCTTCGGCCAGCTGAGTGTTCTTGATGGTTTCCGCTTCATCCAGAGTCTTGCCCTTCATCCACTCGGTGGCGAGGGAGCTGGAGGCGATGGCGGAACCGCAGCCGTAGGTCTTGAACTTGGCGTCTTCGATAACGCCCTGATCGTTGACCTTGATCTGCAGACGCATCACG
The DNA here is from genome assembly GCF_058786735.1 of Pseudomonas sp. FW305-7. Taxonomy (NCBI): domain Bacteria; kingdom Pseudomonadati; phylum Pseudomonadota; class Gammaproteobacteria; order Pseudomonadales; family Pseudomonadaceae; genus Pseudomonas; species Pseudomonas sp. FW305-7. The sequence continues at coordinate 102,377 of NZ_JBYSZA010000016.1, forward strand.
TCGCCGCACGCTGGTGCGCCAACCATGCCGGTGCCGACATCAGGATCTTCCGCGTTCATCTTGCCGACGTTGCGCGGGTTTTCGTAGTGGTCGATGACCTTTTCGCTGTAAGCCATGATTCTCAATCCTCACTCATCAGGGCCGCTCTTGAGACCCTGCAACTGCGCTGCGTCAGTCGCCGCGTCGCTACAGGATCTGTACCTGGCGGCTTCTATATTTAGTGTGCCGCCCACTCGATCTTCGAGATATCGACGCCGTCTTTGTACATGTCCCACAGCGGCGACAGAGCGCGCAGCTTGGTAACGGCCTCGCAAACTTTCTGCGCGGCGTAATCGATTTCTTCTTCGGTGGTGAAGCGGCCGAAGGTGAAGCGGATCGAGCTGTGTGCCAGTTCGTCGTTGCGGCCCAGGGCACGCAGTACGTACGAAGGCTCCAGCGACGCCGAGGTGCAGGCCGAACCGGACGATACCGCCAGATCCTTGAGCGCCATGATCAGCGACTCGCCTTCAACGTAGTTGAAGCTCAGGTTCAGGTTGTGCGGAACGCGGGCGGTCAGGCTGCCGTTGACGTACAGCTCTTCCAGATGCTCGACCTGCTTGTAGAAACGGTCGCTCAAGGCTTTGATGCGGACGTTTTCGGCAGCCATGTCTTCCTTGGCTACACGGAATGCTTCACCCATGCCGACGATCTGGTGAGTCGCCAGGGTGCCGGAACGCATGCCACGCTCGTGACCGCCGCCGTGCATGGTCGCTTCGATGCGCACACGCGGCTTGCGGCTGACGTACAGCGCGCCGATGCCTTTAGGGCCGTAGGTTTTGTGAGCAGAGAAGGACATCATGTCGACTTTCAGCTTCTGCAGGTCGATCTCGACCTTGCCAGTGGACTGAGCGGCGTCGACGTGGAACAGGATGCCTTTCGAACGCAGCAGTTCGCCGATGGCGGCGATGTCGTTGACGGTGCCGATTTCGTTGTTCACATGCATGACCGACACCAGGATGGTGTCTTCGCGCAGTGCAGCTTCGATCATTGCCGGGGTGATCAGACCGTCAGTCTGAGGCTCGAGGTAGGTCACTTCGAAACCTTCACGCTCCAGTTGGCGCATGGTGTCGAGGACAGCCTTGTGCTCAATCTTGGTGGTGATCAGGTGTTTGCCCTTGGAGGCGTAGAAATGTGCCGCACCCTTGATTGCCAGGTTGTCGGACTCGGTGGCACCGGAGGTCCAGACGATTTCGCGCGGATCGGCATTGACCAGATCGGCCACCTGACGACGGGCGTTTTCGACGGACTCTTCAGCTTTCCAGCCGAACACGTGGGAACGGGACGCCGGGTTACCGAAGTTTCCGTCGACCAGCAGGCATTCGCTCATTTTTTGCGCAACGCGCGGATCGACCGGGGTGGTCGCAGAGTAATCAAGGTAAATCGGCAATTTCATGGACTATCTCCTAAATCAGGGCTGGCGTGCCGCTAGCTCTTTGGCTGTCATTCGACGGCGGACGCTTCAATCTTGTCCAGGCGTGGCGCCTTGCTGTTGCAACGGCGCTGGTCCTGACGCTGGGCTACTTCTTGCACCTCACGGCGAGTCACAAGATCAGCCAAGCTGATACCACTTAGAAATTCGTGAATCTGCAGGCTCAAGTCGCACCACAGATGATGGGTCAGGCAGGTGTCGCCGGAATGGCAATCGCCCTGGCCCTGGCACTTGGTCGCATCGACCGATTCGTTGACCGCATCGATCACTTGCGCCACCTGGATGCCCTGCATGTCGCGAGACAGCTGGTAACCACCACCGGGGCCGCGAACACTGGAAACCAGGTTACTGCGGCGCAGCTTGGCGAAAAGCTGTTCGAGATAGGACAGGGAGATGCCTTGGCGCTCGGAGATATCGGCCAGGGACACGGGCCCGTGCTGCGCGTGCAACGCCAGGTCAAGCATGGCGGTCACGGCGTATCGGCCTTTTGTAGTCAGTCGCATGGACAGTTACCACGGAGTTCGGAATGGGCGGGAGTATGCAATTCCCGAGCATTTAAGTCAACTATAAGACCTAGTGCTTTAGTCGGGTTTACCCGCAAAAGAGCGCGCGCATCATAGCAAAGGCTGGCGGCGTACAGCCAGTGATTGCGAGTTATCGCTCTACGCGAGCAGGCTCGCTCCCACAGGAGAACTCATTCCAATGTGGGAGGGAGCCTGCCCGCGAAGAAATCGGCGCGGTTTAACTGGCCTGGCTTTGATCCTTGCCTTTTACGCAGGCGAAGTCTTCTTCTCGCAGCTCAGGCAGATCTTTCGCACAGTAATTGCTGCCCAGATCCTTCAGCGCACCGCACATCCCCTCCAGGCGCCCGTCGACCGCTTGCAGGTGATCGAGCAACTGGCCAATCGCGCGCGCTACCGGGTCAGGCATGTCCTCGCTGACACCGTAGGCATCAAAACCGATTTTCTCTGCCATGGCCTTGCGCTTGGCATCCTGCTCTTCATCGGATTTGACGATGATTCGACCGGGAATCCCCACAACCGTGGCGCCCGGCGGTACTTCCTTGGTCACCACCGCATTGGAACCGACCTTGGCACCGGCACCGACAGTGAATGGCCCCAGCACCTTGGCGCCAGCACCGACGACAACGCCATCACCCAGCGTCGGATGGCGCTTGCCTTTATTCCAGCTGGTACCCCCAAGAGTCACACCTTGATAAATAGTCACGTCATCGCCAATTTCGGCGGTTTCGCCAATGACAATGCCCATGCCGTGGTCAATAAAGAAGCGTCGACCGACTTTCGCCCCCGGATGAATCTCGATCCCGGTCAACCAGCGACCGAAATTCGACACCAGCCGCGCCAGCCATTTCAGCTCGTTGCGCCACAGCATGCCCGCGAGCCGATGAATCCAGATCGCATGCATGCCGGGATAGCAGGTCAGGACTTCAAAAGCGTTACGCGCCGCCGGGTCTCGATGGAATACGCTTTGGATATCTTCACGCAAACGCTCAAACATCATTTAGTCCTTCCGCTTCAGAAGCTCGCCACGGGCCGCTTTTTGGGTTTCCGTGAGGATGCCACGCAAAATGTTCATTTCCGCCCGGCTGACCGAGCTGCGTCCGTATAACCGGCGCAGGCGCGCCATCAAGTGCCGCGGCTTTTCCGGATCGAGGAATTCGATGGCAACCAGCGTTTGCTCCAGATGCTCATAGAAACGCTCCAGCTCATCCATGGTCGCCAGCTCGGCACTTTTCACCGAGGCCACTTCTTCTTTCTCGATCTTGGTCGGCTGACCTTGTGCGGCCAGCCAGGCCATGCGCACTTCATAGCTCAACACCTGCACCGCTGCCCCAAGATTCAGTGAACTGAACCCAGGATCAGAGGGGATGTGCACGTGAAAGTGACATCGCTGCAGCTCGTCATTGGTCAGGCCGGAATCTTCACGACCGAACACCAAAGCGATTTCCGCGCCCTGCCCGGCTTCCTCGACCACTTTGCTGCCGCATTCACGCGGATCCAGCAGCGGCCACGGAATGCGGCGGTCGCGGGCGCTGGTGCCGAGCACCAGATTGCAGCCGACCAAGGCATCTTCCAGGGTGGCGACGACTTGCGCGTTTTCAAGGATGTCACCGGCACCGGAAGCGCGAGCATCGGCTTCGTGATGCGGAAACAACCGCGGTTCGACCAGCACCAGCCGCGACAGACCCATGTTTTTCATGGCGCGCGCGGCCCCGCCGATGTTGCCGGGGTGGCTGGTATTGACCAGGACGACACGAATGTTCTGCAGCAAGGGAGGCGCTCTCGGACACAGGAAAGGGGTGCAAATCTTACAGAACAGCCTACCGTTAAGCTATGAAAGCGAACAGCGTCCTTCACCTGAAGAAAAGTTCTGATAGAATGCGCGGCTTTCTTTAACAACCTTAGGTGACACATCCATGCAGCCCATGCTGAATATCGCGCTGCGCGCCGCCCGCAGCGCCAGTGAACTGATCTTCCGCTCCATCGAGCGCCTGGATACCATCAAGGTCGACGAAAAAGACGCCAAGGATTACGTATCCGAGGTCGATCGCGCCGCTGAACAGAAAATCATCGATGCCCTGCGCAAGGCTTACCCGAATCACTCGATCCAGGGTGAAGAAACCGGCCTGCACGCCGGCACCGGCATCGAAGGCGAAGAGTACCTGTGGATCATCGATCCGCTGGACGGCACCACCAACTTCCTGCGCGGCATTCCTCACTTCGCTGTCAGCATTGCCTGTAAATACCGTGGTCGCCTGGAGCACGCAGTGGTTCTGGACCCGGTTCGCCAGGAAGAATTCACCGCCAGCCGTGGTCGCGGCGCTCAACTGAACGGTCGTCGTCTGCGCGTCAGCGGTCGCACCAGCCTCGACGGCGCTCTGCTGGGTACTGGCTTCCCGTTCCGTGACGACCAGATGGACAACCTCGACAACTACCTGGGCATGTTCCGCGCCCTGGTTGGCCAGACTGCCGGCATCCGCCGCGCCGGTTCGGCGAGCCTGGACCTGGCCTACGTGGCTGCCGGTCGTTTCGACGCATTCTGGGAATCGGGCCTGTCCGAGTGGGACATGGCTGCAGGCGCCCTGCTGATTCAAGAAGCCGGCGGTCTGGTGAGCGACTTCACTGGCGGTCACGACTTCCTGGAAAAAGGCCACATCGTTGCCGGCAACACCAAATGCTTCAAGGCAGTCCTGACGGCGATCCAGCCGCACCTGCCGGCTTCGCTGAAGCGCTAAGCTTCCCGCGAAACAAAAAAAGCACCCTACGGGGTGCTTTTTTTATGCCTGGAATTCGATCTTCAGATCACCAAAATCTTCATGCTGGAGCGAGCCTGCTCGCTCCCACAAGAGATCCGGGTTTAGCCAGAAATTCCGGGCACAAAAAAGCACCCCGCAGGGTGCTTCTTGTTAAAACAGTCGGTCTTTACTGACCCGGCTCATTCTGCGACAAAATCAGCTTGCCTTCCTTGTCGACCGGAATCTGGTTGCCCGGATCGCGATCCATCCGCACTTTGCCTTCCTTGCCATCGAGCGAGTAACGCACGTCGTAACCGACGACCTTGTCGCTGATGTCATTGACCGTGTTGCAGCGGGTTTGCGTGGTGGTGTAGGTATCGCGGTTCTGCATGCCTTCTTGAACCTTGTTACCGGCATAGCCGCCACCGACCGCGCCAGCCACCGTGGCAATCTTCTTGCCGGTGCCGCCGCCAATCTGATTACCCAGCAAACCACCTGCCAGTGCACCGACCACCGTACCAGCGATCTGATGCTGATCTTTTACCGGTGCCTGACGAGTCACTGTCACGTCCTTGCACACTTCACGTGGAGTCTTTATCTGTGTCTTGACCGGTTCGACGGCCAACACTTGCGCATACTCAGGGCCGCTTTTAACCAGGCTGTAGGTGGCAACAGCACCCCCGGCAGTCACACCGACAGCACCCAATACCGCACCAACCAGCAACGACTTGTTCACATGAACCTCCTGACCATCACATGCGGGACGCGCCCGCGCTTCTCCCAGCCTTGGAGCATAAAAAAAGGCGCGAGTTCAACTCGCGCCTTTTTCACCTGACTGCCGGGAAAACGATGGCCGTTTATGGACGGTCGTCGACTTCCTTCTCGGTGTTGGCCGGAGGAATCAGATCCTCAGTGGTCAGGTTCAACCAGATCAGCACCACGTTGGCGATGTAGATCGACGAGTAGGTACCCGCCAGAACACCGATGAACAATGCGATCGAGAAACCGAACAGATTGTCGCCACCAAAGAACAGCAGTGCCGCGATCGCCAGCAAGGTGGAGATCGACGTCGCCATGGTGCGCAGCAGGGTCTGGGTGGTCGAGATGTTGATGTTCTCGATCAACGTTGCCTTGCGCAGCACACGGAAGTTCTCACGAACCCGGTCGAATACCACGATGGTATCGTTCAGCGAATAACCGATGATCGCCAACACCGCCGCCAGTACGGTCAGATCGAAAGTGATCTGGAAGTACGACAGGATACCGATGGTCACGATCACGTCGTGGATCAACGAAACAATGGCGCCGACCGCGAATTTCCACTGAAAGCGGAAAGCCAGGTAGATCAGGATACCGCCGAGCGCCAGAAGCATGCCGAGGCCGCCCTGATCGCGCAGCTCTTCACCGACCTGCGGACCGACGAACTCGACACGTTTGACGGTCGCCGGGTTGTCGCCGCCGACCTTCTGCAGCGCTTCCGCGACCTGATGACCCAGTTGCGGGTCTTCACCCGGCATACGCACCAGCAAATCGGTGGTTGCACCGAAGTTCTGCACGATGGCTTCGTGATAACCGGAAGTGGTCAGTTGCTCGCGCACCTTGGTGACGTCAGCCGGACGCTCGTAGGTCAGCTCGATGAGCGTACCGCCGGTGAAGTCCAGACCCCAGTTCATGCCCTTGTGGAAGACGCTGAAAATAGCCAGCACCGTAAGAAACACTGTGACGCCGAACGCAAAGTTGCGAACGCCCATGAAGTTGATTGTACGTAACATGGCAGCCCCTTAAATCCACAACTTCTTGAAGTCACGTCCGCCAAAGATCAGGTTGACCATTGCGCGGGTCACCATGATGGCCGTGAACATCGAGGTAAAGATCCCGAGGGACATGGTCACTGCGAAACCTTTGACCGGGCCTGTGCCCATCGCAAAGAGAATGCCGCCGACCAACAAGGTAGTCAGGTTGGCGTCGAGAATCGCAGTGAATGCCCGGCCGAAGCCTTCGTTGATTGCACGCTGGATGGTCATGCCGGCGGCGATCTCTTCACGAATCCGCGAGAAGATCAGCACGTTGGCGTCGACCGCCATACCCATGGTCAGCACGATACCGGCGATACCCGGCAGGGTCAGTGTTGCACCCAGCAGCGACATCAAGGCCAGCAGCAGCACCATGTTCACCGCCAGTGCGACGGTGGCGATAACGCCGAAGAAGCGGTAGATGGCGATGATGAACAACGACACGAACAGCATGCCCCACAGCGACGCATCGATACCTTTGGTGATGTTGTCAGCACCCAGGCTCGGGCCGATTGTGCGCTCTTCAGCGAAGTACATCGGCGCCGCCAGACCACCGGCACGCAGCAGCAGTGCCAGTTCGGACGATTCGCCCTGGCCGTTCAGGCCAGTGATGCGGAACTGAGCACCCAGTGGCGACTGAATGGTCGCCAGACTGATGATCTTCTTCTCTTCTTTGAACGTCTGAACAGCAACGTCTTTCTCGACGCCATCAACCACTTGCTTGGTGTAAGTGGTGATCGGACGCTGCTCGATGAAGATCACCGCCATGCTGCGACCAACGTTGGAACGGGTTGCGCGGCTCATCAGCTCACCACCGTGGCCATCCAGACGGATGTTCACTTCAGGCGTGCCGTGCTCGCCGAAACCGGCCTTGGCGTCGGTCACCTGGTCACCGGTGATGATCAGGCCACGCTCGATCTGCGCAGGAGGACGCTTGCCTTCACGGAACTCGAAGGTTTCGGAAGTGGCTTTCGAAGCGCCCGGCTCTGCCGCCAGACGGAACTCAAGGTTGGCCGTCTTGCCGAGAATACGCTTGGCTTCGGCAGTGTCCTGCACGCCCGGCAGCTCAACCACGATGCGGTTGGCGCCCTGACGCTGAACGATCGGTTCGGCAACACCCAGCTCGTTGACGCGGTTACGTACCGTGGTCAAGTTCTGCTTGATGGAGTATTCACGGATTTCCGCCAGCTTGGCCGGGGTCATCGCCAGACGCAGCACCGGTTGACCGTTGAGGTCGGCCGGAACAATGTCGAAATCGTTGAAGTTCTTGCGGATCAGCGCACGGGCCTGTTCGCGGGAGTCAGCATCGCTGAAGCCCAACTGAATGGCACCGCCCAGTTGCGGCAGGCTGCGATAGCGCAGCTTCTCTTTGCGCAGCAGGCTCTTGACGTCGCCTTCGTAGACTTTCAGGCGTGCATCGAGGGCTTTGTCCATGTCCACTTCGAGCAGGAAGTGCACACCACCGGACAAGTCCAGACCCAGCTTCATCGGGTGCGCGCCGAGATTGCGCAGCCATTGCGGGGTGGTTTGTGCCAGGTTCAGCGCGACGACGTAGTCATCACCCAACGCCTTGCGCACAACGTCTTTGGCCGGCAGCTGGTCTTCAGCCTTGGTCAGACGGATCAGACCGCCCTTGCCGTTGGCCGCCAGAGTGGCTGCCTTGACGTTGATCCCGGACTCCTTGAGCGCAGTGCTCACACGATCCAGATCAGCCTGATTGACTTGCAGCGCAGTGCTTGCACCGCTGACCTGAATGGCCGGGTCATCGGGGTATAGATTGGGAGCGGAATAAATCAGACCGACCGCCAGCACCGCCAGGATCAGAATGTATTTCCACAGAGGATATTTGTTCAGCATCACGCCGCCCGTTATGACGCGGGGCGCCTTGCGCGCCCCGTCGATTGAGTAGAAGTTGTTACCTTTAGATCGCTTTCAGCGTGCCTTTTGGCAGCGTGGCGGCGATGGCGCCTTTCTGGAACTTCATTTCCACGGTGTCGGAAACTTCCAGAACCACGAAGTCATCGGCCACTTTGGTGATCTTGCCGGCGATGCCGCCGGTGGTGACCACTTCGTCGCCCTTCGCAAGGCTGCTCAGCAGGTTCTTCTGCTCTTTGGCGCGCTTGGCCTGTGGACGCCAGATCATCAAGTAGAAGATGACCAGGAAGCCGACCAGGAAAATCCACTCGAAACCGCCGCCCATTGGGCCAGCAGCAGCCGGTGCAGCCGCGTCGGCCATGGCGTTAGAGATAAAAAAGCTCATTTAGCACTCCAGTTGCAAATGTTGAATCTTGGGGTCAGAAAACTCAGTCCAAAGGCGGAACGGGGAGCCCGCGTTTGGCGTAGAAGGCATCGACAAAGGCGGCCAATGTACCCTGTTGAATAGCCTCGCGCAAACCAGCCATGAGCACCTGATAATGGCGCAAGTTATGGATGGTATTGAGCATGCTTCCCAGCATTTCGCCGCACTTGTCCAGGTGATGCAGATAAGCGCGGGAGAAGTTCTGGCAGGTATAGCAATCGCAGGTCGGATCGAGCGGCGAATCATCATGGCGATGGAACGCGTTACGGATCTTCAGCACGCCGGTATCAATGAACAGATGCCCGTTGCGGGCATTACGGGTTGGCATCACGCAATCGAACATGTCCACACCGCGGCGCACACCCTCAACCAGATCTTCCGGTTTGCCAACGCCCATAAGGTAACGAGGTTTGTCAGCTGGCATCATGCCCGGCAGATAATCCAGCACCTTGATCATCTCGTGCTTGGGTTCGCCCACCGACAGACCGCCGATGGCCAGGCCGTCGAAGCCGATTTTGTCGAGGCCTTCCAGCGAGCGCATGCGCAGATCCTGGTGCATGCCACCCTGAACGATGCCGAACAGCGCCGCAGTGTTGTCACCGTGGGCATTTTTCGAACGCTGAGCCCAACGCAGCGACAGCTCCATCGATACGCGAGCGACGTCTTCGTCAGCCGGGTACGGCGTGCATTCGTCGAAGATCATCACGATGTCGGAGCCCAGATCGCGCTGAACCTGCATCGATTCTTCCGGCCCCATGAACACTTTCGAGCCGTCGACCGGAGAGGCGAAGGTCACGCCCTCCTCCTTGATCTTGCGCATCGCGCCGAGGCTGAACACCTGGAAACCGCCGGAGTCGGTCAGGATCGGACCCTTCCACTGCATGAAATCGTGCAGGTCGCCGTGTTCCTTGATGACCTCGGTGCCAGGGCGCAGCCACAGGTGGAAGGTGTTGCCCAAAATGATTTCCGCGCCGGTGGCGACGATGTCACGCGGCAACATGCCCTTGACCGTGCCATAAGTACCGACCGGCATGAAGGCCGGGGTCTCGACGGTGCCACGCGGGAAGGTCAGACGACCACGACGGGCCTTGCCATCAGTGGCCAGGAGCTCAAAGGACATGCGACATTCGCGACTCATTCTGTTTCCTCTGGGCCGGTTTGTTTAGGGGCAGTAGGTGCAGGATTACGAGTGATGAACATCGCATCACCGTAGCTGAAAAAGCGGTATCCGTTTTCGACAGCGGCTTTATAGGCGGCCATGGTTTCGGGATAACCGGCAAACGCCGAAACCAGCATCAACAGCGTGGATTCGGGCAAATGGAAATTGGTCACCAGAGCGTCGACCACATGGAACGGCCGGCCCGGGTAGATAAAGATGTCGGTGTCGCCACTGAACGGCTTGAGCACGCCATCGCGCGCGGCACTTTCCAGAGAACGCACGCTGGTGGTGCCGACCGCAATCACTCGACCGCCGCGCGCACGGCACGCGGCGACCGCATCGACCACGTCCTGACCGACTTCCAGCCATTCGCTGTGCATGTGGTGATCTTCGATCTTCTCGACGCGCACTGGCTGGAACGTACCCGCGCCCACGTGCAACGTCACGAATGCGGTCTCGACGCCTTTGGCAGCAATCGACTCCATCAACGACTGATCGAAATGCAGCCCCGCGGTCGGCGCCGCCACCGCGCCCAGACGCTCGGCATAAACGGTCTGATAACGCTCGCGATCCGAGCCTTCATCCGGGCGATCTATATAAGGAGGCAACGGCATGTGCCCGACGCGATCAAGCAGCGGCAGCACTTCTTCAGCGAACCCCAGCTCGAACAGCGCATCGTGACGCGCGAGCATCTCGGCTTCGCCACCACCGTCGATGAGAATCTTCGAACCCGGCTTCGGCGACTTGCTGGAGCGCACATGCGCCAGCACGCGATGCGAATCAAGAACCCGCTCGATGAGGATCTCCAGCTTGCCGCCGGACGCTTTCTGCCCGAACAGCCGCGCCGGAATCACCCGGGTATTGTTGAACACCATCAAATCGCCCGGGCGCAAATGCTCAAGCAAGTCAGTGAATTGACGGTGTGCGAGGGCGCCGCTCGGCCCATCAAGGGTCAGCAGGCGACTACCGCGACGCTCGGCCAAAGGGTGGCGGGCGATCAGCGAATCAGGGAGCTCGAAAGTAAAGTCAGCAACGCGCATGATGGGGTTCGTCTAGCAGGGCCGGAAAGTCTAGCGGAAATATCGAAAATTCTCTATGTACCTGATTGACCGACGGTAATCTCATCTCTATACTTCGCCGCCATTGAGCCCTGATGGCGGAATTGGTAGACGCGGCGGATTCAAAATCCGTTTTCGAAAGGAGTGGGAGTTCGAGTCTCCCTCGGGGCACCACATAGCTGTATCTGAGAGTCTCTACCAGTCTCTCAGACCTAAAGAAACCGGCCACTTGGCCGGTTTTTTTGTGCCTAACTGTTTACCCCTGTCTCCCCCTATCCGTTGTATCCCTGTATCCCTCCTTGTATCCTGAGAAAATCACCTAACTTTGGGATACAAGGATGAAGCGCGCAGACATCAAGCGCCGCCCTCTCGCTGACACGACACTCGCGGGACTGGAGCCGGAATCAAAGGAATACCGCGAGCTGGACGGAAACGGCCTCTACTTCAGGGTAAAACCTGATGGCGGTAAGTCCTGGCAACTTCGATACAAACGACCGGCGGGCAACTGGGCATGGATGGGGCTCGGGGGTTACCCTGAAGTAAGTGGAGCGCTGGCACGAGACAAAGCTGCTGATTTACGTAAAGTAGTGAGCAGTGGCGCAGATCCCCTTGAACAGAAACGCTCTGCTAAGGCTGCGATTGATTTAGCCAAGACACGCACTTTTCGAGCAGCTGCCGATGCTTGGCTCAAGGCTAAGGAGGAGAAGGGGCTAGCGCCCTCCACCCTCAACAAAATACGTACATATCTCGATAAAGATATTCTTCCTGCGCTCGGCGACAAGCCACTGGACGAAATTACTCGTACCCATTGCGCAGAACTTCAAGCATCTATCGAAGCAAGAGACGCTCACAACGTTGCGGAAAAATGCCGCACCTGGATCAATCAGATTTTTGGTAGAGCCATTGGCCTAGGCCTGACTGAGAACGATCCCGGAAGCCGTCTTCGAGACATTGCCGCCCAAGCACCGAAAACTCAGCAGCACCCTCATCTACTGGAGCATGAGCTAGGCGACTTTTTAATCGCTCTCAAGAACACGCCAAGCAGGCTGACGGCTCGAACTGCGGCGTGGCTCTGCCTTTGGACCGCCTCTAGGCCGGGTATGGTTCGCTTAGCCGAATGGAAAGAGTTCGACCTTCACAAAGCTATTTGGACAACACCTGCCGCGAAAATGAAAATGCGCAGGGATTTCGTATGTCCATTACCTAAGCAAGCGATATCAGCTTTGAAAGAGCTTCACTGCCTCACTGGGCGCAGTCGATGGTTATTCCCCGGAGTGGGCGCGAAGAATCCAACAATTAGTGAAAACACTATCAACAAAGTGTTCGCAACGGTCGGCTACAAAGGGAGGCTTGTGGGTCACGGCACACGCCATACTGCTAGCACACTGCTCAGGGAGCACGGCTGGCCAAAGGAGCACGTCGAAGCTCAACTCGCTCATAAGGAAGAGGGAGTTTCAGGAATTTACAATAAAGCTCAATACTTCGAGCATCGGGTAAAGATGATGCAGTGGTACGCGGATTACCTAGATCAGTTGGCAGCAGGAAATGTCATTCACGGACATTTCGGCGAGGCGGTCTGAGCGCACACCCTCAACCCCTTCAAAAATCCATGTAACGCGTGTAACTCGTGTAACTCGTGTAACTCGTGTAACTCGTGTAACGACCTCGACCAAACGCCTGAATTTCTTGGGTCTTCCGGTGGTTACACGTTTGATCGGGATCGCGTACACCCGGTGTAACGATGACTAAGCGTGTAACGCCTGATAGCACCACTTCACTGATGGCCACATGTGGCTGGGACTTGAATGTCTTTCGCTGGAAACGACAGAAAGCATGGGGCGCGGGGCTGAATTTCGGAAATTGAGAAACTGCAGAGAGAGAGAGTCAAAAACTCGGTAATAAAGTACCGTTTGTGTAAAGAATTGTGAAAAACGCGTTTTGCTTTTCATTTTTTCCACTGTATGGAAAACCAGTGGGACATGGTGGGACGGCCCGGCAAAAAATGAAAACTTTGTCGCGAACGTGCTCACTTTACCGGCTACTAAACGGAACACTGCTTCGAAGTGGACGAAAAATAAAGCTTTCAAAAATCAATTATTAGTTTACATAGCTGGGGCCTGTAAGAACTACGACAGGTAACCCGCTATGACTATCCACGACGCCGCAACCCCATTTACAACTCTCCAGCCTGCTACAGAGCTTCTCACTACTGATCAGGTAGCGAACGCTCTAGGCTTGTCCAGCCGAACGCTCGCTGCATGGCGCAGCTCACGTACTCATTCACTCCCCTACGTCAAAACCGGATCACGGGTGCGCTATCGCTCCGGGGACGTCGCGGCCTGGCTTGAAAGTCGGGTTTGCTCCACCGCTACCCCGGCGGGAGGACAAACCGAGTGACCGCTTCCAGCCCAGTCAAGAAAATTAAAGAACTCTCTGCATCCGCCACGTCGATAACTGACCGACGTGAAAGCGCCAACGCGCCGCAATCACAAGTCAACGCTTCTGATTGGGATCTGTGCCGGTATGACCCCGCTGCCACGTTGATTCGTATCAACCAAGTCATGGCCCTCACAGGCATCGGCCGCGCAACCGTTTACAAACTTATGAACCAGTCCGAAAGCGGATTCCCACAGGCAGTGAAACTCACCAATAGCAACGCACGCGGCGCGCCGGTGGCATGGGTTTTAGCCGAGGTTTTGAATTGGAATCGTGCACGCATCGCGGCCCGTAACGAGGTGGCCGCATGAAATTCAAGATAGCCAGCAAAGCGCTGATGCATCCGTTTTCAGTGTTGCGCCAAATCGGTTTTTCAACCAAAACCATGCAGCGGTTTGAACGCTTTCGCAGCCGAGAAGAAAAAAAGGGGCGTGTAGTCAGCATCCTCAGATGGGCCGACGGCACCTGGTGCATTCTCGCTCTCCACTGCGAAAAATTTGGATTTGTGGTCGTCGATGAAGGCCAGCAGATCGACGCCTACGAAGACGCCAGATCATTGATCGACGGCGACTTCCTGCCCCTGCTCTCCCTGCGCTGGGAAGCTCACGCCTGAAACGAAAACGCCCCCGGGGGCGATCCGGAGGCGTTGAGGTCAATCTACATGCCCGAACAATTTATGCAGCACCAGAACAAACCGCAAGCCACCAGCGCAGTTGCACTTTCGAAAAACGGACGTTACTCTCTGGCCGTCGCTGCAAATTCAGCGACCGACCTTGGCGGGTCGAACGATTTCAGGCGCAACAGCGCCATATACTCAATTGCAGGCGCTTTTTTTGTGCCCGCGATTACGCGTTATGGCGAGTTGCGCAGGAGCACCTTCGGGTGCGCCGGGTTCCTGAATCACCGGTCCGCCAATCTTGCGCAATTCGCCACCCATTCCTGCTTGGCGGCAGGCTGTGGTGGCTCCTCTGATTCGGGAGCTACATCTAATGATCACCATCGATCCGTCCAAAATTCGCGCCGCTGCACACCGTGCAATGGCTCTCGCCGCTTTACACGCCAACTCCAGCCTCGCTACACGCCTCTCCCGTTACAACGCTCACATGGCCAAAGCCCGCGCACTCGAAACCGCAGGCGGTGCCCAATGAATAACGCCCTGAGTTTCTCTCTGCCTGAAGACCTGCTTTGCGTGAATCCCACCGCAGAAGCCGGTGTGCCCATCGACGCTATAACCTGTGCGATTGACCGTGCCGATTCAGTGCTGACATTGCTCGAGGATCACTTCGAAAATGAATCCTCGCGCCTCGCTAATCACGTTATCGCAGCCGTCCTTTGGGATGTACGCGGCACCCTCGGCCTGATCAAAACACTGGCCATGCACGGCGATAACACGTCGACGCCTGCCATGCAGAAAGGCGGTGCACTATGACCGCTTCCACCACGCTCGGCCACGCCACTTTTACTCGCGTGAATGCCACCGATTTAAAATTATTTCGGGTCAATGCCGGTGTCCCGGTCGAGGATGCAATGGAGATGGTTTCTCTACTCCAGCATCACGCTAACCAGCTCAACTTCGACGCCGCCATGAGCGACAGCGGTGAGCGTTTCAGTTGGCCTGCCCTGTACCTTGGCGAGATGGCCAAAGCGCTGATCGATGACATCAACGACGCTTTGTTTCTGCCGAGGGCTGACACATGAGCCAGCGCCCGAATATCACCACAAAACGTCCAAGCTTTGCCGACGTGAAAGCCGCTGCGCTAAAAGACATTGATCGTGTCTTGTCGCACTGGCTGCCCAACGGCAAGCGCGTCGACGGCGGCAAGGAATACACCGCTCCAAATCCGACCCGCAGCGATAAGCGCGCCGGTTCGCTCAAGATCAGTTTGAGCAAAGGCACATGGTCCGACTTTGCCACCGGCGATAAGGGCGGCGACCTGATTGATCTAGTGCGCTACTTGGACGGCGGCACCGACATTGAGGCCTGCAACAAACTCGCAGAATTGCTCAACGTATCGCCGGGCGCCGCCCAGGCGAAGACAGCGCCTGCTAAGACAAAAGCACCTGAGTGGATTGCCATTCAGCCAATCCCAGCCGAGGCCATGAACAAGTGCCCAGCCAAACATCGCAATCATGGTGTGCCGTCCAAGGTTTGGGTCTATCGTGACGCAAAGGGTCAGCCTCTCATGGCGATCTATCGCTTCGACCTTGGGCCCGATGAAGACGGCAAGCCGAAGAAGGTCTTCGCGCCACTGACGTGGTGTCAGCGCGCCGATGGCCAATCCACACAATGGCGCTGGCAGGGTCTGCCAGATCCGCGTCCCCTGCTTCGCCTTGATGAACTGGCCCTGCGCAGTGACGCACCAGTGGTTCTGTGCGAAGGCGAGAAAGCTGCCGATGCCGCCGCCGAACTGCTGCCCAACCACGTGGCCACGTGCTGGCCGAACGGCTCCAACTCTTGGCACAAAGCCGACCTGACAACTCTCAAAGGTCGGGATGTGTTGTTGTGGCCGGACAACGACGACAGCGGCAAAGGCTGCATGGAAGTCGTTGCCGAGAAGCTGCGCGAAATCGGCGCTGCCTCGGTCCGACTCGTCGCATTGGATGTGTTCAAACGCAAGCCGATCCGGAAGAACGAACGTGCCGCGTTTGCCAAAGGTGGGCAATGGAACGACGGCGACGATGCCGCCGATGCAATCGCCAAAGGCTGGACCGTCGACCACTTCGTCGAGCTGGAAAGCAGCTGTGAACTGTTCGCGGTGATCGAGGAAAAAGCGGTTGTCGCACACGCTGAACCAGAACCCGAACAGAAACCTAAAGCAGCGCCCAAGCGCCCAACCAAATCGAAAAACGACCTAATGCCGGGAGGCTTTCGCCTGACGTCCGAAGGCGTGTTTTATGCCGGTGACGACGGCGAGGCGCGTCCGGTGTGTTCGCCGCTGGCTATTCTCGCCCGGACGCGTGATGACAAGGGCCAGAACTGGGGTCTGCTGGTCGAGTTCGACGATCCAGACGGCACCAAAAAACGCTGGAACATTCCGGCACGCACCATGACTGGCGACTTCGGCAAGGACGTGCTTGGGCCGTTGGTAGACATGGGCCTGCGCCTCGCCGGTAGCCGTTCGGGACGCAACGCACGCAATGACTTGCAGAGTTATCTCGGCGGATTTGACAGCGCGGAACGGGCACGACTGGTAACCCGCTTGGGTTGGCACGACAACGCCTTTCTGTTGCCCGAGCAGCAGGTTGGCACGCACAGCGAACATCTGCATTTCTATGATGCCGGTGCACAGCTTCCACCGATCAGCGAAGCGGGCACGCTCGAACAATGGCAACAGCAGATCGGCGCATTGTGCGTTGGCAATCATCGCCTAGCGTTTGTCGTCGGGGTGGCGTTCGCAGGTCCGCTGCTACACATGCTTGGCCATGAGTCGGGCGGCTTCCACCTGTACGGCGACAGCTCCGGCGGCAAGACCACTCACCTGCAAGTTGCCACCTCGATCTATGGCGGACCGCGCTTGGTGCGTTCATGGCGCTCGACTGACAACGCGCTGGAGTCCATCGCTGCCGCGCATTCAGACGGCCTCCTGGTGCTGGATGAAATCGGCATGTGCGATCCACGGATCATTGGCGAAACGGTCTACATGCTCGGCAACGGCACCGGGAAGGCTCGCGCCAATGACCGAGGCCAAGCAGGCCGGCAGGTACAAGAGTGGCGCCTGCTGTTCCTCTCCACAGGCGAGAAGACCTTGGCGCAGCACATGGCCGAAGCCAACAAGGAACTGAAAGCGGGCATGGAGGTGCGCATGCTCGCCGTTCCGGCCGATGCCAGCAAAGGCCTCGGCATGTTCGACACGCTCAACGGTTTCGAGGATGCGGCAGCGCTCTCCGATGCGCTCAAAGCCCGCGTAGCGAAATACTACGGCACCCCGCTCACTGCATTTCTGACGGCGCTGTGCGAGCCCGGCAAACGCCACGGTTGGGCGGTTATCCTGCGCCGCACGCTGGAAGGCTTTATCGCTAAATCGCTTCCTGCATCCGCGAGTGGGCAGGCGCACCGTGCTGCCGCTCGTTTCGGTCTCGCGGCGGCCGCAGGCGAGCTGGCCACCGCGATGGGTATCACCGGCTGGCCAGACGGGACCGCCACCACGGCCGCTCGCGTGTGCCTGAGTGCTTGGCTAAACGAACGTGGCGGTGCCGGTAATTTCGAGGGCGATGCGATATCGGCGAGGCTGCGACAGTTCATCGAGCGCTTCGGCGAAAGCCGCTTCACCCGCTGGGAATCGACTGCAGCCAAGATCGACGAACACGGCCCGCGCACGATTGACCGCCTCGGCTTTCGCAAGACGCTGGAGCACGGCATGGGCGACACCTTGCACACCACAAATACCTACTACGTGCTGACCGAGGCATGGCGCTCGGAGATCTTCCGGGGCATGAACCTTACCGCAGTAAACAAGGAACTCTTGCAACGCGGTGTGCTGGAGCCAAGCAGCGACGGCAAGGCATCAAGTCTGGTGCGATTGCCCGGCTTAGGCCAACAGCGCTGCTACATCGTGAAGGCAATTCCGGGAACGGATGACAACGAGGCTCGGGCTGCCTGAGGGCATCTCAACTGATCGAGGTAACGCCGGCTCACTCCCGGCCTCGCCAGCCAAATCAACGTAATCAGAACTCATCAAGGACCATGAACATGAAAATGAATGAATTGAAACAGCAACGAGCCGCTCTGGTCGTTGAGCACGAAACCATCGAAAACAGTCTCTCCGCACTGGAAGCCGCTTGGCACAACGCGCCAAATAACTACAGCCCTGTTGGTAACATGATAGGAAGTCCTGAGAGGCGTGAAGCTATGGATCGACTCTCATCTGCCAAAGCTCGCTTACGAGCCATTCCATCCGAGATTGAGCGTATCGATAAAAAGATCGCCTACTTAGAACGGATGGACCAGGTTGACGAAATCAAATCGCAGTCGATCCAAATCATGTCCGTAGCTGCTGCTGAGGTCGAAGCGCTGGAACGGACACAGTCGCACTTGAAAGAACGTCTTCTGACGATTCAGACGGATGCGGAACAATCCCTGGAAAAAGCGCAGCAAGCAGAAAGAGACGCTGCAAGCCTGTATGCCAGAAGTCTTGCAAGTGGCGATAGCGAAGGCGAAAAAGCTGCCAACGGCGAAATTCAGAAGGCAGCCAAGCAACTTGCAACCACAGATGAGCATGTCAGAAGGCAAGAACTTATCCTCGTGGCTTTACAGGCGGAACTCGACTCCATTGAAGCACGTATCGCAGACGCCAAACAGCGTGAAAATGAAGCCAAAAAATCGGCCCTGAGCGCAGTAGGGCTTACGTTAGACGAAGAGTGGAATGCCGTCACGAATCACTTAGTAGCTATTGGTGCACGGATACTTGCCGTGGACTACCAACAAGGGAACTCGGGATACGGTTTCTCCAACCTAGATGTACCTCGATTCGGTCCTTTTCATTCGGATATTCGTCGTGAGGAGCTTGCCGCTGCTGCCCGAAATATCACATTAGAGGAACTGTTGGCAGCTTGAACCCGAAATAGCCCACCGACGCGGGCTGTTTAGAAACCCTCGGATTAAGTAAATCATGATTACTACCATACAAAACAGCGCTAGCTGGACTGACACCCTGAAAGCGCGCAAAAGCTATTTGACGGCGCTGATGAAGGTTGTAGATATAAAAGCCGGAAAGGCCTCTAAAGTTCAGGTATTAACCGTGAACTTGATCAAGAGCGAAATGAGCCTTATCGAAAGCCAGCTAAAAGGTCGAAACTAACCTAAACTATATGCTGTAATGCTATTCAGATAGATATCTCAAAAATAATTCAGGAAGCAACAATGTCAAAACTTGCCGAATACCGTCAGCTAGAAAAGCACTTGGCCGAACAGCTTCAGGCGCTGGAAGCACTGAAGAGCGACGGAGCACTGAAAAAAGAGATCGAGTTTGAAACCAAGCTCCGTGAATTGCTCGCCCAGTACGGCTTCAGCCTTAAGCACATCGTCAACCTACTAGACCCACAGAGCAGCGCACGCGGCAAAGCGCCTGTTCAAGCGTCGGGCACGCGTAAACCTCGAGAGCTGAAGACGTATAAGAACCCGCACACTGGTGAAGTGGTTGAAACCAAAGGTGGCAATCACAAGACACTAAAAGAGTGGAAAACCCAATACGGTTCCGACGTGGTTGAAAGCTGGCTGAAAAAGTAAGATCGCTTCACCTGAAAAAGGGCCCAGATGGGCCCTTTTTGTCATTTTAGTATTCCTGATTTAGCTACAACATCACGGTCCTGCTGGAAAGCAGCGCTATGGGGCGCAGTTGCATAACCACACCTGTCGCAACACCACCGGCCACTCCATCAATGAATCTACCGCCCTCGGTGTATTTTGATCTTTTCACGGGCTCTATGTTGCCTGCTGCCCAGACTTCTGAATCTTCTTATAGAATGCCCCCCCCTCCTAAGGCTGCGCCGATCCAGCCTCCGTATTTCACAATCGTTGCAGCCTTGGCGATGCTCTCAGCGTGACTGGCATAACCTGGAGGTTGACCCGGAGCACAGTTCGGCTGATAACTGCCCTTCACGAACGTCTCTTTCGGCCAAAAGCAGTCGCGCGCGATCAACCGCTTCTGCCGTAACTCAATCTACGCCTCCAATGACACATAACAATTGAAGGCATAGAGTCTACAACTCAAACTTATATTGCGTAAGGGTAGCGACTGGATTGCTCCATAAACTCAGCGAAAAAAGCGAACTCATTTTCTTCCGGAATAGGCTGTGGGTCGGTATTCGCGATTTTCCGAACGTAGATTTTTCCGTCATACTTTAGAGGAGACTTCCCTCTTGTTATTTTCAGCAAAATCACATCTTTATCATAATACTTTATGAAAACAACATTTCTTTGAATTGCTCTCTTCGCCTCGTCACTCACTGGTGTAGCATCAATAATCTGTTGCATAAATTGCTGGTAAGCATCAATGTTCTGATAGTATTTCTCGGCTTCTGCGCCTACACCAGTCACATAAAAATCACCGTATTTAATTGCCTTAGTTGAGTAGGTCTTATCATGGCGCGCTGCGTCACCTTCGTTGTCCGCGACACCTATGATTACATAGCTATCACCAGTATGAGAATTTGACATAGCGGTTAGCGTTCTAACTATTTTCGGCAGGGCTTTGCTATTGAGATCACCTTGCGGCGTTAAAGAGTGCAGACCAATTTTAAAATCGTAACAAACATTTTCTGTTCTCGACTGATTTAAAATATTCTGGAGGTTTTCTACCCAGGACATTGCTGTCGGATCCATGCCTTCACGTGCGATAAAGTGAGGAGCTAAAACACCCCTTACAGAATTAATCATCTGAATACGGTCGGCCTGGATCCATTTTCGGTCATTACTAAGCCTGCCCATATTATTGGTCGCGAGCCACTTTAATGCTTTTGCTAAGCTGCTGACATTTTGTATTTTCTTATTTTGAGTCATCAACAAGTCGAAAAAAGCCAGATACAAAACTTGATAAGCATGTTGGATTTTCTTTGGCTCTTTCTCATACAAATAAGTAGCAAGATTATTACCGAAGGCTTGAATAACCTTGGACAGCTCGTCAAATACGAAGCAAAATTGCTTATAAATTATATCTGCACCATGCTTCAATATTGTGTCGTCCGCCAATTTAGAAACGTCCGACCCTTGAGTATAGACTTCATCAAGAAAGTTGGTGGATGTCTTGGCATTATTTTTTAACAAGATATGAAGGAGTATATGCGCTACAACTTCTTCATCCCGAGAAGCGAGGATGTTTTCAGACGTCAAAATGTGAGCTTTATTCCAAAACGTCTCTTTTACTTTTATTCCATAATTAAGCTCATCACTTGTAAGACTTATATTTCTCATTGCGTCGAGATCAACGATATCGGTATGCGAGACATCGCCACGAATATATATCGCGCATTTCCTTACAAGCTGAGGAAAGTCAGAAATTGCACCAGCTTGCCTAACCTCATGCGTTGATAGACGTACACCACCTGTATTTATCCTTCGAAAAGTTTCGTCTACATTTTCAGGTGTAGTGAAAGCGGACGTGGAAATAGGCAGTGGATAGTTCAATATGTTATTACAAGCTTCAAACCCCAGAGCCGGAAGCTTTTGCGTTAATCTTCCTTCAACGAGCAACTTATTTGTTTCAGCAATTGTCGACAAATCAAAATAACCGCCTTCGACAGGAAACTCCCCTTCAATAAATGAAGTTATCGCTTCAAGCCTCTGCATGCCATCGAGTATTTCAAAGCAACTTCCCCGCGTCGGGTGTTCGAACGCCACGCCCAAAAATAAAGGCACAGGAAATTGATTTATCAAAGAGTCAATAAATCGCTGCTTTTCAAGCAAGGTCCAGACCAGCTTGCGCTGATATCGCCTATTAACAATAAACTTTCGTTGTCGAAAGTTTGTGTACACAGTTTGAATTGGTTCGCCGCGAATATTCAGATTGTTTTGCATACTTTTTATCAATCCTTATAACATTGGCTAACTGTAGCCGTTTAGACTTAAGTAAAACTCATTAAGACCTCATGAATGCCTGCCCACACGATCGTCTATAATGAATAAAATGGTACCGTTCTCAATAGTGGCATCTCTGGCAACTGAGCGTGCCGGAATCACGTCGAAATTTGCAGATCTACGCGACAAGTCGCAAAGCGCTCGTAAATGAATAACAGCTACTGACTACTTTCTGCCTTCATGTAAAGCAAAAAGCAGCCAAAAGCGGGCTACACCGTTGCTTCCATGTCAGGTGCGGATAGGCGTGCGTACGGGAAGTGCGTTATGAATCCAATTCGCCTCTGTCAGCGCCCGAATTCCATCGCTTCTAACATCTGGGTTTCCATCAAGGGCACGAAGCGTAACGATGATGGTGACCGGAAGCGCATGCGTCAGAGCGGGTTCAAAGGCTCGAAGCATTGCCGTAGCTTGAAGCCCCCAAGTTTCAACGGCTGTTCCATTAGGAAAACTCTTGCGATGGACCTTCACCGGCGACCATTTGCTACCATGCTCTACTTGGGCCGCTTCATAGCCGTTTTGTCCCTCCTCGCCATCCATGGGCACTTTGCCTTTAATGTTATTGCCGTCGATTTCACCAAAGCTTAGTTCTACGTTAGCACGAACGTATTCACTGCCGGCGCCTGGATCAACCGGTGGCGCATAGGCAGCCGTAATGATGATCTCACCTCGAAATTTTCCGTTGTGAATCAGGGAATTGGGGATTGGGTATGATGCCTTACGCCAACGCATTCCCGGTACTAGGTCTGCTTGAAAAACCATTGTGAAACTGTCGTCACTGTCATACAGACACTTCAAAATCGCCTCTGGCCTACCTGCGCCATGATATCGGCGCTCGAACGCCTGGTAATCAGGTGATGACAGCTGCGCAGAATGGATCATAAGAGCCTTTACCAATGCAGGCGTCGGTGTCAAAGCTCCATGCCCAGTCACGGCCAACCAGGCGTTTGCGGCCATTGCAGAAGCAATTGGGGCTGCGTAACTCGTCCCAAAGCCATAGCCCAACAAATTTTTCGGTGTGAGTACTTTAAGGCTGCTTGCGCCTACTTCCCAAGGCTCATGAACGCCCCCTCCCACGTGGGTTATATCTGGTTTAGGTGTAAAAACCGGGCCTGGACCGCAGCGAGAATATGGTGTGGGGTGACCGGCTGCTGAGAGCGCCCCGGCAGCGTCAACGTGAGAGATCGATCCCACAGTTAGAGCTCGAACAGATTCACCAGGACATGAAACGCGGTCGGCGAGTTGCGCAGGGGCTGGCCATGTCCGGCGCGGCTCATCGAGATAATTCCCAGCAGCGACAACGAAGAGAACTCCGTATTTATCGCTAAGATCATCCAGCGCCATGGACATTTCGCTGAAGCTTTGTTCGTCGCAGGCGGCGCCGCCAAGCGAAAGATTCCAGACTTTGATATCCGGGCGGCGTTGAACCGCCTCTCGCAGCCTTAACTCCAACTCACCGAAGGAGGATCCTGCAGCTTCTAGCGCGCATACGTCATGTACATAGGCCTGCGTCGGAGGTATCCAAGCGTGCCCATCATTGAAATGAGCCGCACCTGCCACGAGGGAGGCGACTGCCGTGCCGTGCTCAAAATTCGTGTCGGGTGGAAGAACGTAGGTGTCTCGACTTTTCACCCAATCGGTTATCGCTAACGCGTCTCTGCTCACTCCTGTGTCGAAGACTGCCACGGTAGGATAACCAATGCTCGCAGAGGCAGCCGCACTACCTGAAGCAGCAGTTACCGGTACGCTTACTGAGTTACGGCTATAGAAAGTTGGCTCGGCGTAAATCTGACGTGCGCCGGGGTAGTCCAGCAGGCTCTCAAGAGCTGCGTCGTCGAGTCGATCTATGCGCCTTATTGCGATAAGGGGCAGGCCTCTCCCTATGGGGATTTCGGAGTAGTCAATCCTCAGCGATTTCAACAGCCGAAGGATGGTTTCCTGATTAATGCTATTGAAGTCTGACCGTTGATATTGAAAAAGCCTCAGCAGGCCACTTCCCTTCTGTTGAAGTTCAGCGAACCCACCAGGGTTACGACGGGCCCGGCCCCACGGTTCGATACTTTCAATGGCGCTGAGGTTAGCGGTGATTACCTTGGTTCTGCGCGTCAAAATAGCGCTATTAAGAGCAGAGATGGCGCTTCCATCTGCGGAGACCAACATCTCGTCAATTTTGGCGTGCCCTGCAGGTTGCAGTCCCGTCTCTTGAGTAAGCTCGATTGGCCGATGAGACTTCGCTATTCCTTTCTCCCGAAGGCGGAAGACGAACGTCGACAGCTGAGCTGGATACCTTTCCCGCTCATCAGCCAATGCTAAGGAGGCTTGCAGCAAGCTCTGCGAAAGCGTTTTCCGATAGTCGTCATCCACCGGCACCAGAAGTTTCTTGCCCCCACCGGGGGGACGCTCAACCGAACTGAGGTCTATCGGAGAAAATGGGACATGAATAAAGGGATTATCAGTCCGTGGACTGGGCCGATCCTGGACTGATTCTGGGCCTTTCTTGCGTGCCATAGTCGCTACCTTCCTTGATGACTTTGCCAATATATCTTGTCGACAAGCCGTACAGCTTTGCGAGTGCTCTCAAAGAAAAATGCTTAGGAGCCCACTCTCGCAGCCAATAAATCTCAGCTTCGACGGTTGATAGCAGTATGCCACTCGTTATCGCAAGATTTAAGCCTAGGCGTCGTACCAGTTCTAACTCACTAATCTTTGGAGCGCCAGCAAGAACAGTCGCTCGCTTCGTATCCAGACAAACCTGCTCGATGTTTGCACCGGTGATGCCTGCGGAAAAACCCGCGAGATCGTCCAGGTCAATTTCCTCGGTCGTATACGGCATCAAAAACTGGGCCCATAACTGCCGACGTAACGCAGTGTCTGGAATCGGCATCGGGATGCGGAAGCCGAAACGTCGCCATACTGCTGGATCCAGCAAGCGGTCATGATTTGTGGCAGCAATGACGACGGTGCTTTCAGTTATCGCATCAATGTTTTGCAGCAGCGCGATGACGACGCGTTGAAGCTCGCCGACATCTCGATCGTTCCCCCTAGCGCTCGCGAGCGCATCAAACTCGTCGAGAAGAAGTACACAAGGCCTTTGTTGTGCGAACTCAAAAACTCTCCTGAGATTTCTACTGGTCTGCCCCAATAGGCTACTCACCAAAGTATCGCAGCGCACTGTAAGCAGCGGCAGCCTAAGCTTGGCAGCTATATAGCGCGCCAGTTTGGTTTTTCCGGTACCAGGTAGTCCGTAAGCTAACAGCCTACTCGGCATCGCTGCATTAACCCGTGCAAGCTCGTCATAGCGTTGAACATTGGCAATGAACTCACTGACCCGCGAGGCAATTGCACTAGGGAGCAGAAGAGATGTTTCTTCTTCCATTGGATGGCTTACGTCCACTGTATGCAAGTGGCTTTCACCGTCTACGGGCAGGTTGCCAAAGCTGACTCCGTTTGAGGCATCCTGGGCGTTTGCTAGCGCGACAGGCGCTCGAGCAAGCCGCTCTCGAATCATGCGGGCTTGTTTGCCATCTCCGGCCTGTTCCAGTTTCTCAGCTAGAAGCCCTGCATAGTTCGAGGCCATGCTGGCATTGGCCTTCAGGGCACCATCAAGGATTTTAAGTATTTCGGAAAGATGTTCCAAGTGAGCTACCAATCAGCTGATTCGTTTCGTATTTCCGCATTAGTGTAACGCATAAGTCCGGTTTCGCTACAGAATATGGCGATTTTGAAACAGAGAAATCCTCCACCCTTACAGCATGTCCCTGAGAATTGCAAAGGCACCGGAAATCGCGGTTCACAACCGGCTTCACTGTGGGTATGACTTGGGGACTGGCAGCTGTCTCAGTACTTCACATGAAGTGAAGGGCAGCTTATAGCCGATAGCTGAATCCCGCTTCTGGCCGAGAGCAGTCTTTTGCGACTGCCTGCAAATTGCTGACACAACTGAAGGCCTGATGCCAGATGATTACCGACGGCGAACCATTACTAGCGGGCGTTCAACCAGTTGGAGCGGCCGATATTCATCTGAAACTGTTACACGACTTGGCTCAGTTACACGCTTGAAAATTGGTGTTCCAGATCGGTGTAACCCTCATAAAACTAAATAAATACAATGACTTAGCTACTCGCGCTACACCAGTTACACCAGTTACACCGTATTTTGAACAGATACGAGCCCCGCTCCCCGGTAGCATCGATCCCTCCAGCGAACTTAAGGTGTATCTCCCGCGGCCTGCCGGGGGCCCCTGGGGTTTTCATTGAGACACGGGGTCGGAAACCCGCGGGACTTTGTTAGCGGACAGGCGCCCAGCTTAGTGAACAGGTGAACCGGGTGAACACACAGTTCACCAGTGCAGTTGCACAGATGATGAGAGGTCGCCGGGGCCCCTGAGCGTTTCTGAATGACACGGGGCAC
This sequence comes from Pseudomonas sp. FW305-7, assembly GCF_058786735.1. Taxonomy (NCBI): domain Bacteria; kingdom Pseudomonadati; phylum Pseudomonadota; class Gammaproteobacteria; order Pseudomonadales; family Pseudomonadaceae; genus Pseudomonas; species Pseudomonas sp. FW305-7. The sequence goes on from NZ_JBYSZA010000016.1 coordinate 128,826, forward strand.
AAAACCCGCGCGATCTTGGTAGTGGCTGACTTTTTTACATTGGTTGACAGGTTGACTCGGTTGACGGCCCAAGGTGTTCACAATCATCAACACAAAAGGCCATCGTTACCGATGCGGTAACGATGGCCTTTTTTCAGCAGAAATCTTTCGATTTCAACGCCTGAAATTTCAGTAACTTTGAAATCCTTCCACTAACGCAGTCCGGCGGGTTTCCGACCCCGTACCCTCCCAATATCCTCAGGGTCCCCAGCGGTTTTTTTGGCTGAGTCGCTCCCCATTTCGGCCGAACTTCGCACACACCAGGTGTCTCAGACCGGCGCTCGCACAATCCCGACGGCAACATCCTCCACCGGTATCTGGCAATCGAAAGAGCTCGCTTAGAAATTAATAGCTACGAAAGCCGAGGGTGGGGAAAAGGCTGGTAAGCGCTATAGGTGGAGTGCAGAATATTTCTGTTAACCAAACAGCTATTCGTCTTTACCCGGATAAGGATCCACCGATTGAACAAGATTGAGCCGGTAAGCCTACAGGGGGATGTACTCGTCGTTGAGGATGATCCTACCTTGCGCATGCTTATGAGCACGGCTCTTGAAGAGTTCGGCGTTTCATCCATTTCATTCGCGAGTGCTGATGAAGCTGTGGATTACCTTCAACGAACGGAAAAGAAATGTTCGCTCGTGATCACAGACCACGGTCTGCCTGGCCTGCTATCGGGGAGTGATTTCATTAAGTATGTTCACGAGCTGTGGCCCCACGTGCCCACAATCTTGGTCTCCGGGTACAGTTTAGAGCCGACGGCCATTCCTCCCTCGACGTTATATTTAGAGAAGCCATGGTCGATTGATGAGCTTGAGGCAGCGATAGCCAGAGTTCTGAGTTCTCCATTGCAAAATTGCGAGCGCTAACCTCAGCAACGAGGATCGATTGCTCTCCGTCGCCAGGAAATTCTCGATCTCTCAATGAGGGTCTTTTAGACTAAACCTCAGCTAGCAAGCTTCCTTGTGTATCCCGACGTGTATCCCAAACCCTCCAATCAAGCTGTAGGCCTTGATATCTCTGGAGGAGGCGAGTCTCCCTCGGGGCACCAAAATTAAGAAAGGTCTTGCTTAGCAAGGCCTTTTTTTTCGCCTGCAATAAAGCTCTGACTTGTGTAGGAGCTGCCGCAGGCTGCGATCTTTTGATCTTCCGCTTCTTGGCCATCAGCCCCGAAGGAACCACCCCATGGAAACGTCACTGGAAACAGTCGCCCTTTTCTCCCTCAAACTCGCTTATGAGGAAGAAGGCCTGAGCCCGATTTTGCGGGACGATATGGTCATGGGTGACTATCAGAAAGACATTTTCGAACTGCTGGTGCGCCGGGGTGATGTGCAGACCATTCAGTTCAAAATCAATGAATGCCTGGGCTTGGCGATGGATGCTTTGGGCGGTGTCGAGAAGCCGCTCGGCCGTGAGCTGCACAAATTATCCGCCGATTTGAGCCAGGCGCAGTCGTTGGAGCAGCTTGATCAGCCGCTCCTCGCGCTCAAGGGATACTTGAAAGACATTCTGTAATTGAACGCGCCACGCGCTTACAGCAAATGCCTGGAGATGTACTTCGAAATTTCCACCATCGACGTTTTCCCGGTGAACTCGAACTTCACCTTTCCCAGCGAAGAAAAATAAATCTCCAGCTCCGAGTCCAGATCGAACGTGCCCGACGTTTCCACGGAGTACGCGACGATGTTCTTGTACGGCAGTGAAGTGAAATCCTTCTTGCTGCCGGTGATGCCCTGCACATTGACCGCGATGATGCGTTTGTTGGTGAACACCACGCCGTCGCGCATGGCTTTGTAGGAATCGATCACCTCTTCGCCTTCCAGCAGCAATGCCGTCACACGCTCGGCGTATTCGTCGTTCTGCTTGAGTTTGAAGAAACCTTTGTTGTTGAAGTCGATCATCTGTCCATCCTTTGGTTGAGAAAGATCCCGTCCTCATCAAAGTCCGTTACGCCGATGAAGAGCGTGGCGCGACGCTACTATTTTGTTATCTTGCCGTCCATCTTCAGCGCGGCTCATCAGCACGCGCTGTTTCAAGGTTTTTGCAGGTTAAGGAAAGGATCGAATGGAGTTTCTGTGTCTACTCGCATTTCTGGCGGCATGGGGTTTCATGTGGCGCTGGGTGGTGAAGAACCGCGGTAACTGGAATCTGTTTGTCGGCAACGTTCTCGGTGCGGGGGCGGGTTTTATTGTCGGCATTGTGGTGTTCTCCATCACGTTCTCGCTGTTCGTGCCGGAGCGCAAAACTGCGCAAAAGCAGATTCAAGAGACTGTCACTCAAAAGGTCGAGCCTGTTGCAGTGATGCCTGAAGCTGAACCTGCCCCAGAACCGGCTCCGACGCCGCCCCCCGTTACAGTCGTGCCGCCTGCACCAGCACCTGCACCTGCAACTGCAACTGCAACTGCAACTGCAACTGCAACTGCAACTGAAAACCTTCCGGCCTATGTCGCCAGCAGTCCACAGAATGAGCCTTCGCCGCCCGAATCCGCTTTACTGCCGAACTTCAGCAAACGTCTGCCGGCCGCACTGGCAGAGAAGGACTTCAAGGATAACGTGAGCAACGACTTCGCCGTTTTGCGCCGATTGGCCGGCAGCAATCCGAATGCCGACAAATCCTTGATGGCTTTCATGATTTGCGAGCCCTTCATCAAGAGTGCCATGCGTTTTTCAGCGTCGACGGTGATCTCGAGTGCCCGGGACGCCAGCAGCCAGCGCTTCAAGGATCAGACCTACACCGTCAGCAGTACCGCCACTGCCCGCAACATGTTGGGCGACGATGTCCGCTACCATTTTGATTGTTCAGTGCAGCAACTGGACGGCAACGATGCCGGCAAGGCTGTGTGGCGACTGCTCGATCTGAAGTTGAAGAAGAGCGACTCTTAAGCCTCGTTTAAGGGATCAAGGCGCCGGCTGCGCTATCATCGCCGGCCTGTGCGCCTTGAGCTTTGACCCGGATGTCTCCAACACTTGATGACCTGAACTCCCTGCCTGCTGTTTTGGCCGGCCCGCTGCTGCGACGGCTGGAGCCGACACGACTGGTGATGTGGCTGGTCGGTACGCGTCCTCTGTCGCTGACTTTGCGCTTGCAGGGTGTAGGAGACATTCCGCTCGATGTAGAGAATTGCACAGTCATTCCCGTAGGCAGTCGGGCGTTCGTTCACCTCATCGATATCACACTCGATAGCGCCCTGCCCTTCGACACCTTTATCGACTACGACTTGCTGATCGATGACGAAAAAGGCATAGCAGATTGGGCGCCGCACCTGCTTTATGCCGATACCACCCGCCCGAACTTTGTCCTGCGTTCACGGATAGATCAGTTGCTCCACGGCTCCTGCCGCAAGCCGCATCACCCGGCGGCGGATGGTTTGCTGTGTGTCGATCAACTGCTGGCGGCGCAAACCGACCCGCAACAACGCCCGGTGCTGTTGATGATGAGTGGCGATCAGGTCTACGCCGATGACGTAGCCGGCCCGATGCTGCGGGCGATCCATGCCTTGATCGAGCGCCTCGGCCTGCTCGACGAACACCTCGAAGGTGCCGTGGTCAGCGACAGCGCGAAACTCTACGAACACCCGGCCAGTTACTACCACCGTGCGGATTTGTTACCGGCTCTGGAGAGCAACGAGACGTTGCGCGAGCGATTTTTCGGCGGTGCGCGTAAGCCGATTTTCACCAGCAGCAGCGCCGACAATCACCTGGTGACGTTTGCCGAAATCATGGCGATGTACTTGCTGGTGTGGTCACCGGTTGCGTGGACACTGATCAATCCGCAGCCTCCGCTACTGACGCCGGATCGCCTCAAGCGATATGCACTCGAACAGACCCGGATCGACGCCTTCAAGGCAGGCCTGGACAACGTCGCCCGAGTGCTGGCGCATCTGCCGAGCCTGATGATTTTCGACGATCACGACATCACCGATGACTGGAACCTTTCCGCGCAATGGGAGGAAACGGCCTACGGCCATCCTTTCTCCAAACGCATCATCGGCAACGCGCTGATTGCCTACATGCTGTGCCAGGGCTGGGGCAATAACCCGGATGCCTTCAAGGATGTACTGGAGAAAACCCGACGCCTGGCCGCCAGTGGCGATGACCATTACCTCGACAGCCCGGTGCAGGACGAACTGATCGATGACTTGCTGCGCTTTCAGAACTGGCACTTCGTGATGCCGACCAGCCCGGCGCTGGTCGTGCTTGACACGCGTACCCGACGCTGGCGCAGCGAAATGACGCTCAAGCAACCGTCGGGTCTGCTCGACTGGGAAGCCTTGAGCGAACTGCAGCAAGAGCTGCTCGATCACCCGTCGGCGATCATCGTTTCGCCCGCGCCGATTTTTGGTGTGAAGCTGATTGAAACGGTGCAAAAGGTCTTCAGCTGGTGCGGTTACCCACTGCTGGTGGATGCCGAAAACTGGATGGCCCATCGTGGCGCCGCGCAGGTGATCCTGAATATTTTCCGACACACACGTACGCCGGGTAACTACGTGGTGCTGTCCGGCGATGTGCATTATTCCTTCGTCTACGAAGTACTTATCCGACACCGCAAGGCCGGCCCACGGATCTGGCAGATCACCAGCAGCGGGATCAAGAACGAGTTTCCGAAAACCCTGCTGGAGTGGTTCGACCGTCTCAACCGCTGGCTCTACTCACCGCGCTCGCCACTGAACTGGCTGACCAAACGTCGACGTATGCGCATCGTGCCGTACACACCAGAACATGCCGAGGCAGGTGAACGACTGTGGAACTCAGCGGGGATCGGTCAGGTGTTTTTCAACGAGCAAGGCCAGCCACGCGAGATCATTCAGCACAATTCCAATGGAGCGGCGAAGACACGGATGCTGGCGCCGGATTTGTCGGAATACCCGGACTAAGACCTTGCACTGTGATTGCGGAAGCGAGCCTGCTCGCGAAAGCGATCAATCATCCAGCACAGATGCCGACTGATAGGCCGCCTTCGCGAGCAGGCTCGCTCCTACAGTGCTACTTGCAAGCCGTCAATGCGCGGTCAGTGCCCGCACCACACCTCTGACAATCATCCCCACCTCCCGCTCATCAATCGTCAGCGGCGGCAGCAGCCGTATGGTCTTGCCGCGCGTGACGTTGATCAGCAGCCCATGATCCCGCGCCGCGATCAGCGTCAGGTCACGAATCGGCTGTTTCAACTCGATGCCGATCATCAAACCCTGACCACGAATCGCCAGCACATTCGGGTCATCCGCGAGTTCTGCGCGTAACAGGCTCAACAGACGCTCACCCTGCACCCGCGCATTTTCCAACAAGCCTTGCTCATCAATGATTTCCAGCACCGTGCAGCCCACCCGACAGGCCAGCGGATTACCGCCAAACGTACTGCCATGGCTGCCGGGCGTGAACAGATCCGCCGCCCTGCCCCGCGCCAGGCATGCACCGATCGGCACGCCATTGCCGAGTCCTTTGGCCAGGGTCATGACATCCGGGACAATGCCTTCATGCTGAAACGCAAACCACTGGCCCGTGCGGCCGATACCGGTCTGGATCTCGTCAAGCATCAGCAGCCACGCATGCCGGTTGCATAGTTCACGCAAGGCTTTCAGATAACCCGGCGGTGCCAGTTGCACACCACTTTCCCCCTGAATCGGTTCCACCAGAATCGCGACGATCCGCTCACCGTGCTTGCGCTGTGCTTGCTCCAGCGCCGCAAGATCACCGAACGGCACTTTGACGAAATCCCCCGGCAATTGGTTGAAACCCAGACGCACCGCCGGCCCATCACTGGCGGACAACGTACCAAGTGTGCGGCCATGAAACGCGTTGGCCATCACCACCACCAGCGGCTGCTCAATGCCCTTGCGCCAGCCGTACAACCGCGCCAGCTTCAAAGCGGTTTCGTTGGCCTCGGCCCCGGAGTTGTTGAAGAACGCCTTGTCCATTCTCGACAACTCAGTCAGCCGGTTGGCCAACTGTTGCTGCCAATCGATGCTGTACAGATTGGACGTATGCAGCAGCAATCCCGCCTGTTCGCTGATCGCCGAAACGATGCGCGGGTGCGAGTGGCCGACATTGGTCACCGCCACCCCGGCGACCGCGTCCAGATACTCGCGACCGGCCTGATCCCACAGGCGCGTGCCCAAGCCTTTGGTGAAACTCAGGGCCAGTGGTTGGTAGGTGTTCATCAGCGCGGCGGTCATGACTTCAAACTCCAGTGAAGGTCGGTGTGCTCGCAGTATGGTTAGCCACCAGAACTGGATAAACTCGGTAAAACTTCAATCATTTAAAAGCCGGACTTGATAATGGACCTGTTTCAGTCGATGAGCGTCTACGTCAAAGTGGTCGAATCGGGGAGCATGACGGCGGCCGCGTTGCAGTGCGACATGTCGACGACGATGGTAGGCAATCACCTGCGCGCGCTGGAGCAACGGCTCGGCGTGCAACTGCTGCAACGCACCACGCGGCGCCAGCGACTGACCGAGTTCGGCAGCGTCTATTACCAGCGCTGCCTCGAAGTGCTGGGACTGTTGGCTGACTCTGAACGCCTCGCCGAGCAGGCCCTTGATGAGCCTCGTGGCATTCTGCGCATTACCGCTCCCCTGACATTCGGCGTTGAGCGCCTGGCGCCAGCGCTGAGTGAATTTTCCCTGCAATGGCCGAAGGTCAAACTCGACGTGGTACTGACCAATAGCCGCCCGGATCTGCTGGAAAGCGGCCTCGACGTCGCCTTCCGCCTGGGTCACTTCGAACAGTCCAACTTGATAGCCCGGCCCCTGATCGACTACACCCTGACCGTCTGCGCGGCGCCGGAGTATGTCGCAAGACGAGGCATGCCGCTGACGCCACAAGACCTGCAACAGCATGACTGCCTGTCCTTTGCCTACCCCACCGGCGATGACTGGCAATCGGTGGAAAAGCGCTGGCGCCTCAGCGGCCCGGACGGCGAAATCATGGTCGACGTCAGCGGGCCGATGCTGATCAACAGCTCCGCCGGCCTGCATCAGGCGGCACGTACGGGCATGGGCATCGTGATGCTGCCCGATGCCCTGGTGGAAGAGGATTTGCGCGATGGCCGACTGGTGACGGTCATCCCCGACTACCAACCCCCGAGCCGACCTCTACACCTGTTGTATGCCCCGGATCGTTATCGCCTGCCCAAGCTGCGGCGCTTCGTCGATTTCGCGATGCAGGCATGGGGCAGATCCTAGTTCCTCTAACTCACCACGTCCGCGACAAGGAGTCGACCCACCGATGAACAACTACCTGACCGTACGCGATCTATTGCCCGCCGAAGTGGAATCAGTGCGCCTGTTCCTCGGCCAGCATGGATGGGGCCATCGAACCGGTTCAAGCGAAGACTTTGCACAGCTCATCGCCAACTCCCAACGCACGGCCATTGCCCTCAAAGGCACATGCATCGCAGGTTTCGCCCGCGGTATCAGCGATGGTTTATCCAACGGTTATCTGTCGATGGTCGTGGTCGACGTGCAGCATCGACGCGAAGGCATTGGCCGGGCATTGGTTGAGCACGTCATGGGGGATAACCCCGACATCACCTGGGTGCTGCGTGCAGGCCGTGAAGGCGCCGAGGCGTTTTTTGCCCGCCTGGGTTTTCAAACGTCGCTGATTGCGATGGAGCGCCCACGACTGAAGTAACCCTTAACGCTATGACACCAGCTATGATCTCCCCTCTTTTTTCAGCAAGGACGCTGCGCGATGCTCGCCATTTTGCAAAACACCCCCCTGTGGGTTTATGTGGTTTTTCTGATCATGGTGTATTTCGGCCTGAAGGCTCGCAAGCCTCAGCACGAGACCCGGTTTTCGCTGCTGTCGACGCCGCTGGTCCTGCTGGTCTGGTCGCTGCTTTCGCTGAACCTGTCGGTTGATCCCGGTTTGACGCTGGGCGGCTGGTTGATCGCTTTGACCCTCGGTGCCCTGTCGGCATGGCTGATCTTTTCCCGCAAGGGCTTAGAGCTCGACGACCCGGAAACCGGATTAATCGTGCCGGGGACCTGGAAAGCACTGGTGTTGTTGCTGCTGTTTTTTGCGGTGAACTACTACTTCGGCTACCAGGATGACGTGCACCCGGACCGCACTACCGAAGCGGGCATGTTGTTGCTCAAGGCTGTAGCGTCGGGATTTGTCTGCGGATTGATCAGCACCCGCTCGCTTAAGTTCTATTGGCTGCTGCGAACGCTTCAGGCGCAACGCCCGCCTCTGGGTGCTTGATGAGTCAGCGGTAAAAAACTCGACCGCCAGCCCGTTGCTCCGTGACAACGCCGCCCCGCTCCCCTAAATTAGTCGGCCTGAAAAAGCCCTGTGCTTTCTCATCTCCACTCAAGTTAAAAAGTAGTGAAATTTCAATGTCCGATTTCAACACCGCTGAATCCGTCGTTACCGAATCGTCCAAAGCGGAATACGAAAACTCCATCAATCTTTCACAACACCTGCCACAAGCCAAAATCATCAGCGAGATGGTCCTCGACGCTTTTCAGTCGAACCGCGAAAGCGACCAGATTCGCGAGCTGCGCGCCGCGATCCGTCAGGCCCACGACAGCTTCGATGACGACAAGGCCTATGAACTGATGGGCGAACTCAAGGCTCTGAAAGATGCCGAAGCCGCCGACATCGCCGCACTTGAAGACCTGAGCAGCAAGTTCTCGATCGGCCGCATCCTGTCCTGCTTCAAGGACGATCCGGCCTTCCAGGAAATCGTTTACGGTCTCGCGCTGAAAGTCCTGAATCAGACCCATCAGGCGATCAGCAACCCGAGCGGCGGCAAGAGCAAGGCTGCCAAGAAGAAAGAACTCGAAATCTTCACCATCAGCAAGGACGGCGCCAGTGTGACCTTGCCGCTGCGCACTCCACGTTCGCGCTTGAGCGTTGACCGCGAAGCGCTGGAGTTCCTCGGTTTCACCTTCGTCGGTGAAGGCGAAGAAGCCGAGCTGGAGGGCGAAACCTTCCTCGACAACGCCGGCACCGAACACGCGATCAACCGCAAGAACATCATCACCGCCCTGCAACAGCAGACCGCGTTCGATGGCTACAGCATCGCCGCGCAGTAATATTTCGGCGCTGACGAAAAAGCCCCGCACTGAGATTCAGGCGGGGCTTTTTGGTTTTCGGCTTGGGAATTATGCGTCGGAGTGCAATGCCGCAATCATGTCGACTTCGATCGCCGCATTCTTCGGCAACTGATACACACCGACCGTGGTGCGCGTGTGCCGGCCGGCATCGCCGAGCACATGGCTGAAAACATCCGATGCACCGTTGGCCACTTCGCTCAGGTCAACAAAGTCCGGCGTCGACTTCACGTACACAGTGACCCGTAGCAACGCCTTGATCTTGTCCAGCGAACCGACTGCATCGACGATCAGCGCCAGACAACGCATCGCACTGATGCTCGCAGCAGCCTGGGCATCCTTGAGGGTCAACTCCAGACCCACCCGACCCGGGTACTGAATCTTGCCGTGAGTACGCGGCACCATGCCGCTGATGTACAACTCATCGCGATGACGGATCAACGGCGCGTAATTGCCGCCGGCGGTGTTCTCGCCATAGATGTCGTAATTCAGCTCTTGTGCCAGGGCAATGAAGCGCTCGTCGCAGGTCATCCTCTCAGTCATTTCGCCCAGCCTCTGAATCGATGCGTGAAATATCGCGGAGTAGAACAGTTGAGCGCCGAGGGAATGGCATGGCGCTATCACTGGATCCAAATCTAGGTCTTTTGAAAGTACTCCGCAACCTTCGAAATCGGCGGCGCACGCCATCGCGAGCAGGCTCGCTCCCACATTTGATTGGCGTCGTTCACAAATCCCCTGTGGGGGCTAGCCTGCTCGCGATGGTGTCACCTCGATTCAGCATGATTCACCCAATAAAAAACCCCGCACATCTCTCAATGTGCGGGGTTTTTCTTCAAGCCTTTGAGCCTTACGGCGCGTACGTCAGCAGTAGCTCGCTCGGCACCTTGAAGTCCAGAGACATCATGACGCTCAGGGCGGTGATGGTGAAGATCGAGAAGACGAACAGCTTGCGTGCCCAGACCGTGTCATCCACTGCCTTGTAGCCGGTCCAGGCCATGTACAACCAGTACATGCCCATGGCCGCGGCGACGGCGAGGTAGCTCATGCCGGCGTAACCGCTGAAGGTCAGCATCAAGGTCGCCACGAGGAACGCCAGGATGTAGAGCAGGATGTGCTTCTTGGCCACTTCAATTCCGCGCTTCACTGGCAGCACCGGAATCGATGCGGCCAGGTAATCGTTGAAGCGGAAGATCGCGATGGCGTAGGAATGCGGCATCTGCCACAGGCTGAACATCACCAGCAACGTCAGCGCGGCCATGTCGAAGCTGTTGGTTACGGCGACGTAACCGATCACTGGCGGCATGGCGCCCGACAGACTGCCCACCAGCGTGCCGTGAACCGACTTGCGCTTGAGGTACAGGCTGTAGAAGCCGACGTAGATCACGAAGCCGATTACCGCGAACAGGGCGGCCAACGGGTTGGCCACCTTGTACAACAATGCAACGCCGAGAACACCAAGGATGGTCGCGTAGACCAGGGCCAGTTTCAGGGAGATCAAGCCCTGCACCAGCACCCGGTTCTTGGTGCGTTCCATCTTCAGGTCGATGTCGCGGTCGATGCAGTTGTTGAACACGCAACCGGAGGCGACAACCAGGGATGTACCGATCATGGCAGCCAGAAACACCGCCAGATCGACATGCCCTTTCGAGGCCAGGAAAAACCCGCCTGCCACAGAAAGCACGTTACCGAAAATGATCCCCGGTTTGGTGATTTGGATAAAGTGCTTGAGCGACATCGGGTCTTACCTCACTTCGCCATCATGAACGTGTGGATGCTGAACATGATCCACAACGACAGGCCAACCAGCAGCAGGATCACGATGGCCGTGAAGACGAACGCGATCACGTTGTTACGCTGAGCCACCGAACGGTCCAGGTGCAGGAAGTAATACAGGTGAACGATCACCTGGATCACTGCGAACAGCAGGACGATTGCCAGTGTGGTGGCCTTCGGCAGGCTCGGGTACATCACCAGACCGAACGGGATGACGGTCAGGATCACCGACAGGATGAAGCCGATGGCGTACGACTTTACGCTGCCGTGGCCAGCATCATGGCTGTCATGGGAGTGTGCATTAGCCATTACAGAGTCCCCATCAGGTAAACAACGGTGAATACGCAGATCCACACCACGTCCAGGAAGTGCCAGAACAGGCTCAGGCAGCTCAGACGGGTCTTGTTGGTCGCCGTCAGGCCGTGCTTGTTGACCTGGTACATCATGATGCCCATCCAGATCAGACCCGCAGACACGTGCAGACCGTGGGTACCGACCAAGGTGAAGAACGCGGACAGGAAGCCCGAACGGCTAGGACCGAAGCCCTCGGAGATCAGCAGGTGGAACTCGTTGATCTCCATGGCGATAAAGCCTGCGCCGAGCAGGAAGGTCATGAACAACCAGCCCAGAACCTGCTGCTTTTTACCTTTGTACAACGCCAGCATGGCGAAGCCGTAGGTGATCGAACTGAACAACAGCAGAGCGGTTTCGCCCAGCACGTATGGCAGTTCGAAGATGTCGTGGCCCGACGGGCCACCGGCTACGTTGTTTACCAGTACTGCGTACACCGCGAAGATCGACGCAAACAGAATGCAGTCGGTCATCAGGTAGAGCCAGAAACCGTATACGGTCATCTCGCCCGAATCGTGGTGATGGTCATCGTGCCCATGTTCACCATGGGCGTGTCCGGCATTGGTCACTAAATTCGACATGGTTTAAGCCTGTTCCAACGAGGTTTCAACACGGGTGGCACCGGCCGGGATTTTCCCTGCCGCGACCAGACGCTTGTGCTGCTCGGCTTCGATGCGCTCGATCGTTTCAACCGGAACCATATAGCCCTGGTCGTCACGTGCAGCGTGGATCACGAAGTAGATGACAGTGCCGGCCAGGCTGGCGATCGCCAACCACCAGATGTGCCAGATCATCGCGAAACCGAAGACGGTCAACAGTGCGCCCATCACTACGCCAGTGGCGGTGTTGTTCGGCATGTGGATCGGCTCGTACTTGGCCGGACGCTGGTACGCGGTACCGTTTTCCTTGGCTTCGGTGAACGGGTCGATGCAGTCAGCCTTAGGCAGCACAGCGAAGTTGTAGAACGGAGGTGGCGACGAAGTCGACCATTCCAGGGTGTGTGCATTCCACGGGTCACCGTGATCGCAAACGTTCTCTGGCTTGTTGCGGTCACGTACCGACACGTACAGCTGGATCAGCTGGCAGGCGATACCCACAGCGATCATCACCGCACCGAACATGGCAACGTACAGGTACGGTACCCACTCAGGGTTGGTGGTGGCGTTCAGACGACGGGTCATGCCCATGAAGCCCAGTGCATAGAGCGGCATGAACGCGACGAAGAAGCCCGAGATCCAGAACCAGAACGCTGCTTTACCCCAGCCTTCGTGCAGCTTGAAGCCGAACGCTTTCGGGAAGTAGAACGCGAAACCTGCGATGTAACCGAATACCGCACCGCCGATGATCACGTTGTGGAAGTGCGCGATCACGAACAGGCTGTTGTGCAGAACGAAGTCAGCACCCGGGATGGCCAGCAGTACGCCGGTCATGCCGCCGATGGCGAAAGTCACCATGAAGCCCAGAGTCCACATCACCTGGCTGGTGAAGCGCAGACGGCCCTGGTAGATGGTGAACAGCCAGTTGAACAGCTTCACACCCGTCGGGATGGAAATCAGCATCGTCGCCAGACCGAAGAAGGCGTTGACGCTCGCACCCGAACCCATGGTGAAGAAGTGGTGCAGCCAAACCATGAAGCCCAGTACCGAGATCGCGCCCGAGGCGTAGATCATCGAGTGGTGGCCGAACAGTTTCTTGCCGGTGAACGCCGAGATCACTTCCGAGAAGATGCCGAATGCCGGCAGGATCAGGATGTAAACCTCAGGGTGGCCCCAGGCCCAGAACAGGTTGACGTACATCATTGGATTGCCACCAAGTTCATTGGTGAAAATGTGGAAATCCATGTAACGGTCAAGAGTCAGCAGTGCCAGGGTAGCGGTCAGGATCGGGAACGAAGCCACGATCAGAACGTTTGCCCAGGTGCAGGTCCAGGTGAAGATCGGCATGTCCATCAGTTTCATGCCAGGGGTACGCATTTTCAGCACGGTCGCGAGGAAGTTGACCCCCGTTAGCGTCGTACCCAACCCGGATAGCTGTAGCGCCCAGATGTAGTAGTCCATGCCCACGCCAGGGCTGTATTGCAGACCCGACAGCGGTGGATAAGCAACCCAACCGGTCTTGGCGAATTCGCCGACGCCCAGGGACAGGTTGATCAGCACAACGCCGGACACCAGCAGCCAGAAGCTCAGGGAGTTCAGGAACGGGAACGCAACGTCACGCGCGCCGATCTGCAGCGGCACTGCAAGGTTCATCAGGCCGGTGAAGAATGGCATCGCCATGAAGATGATCATGATCACACCGTGAGCGGTGAAGATCTGGTCATAGTGTTCAGGTGGCAGGTAGCCAGGCGAACCCTCGGTGGCCATGGCCAACTGGGTACGCATCATGATGGCGTCGGCAAAACCGCGCAGCAGCATGACCATGGCGACGATGATGTACATCACGCCGATTTTCTTGTGGTCGACCGACGTCAGCCACTCGGTCCACAAGTAAGTCCACTTCTTGAAGTAGGTGATTGCAGCGAACAGCGCCAGACCACCGAGGGCGATCATGGCGATGGTCACCATCACGATCGGCTCGTGGAATGGGACTGCTTCCCAACTTAATTTACCAAACATCGTTTACTCCTCTGCCCCGGCAGCTGAATGCGAACTCGAGTCAATTTCCGTGGCCGCCACTTCTTTCTCTTTCTTCTCGTGCTTCAGCGGCTTGCCCGGCTTCATACCTTCGTACTTGTCGACGATGATCTGGAACTGGTTCGGCGTGACCGAGGAGTAGAGCTCGACTGGGTTGTTCTGGCTTGGCTTGGCAAGGGCTGCGTATTCAGCTTGATCAAGCTGTTTAGGTGACTTCTTGACTTCACTTACCCAGGCGTCGAAATCTTCCTGAGTGGTGGAGATAGCTTTGAACTTCATGCCGGTGAAACCCGCGCCGCTGTAGTTGGCGGAGATACCGTCCATTTCAGCGTTGCGGTCAGCGATCAGGTGCAGCTTGGTCTGCATGCCCGCCATCGCGTAGATCTGGCCGCCCAGACCCGGGATGAAGAACGAGTTCATCACAGCGTCAGAGGTGATCTTGAAGTTGATTGGCGTGTGCGCCGGGAACACGATCTTGTTGACCGTGGCGATGCCTTGTTCCGGGTAGATGAACAGCCACTTCCAGTCCAGCGCGACCACTTCGATGGTCACAGGCTTGACGTCGGATTGAATCGGACGATAAGGGTCCAGTTCGTGGGTCGAGATGTAAGTGATGTAACCCAGGGCAATGATGATCAGAACCGGGATGGTCCAGACTGCCACTTCGATTTTGGTCGAGTGCGACCATTTCGGGGTGTAGACAGCGTTCTTGTTCGACGCGCGGTATTTCCAGGCGAACAGGAAGGTCATGACGATAACCGGCACAACGACCAACAGCATCAGCAGCGTGGCGGTGATGATCAGGTTGCGCTGTTCCAGGCCGACCTGGCCCGTTGGATTGAGCAAGGTCATGTTGCAGCCTCCCAGCAACAACGTGCCGAGCAGCGGCACTAGGCCTAGTAATCTGGGGTACCTGTTTTTACTCATCTCACGACCTCTAAAGCAGCTTGCGCAATGCAGTTGGGTTTTGATCGCCAACACTTCACCCTGCCAAGGGTTGGCATTTTCTTTGGATTGAATAAGGGCCGCCCGTCGCGCGTCAGACGCTCGACAAAACCTGGGACAGCGGTCAGTTCTTATTCGAATTCGTGGTCAAAGGCCTTGTTACAGACCAATTCCATTTGGTGCGGAAAGTTGGAAGGCACCGACACCTGGGTGTCTTGAAAGCCTCACGACTTGCTCGACACCCGACTTCCTGCTCGCTCCTTAATAAAGGCTGAACAGTGCCGGGAATTCAGTGCGGGCGATTGTAGATAGGTAGCGCCCTATACACCATGTCTTATCCCGAAATAATTTTTATCCGTTCGAGCAACAATCCATCGCCATTTTTGCAAAAGTGCCGCATGTTATCGAAATCGATTCTCAACAAAAACACCAAATTTTGTAGGTGTACCCGCCTCAGTTCAGACAGCTCTGAAGGCATTTTCTGCTGGCCCGATCAGCGCAAAGCCCGATACCCCAAGGCTTTTGGCCATCTGCCAGGTCTTGTTAAAACTGCCTGATCTGGCACACACGTGCAAAAGCGCAAAAACACCGAAACAGACCAATCCTTTTTTGTAACAGCACACCAATCCGCGTCACTGAAGAGACCTGCGACACGGCGTGTGTGACAACATGTCGCACACCTGTCACACCCTCCCTTGCCGTTCGTCACGGTGTTTTCACAAACACTCTGAAATGCAAAACGCCCCGATTTGCTGATACGCAAATCGAGGCGTTTTCTGTATCGGCCAATGCGCCGAATAGTTGATTCAGCGCAGTGCTTTTCGGTTACGCGAGGTCAACAGCGGCACCAGGATCACCACCAATACAAATGCCACCAGTGCCCATTGCGCCAACGACAGGCCGAGGATCGGCGGGTACGGCGTCGAGCAGAAACCGTCGACCTGGAAACCCAGCGGGAAGATCTTCGCCAGCGGCAGATCATCGACAATCGGCTGCAACACATCGATGCCGCAGCTCACCGCCGGATAGAACTGGGTGTACACGTGATGCCCGGCCACACCGGCCCCGGCTATCGCACAAATCACCACCAGCACTTCAAACACGGTGATGCTGCGCCGCGTGCGCATGGCCGCGCCAATGAAGGCGAACAGCGCGATCAGCAGCAATGCATAACGCTGCAAGATGCACAGTGGGCACGGCGCCTCGCCGAGCACGATCTGCATGTACAGCGCGCCACCGATCAATGCCAGGCAGATAATGCCCAGCAGCACCAGAAAGCGCCGCTCACGTCCCAATCGAATCGTTTCCTCGCTCATCGCGTTTCCCTTGTATGTCCATGGTTCAGCTGGCCGGCGGCTGCGCTTGCAGTTGCGCCATCAGGCTGATGTTGTCTTCGATATGCCAATTGGCCGCGATGCGACCGTTGTCGATCTGATAGATATCGGTTGCCCGGAAGTCTACACGCTGGCCCTGCCCTTTGAGAGCCTTGAACGTGCCAGTGAAATGCCCGCGAAAGTGCAGATGCACCACCACGCGATCTCCGGCGACGATCATTTGCTCGATGTCGCAGCTCAAATCCGGCACCGCCGTGCGAAAGAACTTCGACGCCAGCAACGGCCCCGTCGGCCCCTGCACCCGGCCTTCGGGCGGCGTCTTGTCGACAAACTGCGGCGACAAGGCGGCCGTGGCCAGTGCCTCTTCGCCACTGTTCCAGAAACTGCCGTAACGCCGTGCTGCCAGTTCCACGGCTGCAGCCTGTGCCTTGGGCAGGCTCTGATCGACAATCAGGGTCTGCGGTGTGATCAAGGCAGATTCGGCAGAAGCAAACGGGCTGGCCAGCAAAGTGGCCGACAGGCTCAGGGCAGCGAAGCTGATACGACGGACGAAGGTGAGGTGCGACATGATGGCGATCCTGATCAGGTAAACGAACGAGCGCCTATCATCAGCATCGGGGAATAAACGATAAACCGGTTAAGAAACGATTAACCTTTAAACACTTTTTAAGAATCAAGACCGTGTAACGGCCAATCGCGGGCAAGCCCGCTCCCACAGGTTCCAGCGTCGTTCACAAACTCTGTGCACGCCACAAATCCTGTGGGAGCGGGCTTGCCCGCGATGCAGACGACTCGGTCTCAGGAATTATTCCAGAGCAGAAGCCGGCCCGAAGAACTCGTAACGGCTCTGCTGCTCCGGCACGCCCAGCGCTTTCAGATGGCGCTTGATCGCCCCCATGAACCCCTTCGGCCCAAGGAAGTAAGCATCGACATCACGCTGCTGGGGCAACCACTCGCCGAGCAACTCCTGACTCAACATCCCGACCTTGTCCGCCGCTGGGCTCACACCATCGTCTTCGGCGTAGCAGTAGAAGCGCTTGAGTTGCGGATGACGCTCGGCCAGGCCGTCGATCCAGTCGCGGAACGCATGCACGCTGCCATTGCGCGCGCAGTGGATAAAGTGCACCGGACGTTCAGTCTCCAGCGCCGCTTCCAGCATCGCCAAGGTTGGCGTGATGCCGACGCCGCCGCTGATCAGCACCAACGGCTTGTCGCTGGCAGTCAGGGTGAATTCGCCCGATGGCGGGAAGAGCTGAATGCTTGCGCCGACATGCAGTTGATCGTGCAAGTGATTGGAAGCACGGCCACCCGGTTCACGCTTGACGCTGATGCGGTACTGACCTTTGTTTGCCAGCGCTGACAGCGAATAGTTGCGGCGGATTTCCTCGCCGTCGAGGATCAGTTTCATGCCGATGTACTGGCCGGGCTCAGCCGCGAGGATCGGACCTTTGTCGGCCGGTTCGAAGTAGAACGAAATGATTTCCGCGCTCTCCTCGACCTTGGCCGCGACGATGAACTCGCGCGCCCCGCGCCAGCCGCCGACGGCTTGTTCTTTCTGGTCGTAGATCGCCGTTTCGGCGCCGATCAGGATATCGGCCAGTTGTCCGTATGCCGCGCCCCACGCACTCATCACTTCTGGCGTGGCGATTTCTTCGCCGAGCACTTCGGAGATGGCGCGCAACAGGCAGGCACCGACGATCGGGTAGTGCTCCGGCAGGATTTGCAGAGCGACATGCTTGTTGATGATCTTCGCCACCAGATCACCCAACTGGTCGAGCTGATCGATGTGACGGGCATACATCAACACGCCGTTGGCCAAAGCCCGGGGCTGATCGCCGCTGGCCTGATGCGCCTGGTTGAACAATGGGCGAACTTCCGGGTATTCGGCGAGCATCATCCGGTAGAAGTGGGTGATCAGCGCTTCACCACCGCTTTCCAGCAGAGGCACGGTGGATTTGACGATGGCACGATCCTGGACGCTAAGCATGGGGTGACTCCTGAGCTTCGATAAAAAGTTACCTTGGGTTTATCAGTTTCCGTGCCAATTTATTTATCTCTATAAATCAATAGCTTAAAAACAACGTAGTCAAATCGACCCAAAGCACCTTATAGTCATCGCGACTACATCTTGTCTCTTTGACTACAACACAATGACTGCCAAATCCCTGCTCACCGCTCTGCTGCCTCTGGTTTCCGACCTGTCCCGCGAATTGCCTGAGGGCGAACGTTACCGACGCTTGCTCGAAGCCATGCGCGCCCTGCTGCCGTGCGATGCCGCCGCACTGCTGCGCCTGGACGGCGAATCGCTGGTGCCGCTGGCGGTCGATGGTTTGAGTGCAGACACCCTCGGTCGGCGCTTCAAGGTCAGCGAGCATCCGCGTTTCGAGATTTTGCTGGCCGGGAATGGGCCAACCCGTTTCGCCGCCGACAGCGACTTGCCCGATCCTTACGACGGCCTGGTTGATGGCCTCGACGATCACCTTGAAGTCCACGACTGCCTCGGCTGCCCGTTGTTCGTCGATGAAAAACTCTGGGGCCTGATCACCCTCGACGCCCTTGATCCCGAGCGTTTCGAACCCATCGAACTGGATGCCCTGCAAGCCTTCGCCAGCCTCGCCTCGGCCACGGTCAACGCTGCCGAACGCATCGAGCGACTGGCGATCCGTGCCGAAGACGAACACCAGCGCGCCGAGGTCTACCGTCAGGCCAGCGGTCAGCAGAACCGCGAAATGATCGGCCAGAGCAAAGCACTGAAACGTTTGGTGGACGAAATCAATCTGGTCGGCGGGAGCGACCTGACCGTGTTGATCACCGGCGAAACCGGGGTCGGCAAGGAACTGGTGGCTCAGGCCATTCACGCCGCCTCACCGCGCGCCGACAAGCCGATCATCAGCCTCAACTGCGCCGCACTGCCGGACACGCTGGTGGAAAGCGAACTGTTCGGCCACGTGCGCGGCGCGTTCACCGGCGCCACCAGCGACCGTCGCGGCAAATTCGAACTGGCCAATGGCGGCACGCTGTTTCTCGACGAAGTCGGCGAGTTGTCGCTGACCGTGCAGGCCAAATTGCTGCGCGTGTTGCAGAGCGGCCAGTTGCAGCGTCTGGGCTCGGACAAGGAACATCAGGTCGATGTACGCCTGATCGCCGCAACCAATCGCGACTTGGCCGAAGAAGTGCGCAGCGGTCGCTATCGTGCCGACTTCTATCATCGCCTGAGCGTGTACCCGCTGCGGGTGCCGGCCCTGCGTGATCGCGGGCGCGATGTGTTGCTGCTCAGCGGCTTCTTCCTCGAACAGAACCGCTCACGCATGGGCCTCAACAGCCTGCGCCTCAACAGCGACGCCCAGGAAGCGCTGCTCGCCTACACTTGGCCGGGCAACGTGCGTGAACTGGAGCACTTGATCGGGCGCAGTGCGTTGAAGGCGCTGGGCAACTGCAAGGTAAGGCCGAAGATTCTCAGTTTGAGTGCGGCGGATCTGGACTTGCCGCGTGAGGTTGTGGATAACCCGGTTGAGCCGGTTGCCGGGGTGGTGGCTTCTTTACCGCTGATCAGCGGGGATCTGCGCGCCGCTACCGAGGAATATCAGCGGCGATTGATTGCTGCAGCGCTGGAGCGCAATCAGGATAACTGGGCGAGTGCGGCGCGGGAGTTGGGGCTGGATAGAGCCAACCTCGGCAGAATGGCCAAACGCCTAGGCATGAAATAGTCACTTCCTGTTGCTCGAATGAGTCCCTGTGGTGAGGGGATTTATCCCCGATAGACTGCGAAGCAGTCCCTTCTTTTGAAATAAGGAGCAGGGCCGCTGCGCGCCCCATCGGGGATAAATCCCCTCACCACAGATACATCCCTGCCCACCCGACAACCAACCTAAAGCCCAACCTTTTGACGCCGATAACCCGGCATCAATAGTTTCTGGCGATTTGCACCCTCGCCCATCACCTTTTTCCACAGAAGGTTTATATGTCTTCCACCAAAGCCCGCGCAGATTCACTTTCGCTTCTGCTGTTCACTTTGCGCAGCGGCAAGCTGATGGCGATCAACCTGCTGAAAGTCAGTGAAATCATCCCTTGCCCGCCGCTGACCAAGCTGCCGGAGTCGCACCCGCACGTCAAAGGCATCGCCACGTTGCGTGGTGCTTCACTGTCGGTGATCGACCTCAGCCGCGCCATCGGCGAGCGTCCACTGGAAGACCCGAACGGCGGTTGCCTGATCGTCACCGACGTCAGCCGTTCTAAACAGGGTCTGCACGTTCAGGCAGTGAGCAAAATCGTCCACTGTCTGACCACTGACATCAAACCGCCGCCGTTCGGCTCCGGTGGTTCGCGCGCCTATATCACCGGCGTGACCTCGGTGGACGGTACGCTGGTGCAAGTGCTGGACATCGAAAAAGTCATCCACAGCATCGCCCCGGCACAGATCGAAATGGCCCCGACCGACCTGTCCATGGAAGACGCCGACGTCCTTGGCAACGCACGCATTCTGGTGGTCGACGACAGCCAGGTGGCGTTGCAGCAATCGGTGCACACCCTGCGCAACCTCGGCCTGCAATGCCACACCGCGCGCAGTGCCAAGGAAGCCATCGACTGCCTGCTCGACCTGCAAGGCACCGCGCAGCAGATCAACCTGATCGTCTCCGACATCGAAATGTCCGAGATGGACGGTTACGCCTTCACCCGCACCTTGCGCGAGACTCCGGATTTCTCTCACCTCTACGTGCTGCTGCATACCTCGCTCGACAGCGCGATGAACAGCGAAAAAGCGCGACTGGCCGGGGCCAATGCCGTGTTGACCAAGTTCTCGTCGCCGGAACTGACCCAGCGCTTGATCGAAGCGGCCAAACACGTCGCCGCCAACGGTCACTGAACCTTGGGCGAGACGTATTGCTTGTTGATGCGGCGGGATCTGGGCACCGCCGTGCCGGATATCGTCTGGCCGAAAGGTATCGAGATCAGCACTTACCAACCGCAACTGGCGCCCGCCGTGCATGACCTGATGCAACTCGGCTACCTACAAGGAGGCGGTCGGGTCCCAGCGCTCGAGGTCTGGCAGCAGCGCTTTGAACGCGATCCGGAATACGATCCGCAACTGTGCTTCATCGCCATGGATGCCGAGGGTGTCGTCGGTGTGGCGCAGTGCTGGACCAGTGCCTATATCAAGAATCTGGTAGTGCATCCGCGCGCTCAGGGTCGAGGTTTGGGCCGGGCGTTGCTGCTGAATGCATTCATAGCGTTTCAACAGCGGCGTGAAGGGTTTGTTGATTTAAAGGTGCTGGAAGATAACGTTCGGGCGCAGCGGTTGTATGAAAGTGCCGGAATGTATGTGGTCCGCCGGGAGATTGTGCCGGACTGATACTCCGTCATCGCTGGCAAGCCAGCTCCCACAGAGATCGGCGCCGCTCACAACACTTGTGGGAGCTGGCTTGCCAGCGATGGCGACCTCAAAGACAACTTTTCACCCTGAGGCATACTCCAACCTTGGCCACTACCCAAGGACGCCCACCATGAAAACCCTGACCCTCAGTTTGCTCAGCCTGCTCTGCCTCACCGCCCTCGCCTCCCAGGCCCACGCCTCCAGCCCCGACGCCTGGGCGGCCTACGACAAGACAGTCCTCGCCAGTTGCACCAAGGCCAGCGGTTTGAAAAATGCCAAACCCGTCGGCACTCCCGCGCAATTCGATGACCGCGTCGGTTACACCGCCGTGTTGCTGCAAGGTCAATACCCGCAAAAACACATGAAAGGCCAGCAAGGCACCGAACTATGCCTGTTCAACAAACAGTCGAAAACCGCGTTTGTCACCGAGTGGGACTCGATCCGCCCGACCGCCAAGACCCGGTAAATGGCGCATAATTTGCTTCGATCCCGGTCTGCATGGCGGCTTTACGTCGCTGCTTAACACCTTGATTGAAGATTGATCGTCCCATGAATACGACGTTTTCCTGCGTCGGTTGCGGCAAGTGCTGCACCGACCACCATGTGCCCCTGACCCTCGCCGAAGCCCGAATGTGGGCGGCGGATGGTGGTCAGGTGATCGTGCTGGTGGAGGCCTTTCTCGGCAATGGCCTGGGCTTGCCGGCGCAGCAGCGTGAACACGCCGAACGGCGATCGGTGGTGGTGCGCAGCGGCGCAACCGATGCGCACGTGGCAATCACCTTTGCCGCGTACAACGTCGGGCCGTGTCGAAATCTTGACGAAGACAAGCTGTGTCGCATCTACGAGCGGCGGCCATTGGTGTGTCGCATTTATCCGGCCGAAATCAATCCGCACATCCCGCTCAACCCGGCTGCCAAGGACTGCCCGCCGGAGTCTTGGGAACAGGGGCCGGCGTTGATTGTTGGCGGCGAGTTGGTTGATCAGGAACTGGTCGAACTGATCCAGCGCTCGCGGCAGGCGGATCGCGATGACATTCGGCTCAAGGATGCGATTTGTGCGGCGCTGGGGATTCGTACCACGGCGCTTAAGGGCGACGGGTTTACCGCATATCTGCCGAACATGGACGCTTTTGCGGCGGTGGTTGATCAGGTGAGTGCGCAACCGTTGAGCGACGTAGCCAGTGAATGGCTGTTTCATTTGTCCGGGGATGATGTTGCCGGGCAAGTGCTGGCAGCAGGGGCGCAGGTGGTGAGCGAGCCGGCGCAGACGTATGCGTTTATTCCGTTGCGGGTGGCTTGATCAGCGTTTTGTAGAGACTGGACCGGCCCCATCGCTGGCAAGCCAGCTCCCACAGGGTTTTGCCTCGTGCACCAATCAGATGAACACCGGCAAAACCTGTGGGAGCTGGCTTGCCAGCGATGGCGCCAGTTCAGGCAACATCAATCCCGAACCCGCCGCCGCCCCCAGAATTCCCGCGCCAGCAAGCGCAAGTCCCCCGCAAGCCCCGCCACATCCTCGGAATTGCGCTGACTCTCGCGCCCCTCATCCACCGTCACCTCGCACGCCGTGCGGATGCTGACGATGTTGCGATTGATGTCCTCGCTCACCGCACTCTGCTGCTCCACCGCCGCCGCAATCTGCAGACTCATCTCGGTAATCTGTTCGACCCGCTCGCTGATCCCGTCCAGCGCCCGCGCCGCGCGCTGCGCTTGTTCGACGCTGTTTTCCACATGCTCGCTGCTCTGCTGCATCACCAGCACCGCGTCGCGCGCGCCGGTTTGCAGGGTGCTGATCATGCGCTGAATTTCGTTGGTCGATTGCTGCGTGCGTTGCGCCAGCCCGCGCACCTCATCGGCCACCACTGCAAACCCGCGCCCGGCATCCCCCGCCCGGGCCGCTTCGATCGCCGCGTTGAGCGCCAGCAAATTGGTCTGTTCGGCGATGCTGCGGATCACCTCCAGCACCCCGGAGATCTCACTGCTGTGGCCTTCGAGTTGATGAATGACCTCGGTCGCCCGGCCAAGCTCTTGCGCCAGCCGCAGGACAGCGCTGCGACTTTCACCTACAAGCAAATGCCCTTCGCGGGTTTCCGTCCCGGCCAGGTCCGCCGCCACCGAAGCCTGCTGCGCATGGCTGGCAACCTGCGCGACGCTGGCGGCCATCTGATGAATCGCCGCCGCGACCTGATCGGTTTCCGCCTGCTGCGCCAGTGAACTGCTATGGCTGCTTTGCAGATGATCGACCAGTTGCGCCGCATGCCCGGCCAACTGCTGCGACGCGTCGCCAATACGCCCCACCACTGCGCCAACCTGTGCTTCGAGCATCTGCAAGGCAAACTCGATCTGCCCGAACTCATCGCGCCGACCGGTATAAATGCCTTGGCTCAGCGGATTGTCCGCCACCTTGCGCGCACGCTCGGTCAAGCGCTCCAGCGGCCGCAGGATCCAGCGCACGCCCAGCGCACAACTGCCGCTGCCGATGACAAACGCCGCAGCACTAATCTCCATCAATTCCGGTCGCAGCCAAGACTCAAGCGTCAACAGCCCACCGAGCAGCACACTGGCCAGCGCCGTAATCCGCGCTCGCACATCGATATTCGGCAATCGCCAACGCGCCACCTCCTCGCCGCGCAACTGTGCATACGCCCGCTCCGCTGCCGCGACTTGCCGCGCATCCGGCCGGGTACGCACCGACTGATACTCGACGGCGGCGCCGTTCTGCGTCACCGGTGTGACATAGGCACTGACCCAATAGTGATCACCGTTCTTGCAACGATTTTTCACCATGCCCATCCAGGATCGCCCGCCCTTGAGCGTCTGCCACATATGCGCAAACGCCTGCGCCGGCATGTCCGGATGGCGCAGCAGGTTATGCGGCGTACCGAGCAATTCGTCGCGGCTGTAACCGCTGATATTGATGAAGTCGTCGTTCGCGTAGGTGATCGCGCTGGTCAGATCAGTAGTCGAAAGAATATTCGCATCCAGCGCAACATCGACGTTGCGGCCGGTCACCGGGAGATTGATCTTCATGGATAGCGCGCTCGTATTATTGGAGGAGTCGGCAGGGCTGCTGACTCTAAGCGCACTCATTGGTTAAATATTGATCTGGCTCAGGGGATGAGCACTTAGCCATCACTGCGACGGAAAATCGCAGTAGATGGCTGAAGGCGGGATGAAACTCAGCGCTTGCCCATCGAACGACGGGTGCCCGGCGGCGCCATGCCTGGGGTCTTGGTGTGGCCGTTCTTGGCGCCGTTCTTGTACCACGGCTGATTCGAGCCTTTGGCAGCGGCCAGTTCACCCGGTTTGAACGGGAACTTGAACGCCGGGATCTCGGCTTTGGTTTCGTTGGCGTCAGCCATTTCAGCCGCGACATCGCTCACGGCGTCGTCAACCGGCGGTTGGGTCGGGGAAGTCATAAAAGCTCCGGAAAGCATAAAGTCGGGCCCGAACAGTGAGCCGCGAAGGCGCGCAGTATACCTGTGCGCCGCAACTCGGCAGCTGAAGATTTAAGCCACAAGCCGAACGGTTTACAGGTACGTGATGGTGACGATGCCTTTGTCGGTCGAAGTCTTCAGTGGCTCAAAGGTCATGGTCATTGGCAGCGTTTCATGGCTGCACGCATTGCGATAGGCATCGATGTCGAGCTTCAGGCCGGGCTTGAGTTCGACCTGGCGTGATTCGCTGGAACTCAATGCACCGACTCGACCGACTTCACAGCCGGAATCGACGATCTGCCCGGTAAACCGGATCTCGCCGGATTGATTGCCAGGCGCGGCAAAGGATGTCAGTGGAAGCAAGAGAAGCACGTACGGCAGAGCGGTTTTCAGCTTCATTTCAAGACACTCCGGGGTGAGCGGCCCAGAGAAAACCCGGGCTACACAATTTTTATCCGCGAGCAGGGACGGATCTTGAGAAGCGTAGTTGGCAAATGGGTCCCGAATTGGGACTGATCGGTCCCTTTTGGGGACCGTTATACCGCCATCGCGAGCAGGCTCACTCCTACAGGGGGAATGCATTTCAAATGCAGGAGCGAGCCTGCTCGCGAAGAACGATGACGCGGTGTTCTTGCGTGATCAGGTTTGCGGATCAACCCGATCCAGCGCCCTGTTTACCGCCAGCTCGGCGAGCATGACGATCTGCTGGATCGCCAGCGCTGTACTGCGCTGCGGGCGACTGAGCTGGTCGGCCAGGTCACCAGCCATGACATTGGCAGAAGCCAGAGATTCGCAAGCGTGGGCGAGCAGACTTTCGGTGTCGATGTTCGGCTGGATAAGGAACATCGTACTGGGCTGGCGCGGTTTGACCGGTTCGGGGCAGAGGTAGAAATCGAGGGCGCGCTTGATGGCTTCGCGGGTTTTGATCTGGTCGTCGGCGCGGATGGCGTCTTCGAGTGGGGTTGGGGTTTCGAGGGGTGGATCGGGTACGGGCTTAGTCATGGATATGTTCCTAATCAAAAGCCAACACGAGCCGTTTCTCACGCGGCGGAGTGGTGGCAGCTATGTGCGGAGTGAGAAACCGGTAGGAACAAGCCCGGCCGAACCGAAGTTCGCCCGCACACAGCCGCCATAAAAATTGCAGGGCAGCAAATAGCCGGCGGCAATTATGGTGGTACTGGTGTTGGATTAACAGTTCCTACGGGCTCTCACACCCGATCGCCGAGTTTTCGGCGACAACCAAAGACTAGAGAGCGCACGTCCGACGGACAACCTGAAAACCTTGTGGGAAGGTTCTGGTTATTTGACTCATATTTAAACAGACCAAAGTAATCGGCTGACTGGACAGACCTCTTCGCGAGCAGGCTCGCTCCCACAGTGAACCGAGTACACCTGCCAGAGATTGGTCGGCTATCAGGTCGCCATCGCTGGCAAGCCAGCTCCCACAGGGGTTGCGTTCATCTGGCAGAGACTGGTCGGCTATCAGGCCGCCATCGCTGGCAAGCCAGCTCCCACAGGGGTTGAGGTCATCTGCCAGAGATTGGTCGGCTATCAGGCCGCCATCGCTGGCAAGCCAGCTCCCACAGGGGTTGAGTTCATCTGGCAGAGACTGGTCGGCTGTCAGGCCGCCATCGCTGGCAAGCCAGCTCCCACAAAAGAGCAAAATCAAAATCAAAAGATCGCAGCCTGCGGCAGCTCCAGGGAAGATAAGTACAACCCGCACGCGGCGCATGCCGCCCCACTCAACACAATGAGCGTTAGCTCGAGTACCGCTCTTGATCTTGATCCACGGGCGACGTCGGAAGGCTGAGCGGAGGGATTGATCCGGGCGTGGGAGCGCAGCGACCG